>JBBQWL010000006.1:0-163152 GCA_038210625.1 Chitinophagales bacterium | reverse complement strand
GAATGAGTATCATTTCAGATACAATAGAAGGCAAAATATGGGGTCAACCTTCGACTTGCTTATTAAAAGAATGGTTATTAATGACCCTAAACGCTTATTGTCAATCAATTAAAATTGTTATCTAAACGCCTATACCTAATAATTTATTCATTTTATTCTCTTGTACCTGTTGATGAATTAGTTGCATTAAAAGGATATGCGGTCTGTTGAAGATACTGCCTTACACCCATCAGGCGCAGTGCCCCAGACCTGCGTCCCTTTGTTACTAATGCCCAAACATCAAAGTCCTCCAATAATTGCAATCTCAGCAACCCTTGTTTATTTGTATAATAATCAAAAATTCTGCCGTAAAAATACTTACAACGTACCGGCACTGCGTTCATTATTTTTTTATCTCTATTTGCGCAGCCTTAGTGACGGCCGGCACAGGAAACCTTCGCTCATTGCCACCCCTCATTCCTGCGCCTGCATTTCGACATTCCCGGGCCTATTGGACATAGACTATCGAATCATTAAACGTAAAAGTATCAATATCTCTTATTACTAAAACTTGATGGTTCTTTTAAAAATAATTGTTGTAGTAGAAATGATAATCACTACTCCAAAAATCCCAGTTAGTATATTTTTTATTTTCACAAAATTATTTATTGTCGTCAGAGTCTTGGGATTCCAACAATTTGTTCCGCTAATATCTGTTTCCTTCGGGCGCAGCACTCTGCCCTGTATCTTTTTGTTACTAAGCTTCAAACATTAAAACCTAACTTGTCCACTGAATTGAAAAGCTGTAGCACTTTACCAGCCCAGCATTTGATCCTCTAACATTATGGCATTACGCCTGTTACATCTATCGAAGTTATTTCTTGCTTACACGAACCTACCTACTGGTACAATTTAAACGTATTGCTATAAATTTCACTTGTTTCTTTATTGCCTTGTCCATATGATAACCTAAGCCTAAATTTATTTTTGTCTCGGGTAAGTGTTCTAGTGAGATAATCGGAAAGAATAATTTTTATGACAAATATTTGGTTCTTTTTTAAAGGTTTCAAAATTTCCACCTTATTCCCCATCATATTGATATCGGATTCAAGTTCACCCCATTTGTTATTTACATTTAACTCTAATGCAATAACATAAACGAAATCAACCAAATTATTAACTATTTTGATTTCGACTGAATCGTTACTCTTATAAACTCCTTTATCAGTGTTAATAGAAATTGGTTGAGCTTTAAGGCTACCTGAACTTACTATTAAAAAGATTAAAAATATTGCTTTCATAGTAACTATCTAATTCCCTTCTTTAGGAGATGGGGCCAGCCCTTTACTTCAGCACCCTCAGCTTCACCGTATCAATACGGGTATCGCTTACATTTAAAATATCAAACTGGTAATTGCCAATGGTGAAAGTTTGTTTTTGTTTGGGTATTTCGTCGCGGTTTTGAATAATAAAACCGCTCAGGGTTTCGGTATCAGCGCTATCGGGAAATTCAAGCTCATATTTTTCGGTAATGTAATCCAGCTCCAGTCGGCCACTGAAAATAAATTCATTGGCAGCCAGTTGCTTTTCTACAAACTCTTCTGTGTCATGTTCATCCCGTATGTCGCCGAAAATTTCTTCCAGCAAATCTTCCATGGTGACTATGCCGGCGGTACCGCCAAATTCATCTACTACCCAGGCGATGCTTTTTCTTTCCTTGCTAAATTTATTCATCAGGTCGGTGGCACTCATACTTTCCGGAATCGCCGGTATTGGCAATAAAATAGACCTTATATCAGAGGGGTTTTTAAACAGGTCTAACTGGTGAATGTACCCCAGGATGTTGTCAATATTTTTATCGTACACTACCAGCTTGCTTAGCTTTGTCTGGATAAAAATACTTTTAACGTCATCCATATTGCGGGTAATATCTACACCTTCAATTTCTTTGCGGGGTATCAGGCATTCCCTTATTTTAATTTCGCTCAGCGATAAGGCATTTTCAAATAATTCCTTGTTGATATCGCTGGTGTCTTCTTCATCATGGTGCTTGCTTTGCTGGATAAAATGTTCCAGGTCTATCTTGGTAAACACTTCTTTTTTATCACTCAGCCTGACATTAAAAATATAGCGCAACACCCATTCGGCGATATTGACAAAAAAAGTGGAGATAGCAGAAAAAGTTCCAAAAAAGAACTGCACCATATAAGCGATGAAATTGCTGCTTAAAATACTCTCGCTGGTTGCCCTGAAAAATGCTTTAAACACAAATTCAATAAACAGTACAATCAGTGTAGATAAAATGGTTTCAACCAGCAGCTTGATATACTTTACATAATCGGCCAGTGCTACCGGCAATTTCAATTCTATGTAATGCCACAACGGATATAAAAATTCGCCCACGAGTAAGCCGTATACCACCAATACAATATTAACACTCACCAGCATGGTACCGATAAAACGGGCAGGCTTGTCTGCAAAATCACCCCAGGTTCTGCCGCTATACGATCCCTGCTTTTTTCTCAGTTCTATTGACAGCTTATTGGCAGAAACAAACGCAATTTCTAACCCAGAGAAAAAACCAATGAGGAGTAAAGAAATGATAATCGCAAAGAGTGCTATCCAGTCCATATAGTAAAAATAATAACAAACATTGATTTGAACACCAAATGAATTTACGAAGGCATTTCAATTGCCCTGGCCTTCAGGGTTCTTCGTAACTTGACTGATGTGTCTATCGTTCAATGAAAGCCCCGATAATCCGTTCCGCTTCGCTGCAGGCATGTTCCAGCGTATCGTTTACAATCTGCTCATCAAACTGATCTTTAAATGAAATTTCATATGCCGCTTTATTAACTCTTGCCGCCAACGATTCCGCCGTTTCCGTGCCGCGGCCTTCCAACCGTTCCTTTAAAGCCGCCACAGATGGGGGTACAATAAACAGGCTGATGGCGGAGTCAGGGTACTGTTGTTTAACATGGATGGCGCCTTTTACATCAATATCCAGGATGGGTATTTTACCGGCATCCCAAATGCGCTGCAGTTCGCTTTTTAACGTACCGTAATATTTTCCTTCGTACACCATTTCCCATTCAGCAAATTCGTTTTGCTGAATTTTTTGTTTAAACGCTTCCATACTCATAAAATGGTAGTCTATCCCATTTTTTTCGCTGCCCCTCGCCTGCCTGGTAGCAGCCGAAACAGAAAATGCCAATTGAGGAAAAACACGCATTAAATGCAGCGTGATGGAAGTTTTACCTGCACCCGATGGCGCAGTTATAATGATGATTTTGTTTGGGATAGCCATTTGCAAAGAAAAGGAAGAAAAGGCAATTGTTTGAGTTAAATGGTTGAATGGTTATATTGTTGAATGGCTATTTGATGCTTACCTATACAGAACATCTGCTACATGCACAATGATCTCAAAACAATGCAACAATAAAACAATACAACAATTAGTATATCCGGCAATTACCCAATCCTTCTAATATCCGCCCCCAATGCCTGAAGCCTGGCGTCTATATTTTGATAACCACGGTCTATCTGTTCGATATTTTGTATAATGCTTTTTCCATCGGCACTCAATGCTGCAATCAGCAACGCCACGCCAGCTCTTATATCCGGGCTGCTCATGGTAATGCCCCTTAACTGCTGTTCCCTTTCCAGGCCAACCACTACCGCCCGGTGAGGATCGCACAAAATAACCTGTGCGCCCATATCAATTAATTTATCTACAAAAAACAAGCGGCTTTCAAACATCTTCTGGTGTATCAGCACACTGCCTTTTGCCTGTATGGCGGTTACCAGTACTATGCTCAATAAATCCGGCGTAAAGCCTGGCCACGGGTGATCGTAAATCGTCAATATGCCACCGTCCATGTATTTCTCAATTTCATATAACTCCTGCGAAGGAATATGAATGTCATCACCAATAAATTCCATTTGTATGCCCAGCTGCTGAAACCTCTCCGGTATTATACCCAGGTGCTGTAGCCCTGCGTTTTTAATTGTAACATCCCCCTGCGTCATGGCAGCCAGTCCAATAAAACTACCTACTTCAATCATATCGGGCAACAGGCGATGGTCTGTGCCCCCGAGTTCATCTACCCCTTCAATGGTAAGCATATTGCTTGCTATACCGCTGATGCGGGCACCCATACGATTGAGCATTTTACATAACTGTTGCAGGTACGGCTCGCAGGCCGCGTTGTAAATGGTGGAAGTGCCCTTGGCCATTACGGCAGCCATTAAAATATTGGCAGTACCCGTTACACTTGGTTCATCCAGTACAATGTGGGCGCCTTTTAATTCCGGCGCCGCCAGGTAAAAAAATCCCTCAGGATTATATTGAAAAGCTGCACCGAGCTTTTCAAATCCCATGATGTGGGTGTCTAACCTTCTTCTGCCAATTTTATCGCCACCGGGTTTGGGCAGGTACGCTTTTTTAAACCTTGCCAGCATGGGGCCGGCAAGCATAACAGAGCCGCGTAATTTGCCACTTTTTTTATGGTAATCATCGCTGTTTAAATATTCAACATTTACATCGTCGGCCTGAAAGATACAGGTATCCCTGCTTACCCGGTCGATCTTAACGTTCATTTCCCCCAGCAGTTCTATCAGCAGGTTTACGTCAATGATGTCAGGGATATTGGTAATCGTTACTTTTTCAGGCGTCAGTAATACTGCCGAAATAATTTGCAATGCTTCGTTTTTGGCACCTTGCGGTGTAATTTCTCCCGATAGTTTTTTGCCTCCCCGTACTTCGAATGAGCTCATAAATTTGTGCTGCTATAAAATGAACAATGATAAAAAAATGAAAGTAACTATTTTATATAAAAAACCCTGATCCAATTATCGAACCAGCTTTTTATTTAAAAAATTTGTTCCAGCTCTTCCAGGTGGTGAATGATGTAAGTTGGTTTAATGTCGGTACTTATTTTCAGGTGGTTTACAAATACACAATCCATGCCCGCGTTGATAGCGCCCTGTATATCCGCATCCAGGTTATCACCCAGCATGATGCTTTCCGCCAAAGTAGCCCCAGCTTTGCGCAAGGCGAATTCAAAAATTTCTTTTTTTGGCTTCAGGCTATTGCTTGCTTCCGAGGTAATCATGTGCGTAAAATACCTGGTGAGCCCGCTGTTGTTGATTTTGCTCCACTGTGTTTTTTCAAAACCGTTGGTGATGAGGTGCAGGTTATACCCCTTTGCTGTGAGATAATCCAATATTTCGATGGTGTGCGGAAACAACGTTTTTTTTATGGGTAAGCGCTCCAAAAAATGTACACTCATATCTCGGGCCAGCGGCTCGCTGCCAATTTTAAACTCCAGCATGGTACGCCACATGCGCTTCCATTTTAATTCGTCGCTGGTGATAAAACCTTTGTGGTACCTGTCCCACAAAATTTCGTTGTGGTGCAGGTAGTGTTTATAAAAATCAACAAAGGGCTGAACACCTTTTGCTTCCAGCTCAAAATGATCGTATACTTCTATTAGCGCTTCTTTGGCGTTGGCGTCAAAATCCCATAAGGTATGATCAAGATCAAAAAATAAATGTTTGTATGCGGGCATGTGTATGGAATGGTTGAGTATTGCGCTGATCTTCTAAATGGAGATAAGCGCTTATTATTTTAACGCTGTTGTTATTTTTGCAAAGCTAATGGTAAATCAATTATGCTTTCTTTTATAAAAGATAGCGCTGCTAAATGATGCCGCCAATACCCGGGCGTTTTAAAACCTGCTGACTGTGCCGTAACTTCGGTGGTGAAAGCTGTAGTTGAATAAACAAATATTGTACAAGGGTGCGACGCCAATGAAGTTCCACAGAGCTTCTTAGCCCGGACAATAATTTTTTGAACAAACATTTTACCCGGCACAGCTGTTAATTTTTTACCATGAATATAGTAATAACAGGAGCGTCCAAAGGAATTGGCAAAGCGGTGGCTACCGCTTTTGCCGCAGACAATCATGACCTTTTTTTGTGTGCCCGGAACGAAGTGGCGCTGTACAATACAGTAGCCGAACTGCAGGTAAAATTTCCTGATAGTAACATTAATGCCATAGCGGCCGATGTTGCCAATAAAGAGGACAATAAAAAACTGGCGGAATGGATACTACAGAAAGCAGGCACTACCGATGTGTTGATTAACAATGCGGGACAATTTTTGCCGGGCAGCGTATACAACGAACCGGAAGGCTTACTGGAACAAATGATGGCTGTTAATGTGTACAGTGCTTACCAGCTTACAAGGCAATTGCTGCCGGCCATGATGACTGCTAAACAGGGACATATTTTTAACCTGTGTTCGATAGCTTCTTTGCAGGCTTATGCCAATGGTGGCAGTTACAGCATTAGCAAATTTGCTTTGATGGGATTTAGCAAAAATTTACGGGAAGAACTAAAGCCTTATAACATAAAAGTAACAGCGGTATATCCCGGCGCTGTAATGACCGATTCGTGGGGCGATTTTGATAACAGCCGGCAAAGAATTATGGAGGCGGATGATATTGCTGCGATGATTATTGCGGCTACCAAATTATCGCCACAGGCTGTGGTGGAAGATATCGTGATCAGGCCGCAGTTAGGCGATCTTTGATCTTAATGGATAATGGATAATGATTTAATTGATAATGGGATGGTTTACTATTTCCATTGTTTTTGAACATTATCGGGCTTTTTTCTATCCCTTCATTTAACAGTTCTTTACAATCATTTCTATTTTTCTGTTACATTACAGCTTCGCTATAATTTACTTTTGTATTACCAGTTATTATGAATGCGTTATTGAAGAGATTATTACCAATGATTTTTTTATCGTGCTTTTTTTGCCAGTACCATGTACTGGCACAGGTGCGGTTTTCGGCTTCCGTTTCGCCGGCTGTAATTGGTAAAAATGAGACCACCGAACTGCGGTTAATGGTTGAAAACGCACAGGATGTACAACAAATAATACCCCCTTCATTTAAAGATTTTATTGTTGTAAGCGGACCCAACCAGGAGAGCAGTGTTGAAACCGTGAATGGCGTTACGAGGCAAACCATCGGCCTTACATACGAATTGCAACCGAGGGCAAAAGGCA
This sequence comes from Chitinophagales bacterium, assembly GCA_038210625.1. GTDB lineage: Bacteria > Bacteroidota > Bacteroidia > Chitinophagales > Chitinophagaceae > Ferruginibacter. The sequence goes on along the minus strand of JBBQWL010000006.1, from coordinate 156,095 downwards.
ATTTTACCATTGGTGAAGCGATGGCAAAAGCAGATGGCAAAACCCTCAAAAGCAATGCGGTAAAATTACAGGTCACCAATGCTACATCGTCGGCTTCCAATCAAAATAGCGGCAACTTTCCTTTTAGTGGTTTATCTTCTTTTTATGATGGCGGAATGCCACGTGCCGATAACAGGGATTATATTTTAAAGAAGGGAGAAAACGTACAGGAAAAGGTGGCTAAAAATATTTTTATAAAAGTAGATGCGGATAAAACAAGTTGCTATGTTGGTGAGCCTGTGGTGGTAGATTATAAATTGTATACCCGGTTAAAGTCAGAAAGTAATATTACCAAAAATCCTTCCTTCAATGGCTTTTCTGTTATTGATCTTAGCCAGCCTGGCCGGCCCTATTATGCTACCGAAAAGTTAAACGGCAAGGAATACAATGTATATACGTTGCGAAAATCGCAGTTGTATCCTTTGCAGGCCGGCGCCATGGAAGCCGAAATTGCTGAAGTAGAAAACACCATTCATTTTGTAAAGGAAGATTATTTTAAAAGCCGCCGTGGAAGTACGGATGCTTTGTTGGAAGATTTGGGATTTGCAGGTTTGCCGCCTGACGCCATGCAGGACGAAAAAATAACCCTGCAAAGCAAGCCGCTGATCATTAATGTAAAACCATTGCCGGATACCAATAAGCCCGCCTCATTTAACGGTGCTGTTGGTAGTTTTACGGTAGATGCCGGTGTAGAAAAAAGTGTTTTTTCAACGGATGATGCCGGCAAATTTCAGTTTACCATTACCGGGCATGGCAATATGATTTTATTAAACGCTCCTGAAATTAAATGGCCCGATGGTATTGAAAGTTACGAGCCGAGGATGGTGGAATCGCTGAACAAACTGGATGTACCAATCAGTGGCAGCAAGGGTTTTGAATATTCGTTTACCGTCAAAAAAGCGGGTGTGTATACATTGCCCTCCATTGAATACAGTTACTTTGATCCTGTACAACAGAGCTATAAAATAATCAACACCAAGCCTGTGACCATTACCGTTACCACCGGCACAGGAAAAAATAGTACAGCAAAACATATTGCTGATGACCGGAGTACCAACGAACGTGTTTCGGCTACAATTTTCAGCAACCGGCTTTGGATTATTATTCCGGTAGCGCTTATTATTTTTGCCGGTTTGTTTTTTTGGGTAAAGAAAGAAAACAGCAAGGAACATGCGCTGGCGCTTAGCCGTAAAGCTAAAGAAGCAGCCATGCAATTAGCTGAAACCAACAAGCAAGAGCAACCACCCGCTAACCCGCTGGCCCATACAGAATACTACCTGGTGCAACAGAACAGTCAACATTTTTACGAGACATTAAATAACGAAATGCGCCGGTTTTTAGCAAGCCGGCTAGCCGTTCCGGTAGAAACGATCAATAAAAAAAGAATTGCTGAGGAGCTGGATAAAAAAGGTATCGGAGTTAGTACCAGTCTGCAGATACAACAATTACTGGATGATATAGAGTGGCAATTGTACACGCCATTTACTGATGAAAATAAAATGCAGGAAATGTACCAAACAGCCACTAATATCATTCACGCTTTTGATACCGTGTAAGTAACTGTCTCAATCAGACTTCGGTAAACTTATAGCCAACGCCTCTAACAGAATGAAAGTATTTTGGATTGCGGCTGTCTTCTTCAAAGTATTTCCGAAAGCTTAAAATGAAGTTATCAATGGTACGGGTAGTAGGATATACATTGTAACCCCAAACAGCCTGTAAAATTTTTTCCCTGGTTACTACTTCATTTTTATTTTCAATCAGCAGCTTTAGCAGCATGATTTCTTTTTTGGTTAACTCAATTACTTCACCGTCCTTGGTAATGCATTCCAGTGCTTTAAAATCTACCTGGTTTTTACCAAATTTATAAATTTGTTCCAGCGGTTTTCTAATGGCCAGGCGTTTGCTTTTTGCCACCAATTTATATACCCGCAGTAATAATTCTTCCAGGTTAAAAGGTTTGGTTAAATAATCATCAGCGCCTTTCTTTAAACCCAGCACCCTGTCGGCGCTGCTGTTTTTAGCGCTTAATATTAAAATAGGAATATCATTGTTTTGCAAACGGATGCTTTCACAAACACTAATGCCATCCAGTTCCGGTAACATTACATCCAGTATCATCAAATCAAAATGCTCCTGTTGTACTGCCTTTAAGGCTTCCAGTCCGTCAGAGGCACAGGTTACTTCATAGTCTTCCAGCTCAAGATTTAGCTTTAAGGCTTCCTGCAGATTTTCTTCATCTTCCACCAGTAAAATCGAGATCTTTTTTTCTGCCATCTTAATTTTTTTTATTGTTTCTGCAAGCAAAAATTATTGCCTGAAAAGAATGGTAAAATTACAGCCTGCGGGCACATTGTCAGTCAGCAAAACAGTTGCATTGTGTTGCTGGGCTATTTTTTTTGTAAGATACAACCCCAGCCCCGTTCCTTTGGCTCCTTTTGTTGCCAGGTTGCCGGTGCGGTAATATTTATCAAACACTTTTTTCTTTTCATGATCGTCAATTCCTTTTCCTTCGTCCTTCACAGAAAAACTAATTTCCTTGTTTTGTTCTTTCAACAAAATGTGTACGGGCGTTTCTTTGGGAGAATATTTAATGGCATTATCAATCAGGTTATTTACACCCATTTGCAACAGCAGCCGGTCGCCTGTTATAAAAATATTTTCGCCGATGGTTGCGTTGATCTGTCGCTGAGGGAAACGGATAATGCAATCCTGCACGCACTCATTTACCAATTCCGTTAAGTTGATGTCTTCCTTTGTAATACTGTAACCGCCGGCTTCTATCTGCGATGCCAGCAGCATATTATTACACAATGCATTGAGGCGGTTGGTTTCCTGTATGGTATTTTGCAAAAGCTTTAGCCGTTGTGTGTCGTCGAGCTTGCGTCGTTGCAGGGTTTCTAAATTCAACTTGGTTACAGCAATGGGTGTTTTTAATTCATGCGTAATGGCCATCATAAAATTTTGCTGCTGTTGGGTAGATATCAGTTGCTGCCGTACCGCACGGTAAATAAAAACCGCACTGGCCAGTATCAGCAATAAAAAAATACTTCCTTCACCAATGTATTGAATGGTTTTTCTTTTTTCCGCGGCGTTTAATTCCTGCACCGCATCATAATACCCAGGACTATCTTTCTTTAGCTGCCCCGTTTCAAATTGTATCATCTGGTGGTTTTGCCTGTTAAGAGCAATAAACCAGTACATCAGGGCCGATACAATGTAGATCAGCAATACCCAATACACTGCAAAAATGAACCGTAAACGTTTTGTTTTAAAAGAGGAAAATGTCATTATAATATCATGCTGTTATTAAATTGACTTTGATGGTGATATGCAGGCAAGCTACAGGCCTTTTGAAACGGTCAACGAAAGCTTTTTCGTTGACATTACGTTGTCTGCTGTCGCTTCCAGTTTGGGCTTGTCATAATTCATAATAGAGTCGAGTATTTGTCGTTGTTTTGTCCGCCAGTTTTTGCCATTTACACTTTCCAGATAATCTTCCATAACTTTATTATAGATACTAATACCATGGGTAATAATGCATCCAATATATACTGATTTATATCCAAATTGATTTTCAAGCTTCTTTTTGACGTCCTGCTTTTTATTCCAATCAACATTTGGTTCTGGTAGTGTCAAACCAGTTTCAAGTATTTGTATTTTACCATTTTTTATGTCTTGTTTTGCAGAAAAATAATTGTATTCCTCGCCCAGTCCATAGTAGCTTGTTACAGTTTTTTAAATGTCGGCAAATGCAAAAAGAATGAACGCTATTGGGATAGTCAACAAAAATCTCTTTTTATATGGCTGCTTATAAAACAAAAATAAACCAATCAAAAGTCCAACCACAACAACTATTACAACAATAGCTAAAATTCTTACAATTTCTATATTCTTCCAGACGATATTTTTGTCTTGTCCAACAGATGTAATGTCAAGAGTGAAAGCAAGTATAAAAGATATAATTGCTGCTATTGTCAATATAATTTGTAACCGTTTTGTCATTAGCGTGTTGTACAAATGCAGCTTTCACATTTTAGCCGCCTAGTTTTTTGCATTGCAGCATTCTATTATCTCAACATTTTGAAAATCATTTTCACACTTTGAGCCTGCCGCTAACTCGACTATTGCCGAACAAAATCTACTGCACTTTCTCAATGCGTATGCCTGCGTTCATAACATTCTGCAGCGGATTTTCCCTCATGACTTGCCCTACCTGAAACCGGTAATTTCCGGGCCGGTTAAACTTAACCGGTGAACTGGTAATTAATTTTCTTACCTCCCATATGTCGTCCATCCCTGTTCCTTCCCAGCCTTTGGCATCTGAACCCAGTTGCAGTTCAAATTGCTGAAAACGCATTTTATCTCCAGGCGATTGCGTGCCTACCTTCAACCAAATGTTATTGTACCGGTAAGCATCCGTGTGACGCAATACGATGTAGATATTATAGGATGCAGTAGTATCCTGGATAGTAAAATCGAAAGCCGGTTCTAATGTAAACGCCCATTGGTTATTGGGCAGCACAACATTTTTTTCAAACACGTCCATCCGTTTGCAGGCAGCAAGCCACATGCTTAAAACAATAGTGGCAGCAAATAAAAAATAATGATTTTTAACGGGTAAATATGCCTTCATGCTCACAAAAAAAATTTATACAAAAATAAAACTCTTTAGCGATTAGCCGAATACCCGGTTGCATTTAAAATTGCCGCTCCCTGTTTCGGCCGGTGGGGACACCGGCCGAGGCTGAGCCGTGGTTGGTGTCCCACCAACCTACTCATAGCTGCGGCAATTTTAAATGCACCCAATACTCCTCGCCCTGGATATAATACTATTACAAAACATTCAGCACCTGTTCCTTTGCTTTTTCCAATTCATCTTTCATGGTTACCACACATTTCTGAATGCCTGCATCGTACGCCTTACTGCCGGTGGTATTAATTTCACGGCCAATTTCCTGTATAACAAAAGATAGTTTTTTACCCTTTGCTTCATCTTTATCTGCCAGCAGGCTTATGAAATATTCGCAATGTTGTTTTAAACGAACCTGCTCCTCGTGGATATCAATTTTTTCGATGTAATAAATCAGTTCCTGTTCCAGCCGGTTACCATCATAATTTTCTTTACCTACATGCTCTTCCAGCAGCTGTACAATTTCTTCCCTGATGCGTTTCATGCGGTTGGGTTCCAGTTGTACAATGGCTTCTTCCTGCGCATTGATGTTGGTGATGCGTTTAATTAAATCTTTCTCCAAACTTGCACCTTCTTCTTCCCGGTGTTTGTTTAATTCTGTAAGCGCTGTCAGCAACACTTTTTTAAAGTCTTCAAAATCGGTATCATTCAGCATGTCGTTGGTGGGCGTTACAACCTCGGGCAGGCGCAACAGCGCACTTAAAACTGAATTGGTATCAATACTCAGTTCGCCAGCAAGCTCTTCAATTTGGCGGTAATAAGCCTTGATTAAATCAGTGTTGATGTTGACCGGCTTGGAGGTACCATTTTGTTTGATGGTAATTACGCAATCGATGGTGCCCCTTACCAATTGTTCCTGCAAAATATTGCGTATCTCAAATTCATAAGGACGAAGCAATGGTGGCAACCGCAATTGCATTTCAAATTGTTTGCCATTCAATGACTTTATTTCTACCAAAAACGTTTTATCATTTACTGTTTGTTCTGCCCGGCCAAAGCCAGTCATTGATTTAAGCATAGCGCTGTTATTATTTTTTAAGTTGCAAGGTTATATACAAGAGGCTACAAGTTATAGGAATTAACTCATTTGTTTACTTTAAGCGAATCATTTTTACCGGGAAAGAGAAAATGGTATGCCTCCCCGGATGTAAGTATGCGCATTTCTCCAGGCTGCAAGGCGTCAATGGTGCACTTTCCAATGCGGTGCCGGATCAATCGTAAAGTAGGAAATCCTACCGCCGCCGTCATCTTTCTTACCTGCCTGTTTTTCCCTTCTGTAAGAATCAGTTTTATCCAGCTGGTTGGTATATTTTTTCTAAACCGGATGGGTGGATTTCTATCCGGCACAACAGGTGCAATTGTAAACGATGTTGCCTTGCATTTTTTTGTACGGTATATTTTTCCATCTACGGTGATGTCAACACCATTTTGTAAATCATGGATGGCTTCATTTGTTATTGCACCATCTACCTGCACCCAATATTCACGCTCGTGTGCAAAGGTTGGATTAAGCAATTGATGGTTAAGTTTTTTATCGTTGGTAAGCACCAGCAAACCTTCGCTGTCGTAATCCAGTCTTCCGGCAGAATATACATCAGTGGGCACATCAAAAAAATCGCCGAGTGTTTGCTTTCCATCGCCCGATGTAAATTGCGATAACACATTAAATGGTTTGTAAACGATGCAGTAATATTCCAACAGAAAGAAAATTATAGATGAATAAAATTGAACAATGAGCAGTAAAATAAAGCCGGTTGAATGTGTTGTAAAAATAATAAAGCCCGACATTTAATAGCCAGGCTTTGTTATATTAATGGGTTAGTAAGTACCAGGAAATAAATTTCCTTACACAATATTAAAAAGAATTTATTCTATCTGAAAAATTATTTTGATAAATTTTATGCACATTTTATTTTGAGCTGTGGATAAGGGTTGCCTCTTTTACTGCATCTTAGCAAATCATTACGACGATATGTATGCTTTCAATTGTAGTTTGCTACTTCACAAAAAAAATAGTGTACCGCTGAAAGCATTGATTTTACAGGTGTTTCAGCGATTTGATTTTTATATCGTTGTGTACAGTGATTGATTATGTCTTCTGTATTTCGATGTTGATTTTGTTATACTACTGCAGCTTACGCTCCTTTTTTTGATGAAAAAAAATTTAGAAAAATTTTGACTGTTGCCTGCTTTTTAAGGTCTTCAATTCAAATATTTTGGTGCTGTACTTATAAAACAAAGCAGCCTACCTTTGCCAAAATTTTTATTGCATGCAATTCCCTTCTCCTGTTTCTGTACAATGGATCGCCTCCTTTATCGGTGCAGAATTAATTGGTAATGTAAACGGTGCCGCTACCGGCATCAACGAGATACACAATGTTGCTGAAGGTGATCTTGTTTTTGTAGATCATCCAAAATATTATGACAAGTGCATTAACAGCACCGCAAGTTTTATCATCATCAATAAAACGGCAACGGTACCTGATGGAAAAGCATTACTGGTTGTGCAGGATCCATTTGAAGCGTACAGTAAAATTGTACAACATTTTGCTCCTTTCAAAGCATCTTTAAAAGCCATCAGCGACAGCGCAATCATTGGCGAAGGTACAGTGATAATGCCAAATTGTTTTGTTGGAAACAATGTACGCATTGGTAAAAATTGCATCATTCATCCCAACGTAAGTATTTATGATAATTGCATTTTGGGTGACGAAGTAGAGATACATTCCGGCACCGTAATTGGCAGCGATGCTTTCTATTTTAACACCAAAAAAAACCGGGAAGTGTGGTATAAAAAAATGAGCAGTTGCGGCATCGTTTTATTAGAAGATAATGTAGAGATTGGAGCAGGCTGCACCATCGACCGCGGGGTGAGTGCAGTTACAAAAATAGGCAAAGGAACCAAGTTTGATAACCTGGTACATATTGGTCATGATACAGTGATTGGAAAAAATTGTTTGATTGCCGCACAGGTAGTTGTAGCGGGTTGTGTAATCATTGAAGATGGTGTTACGTTATGGGGACAGGTGGTAGTTAATAAAACATTGACCATTGGCGCCAACGCGGTACTGCTTGGTACATCCGGTGTAACGCATAGCCTTGAGGGCAACAAAACTTACTGGGGCACTCCTGCACAGGATGCTGGCCTGGCAAGAAGAGAATTGGTATGGATCAAAAGGATTCCTCAGTTGTGGGATAAAGTGATGGGAAAGTGAGAAGAGTTATGAGTTATAGGTTATAGGTTATAAGTTATAGGTTATAAGTTTTGCGAATCATTAGTGCATGATGTACTGAGATTAATTAAAGACTCCCATGCCTGATGAAAGGCAATTTTTTTTAACCGACCCTGTAATAAGTTAAAAGCCGCTCCGATAAAATTTACTGCGGTCTGAAATCGTAGGGTAGCACGTCCGCTACTTTTTGCCATGTCCAGTATCCATTAATTACAATGTCATTCTGATCAAAAAAGTAACCGTTCTGTTCAATGCCAAGCGACTGATCGGGCGCAAAGGTTACAATTGAAAGTTGAAATTTTCTGGGCACATCACCCGTGGAGGAAATGTAAAGCGGATCCGGCGCCTGCTTGTTGTATAACACCGCAAGATTGGGTTGATTGGGCAATATTTCCACTACCTGAGAACTGTCGTTTTTTGCATAGTTGAGCGCACCGTAAAAGTCTTGTACCGGTATGGCTGTTTCTACTTCATTTGCTTTGGCTACCAACTGAATTTCGAATCCTTCTTCCTTAATTTTTTTATCGTGTACACTGCGCATAAAATGTAACATAGATCCCTGGTAAGCTTTTAAACGGTTATTGTACCAGGTAGTTTTTTGCGCCTCATCTGCGGGCTGCAAGTCTTTAAACAACGGATATCCGGAATAGGTGTTTAACTGTGATGCGTACTCGTGGGTAAACGAATCCAGCGTATACTTTATAGAATAGCCTAGGGCTGTATTTTCAATCTCCAAGGGCTCGGTAGCCAATACCTTTAAACGGTTTTTCTTTTTATAATAATAAAAATGAAGCGCCTCCTTATTTTTTATAACACATTGGCTGCTGTTGGCTGTTTTACCAATAAAATTTTCTTCAAAAAAACTACCGTATTTTGCCAGCCCATCTTTTACTTCATTGCTTGATTTAATCACTACATCTTCCAATGCTTTTTCTTTGGGCGCAATTTCTATCACTATATTTTTATCCAATGCATCGGCGGTAGTAATGCGCCGGTTGGCTGTTTGATAGCCGGTAAAAGTGATGATCAAATCGTACCCGCCATTCAACAGGCGCAAATTAAAATTACCTTGTTGATCAGTTGCGGTGCCGATGGTAGTATTTTGAGCAAATACGCTGGCACCCTGCAGGGGTAATTTGGTAGTGCCGTCAATTACCCTACCGCTAATTATGTACTGCTCAAACTGTGCATGGGTTTGGCTGGTAACAAAAAAAACGCACAATAAAAAGATGATTTTTTTCATACAAAAAGAATTAAATCCAACACCATTTATTAAATAATAGAACGGTATTTTACAAACAAAATTGCCACCGAAAATACATCAACGGTTGTTAAGCTTTTGTTGCAATGCAGCGCAGGTGTCACTGATAGTTGATTCGATGCTCCGGTAATTAAAATGAGGTAAAAAAGTTTTTAACTTACTGTTATCATATCGCTCTTGCGACAAGGCGGAAGCCGCCGTTTCTTTTGTTAGTAAAGGATCTTTACCGGTAAAACGGCTTTTAAGCGCCTCCATGCGCCAAACCATTTTTGCAATGAGTGGCGTTACTTTTTTATGGGGCTTTTTTTTATGAAAAGCATTCGCTATTAAATTAAAAATTTCCTGGTAGGTTTTATTGGACGCACTTATAATAAATCTTTCTGCTGTTATATTACTCTCCATTAATTGCAGCATGATGGCAGCCACATCCCGAACATCCACAAACCCGTTGATGCCATCCGTATACCAGGGAAATTCATCGTAAGCGCTTTTAAAAATTTGGGAGCTGCCCGCTTCCCAATCGCCATCACCCAAAATAATCGTGGGGTTAACTATAACTGCATCCAGTCCTTCGCCTATACCACGCCATACTTCCAGCTCCGCCAGGTATTTACTTTCGCCATAATTACTGGTGCTGTTTTCTTCGGTCCACGGCATAGTTTCATTGATGATTTCGTCGCCGGCTCTTCTGCCCAGGGCTGATACAGAACTTACATACACCATTTTATCAATGCCTGCATTCAATGCGGCATTAACAATATTGGCCGTGCCTTCAATATTTATTTTAAACAATTCTTTTTTACGAGCGGGGTTAAATGTAACGATGGCGGCACAGTGATATACCTGCTTAATGCCTTGCTGCATCAATTCTTCCAGGCCAACTACATCTAAAATATTACAAGGCACCTGTGTTAACAAAGTAGAATTAAAAGAAGGCAAAGCGGTTTTATTATAAATAGCCGTTACCCTTTTGCCCTGCGCAAGCAACTGCGTAATTACTTCCTTACCCAATAAACCGCTGCCGCCTGTAACAAGAATCATATTGATGATAGTAGATTGGCCACGAAGATAATCCCAATCTATCAAAAGTAATAGACCTGTTGGCTGTAACGATGATGCCCTGCTGTATCAAAAAAAAAACTGCTATGCAACCATGTCGATTTTTTTACGATCGCAGGCCACATAGCAGTAAACCAAAACCAAATACCAAGATGAAAAATTATTTTAGATAATTATATAAATTTTAGATCAGATTATAATTACGGATCAGGCCGCGGCCTGATCCTACGTTGTTAATTTTTTTGTGCTGCCTGTTGTTTTGCTTCGGCTTTCATTTTATCATTCGCAGTAACTGCAAATTCTACCCTGCGGTTACTTGCTCTTCCAGCGTCCGTGCTGTTATCTGCTTTGGGTTGCGTTTCGCCGTACCACTTAATAGTTAAGCGATTTGCCGAAATCCCCTGTGCCTTTAAATAGTCACCCACGGCGTCAGCTCTTCTTTGCGACAGGGATAAATTATAAGGAGCTGTACCTACATTATCGGTATGTCCTTCAATTAAAATATTTGTTTCAGGATATTGATTAAATATCTTCACCAGTTTGCCAAGGGCTAGTTTTGAGTTGTCTGTTATATTGTATTGATTGGTAGCGAAAAAAACACCCGCAGCCGAACCATCCGGATTCTTTTCATCAAAAGTTACATTGATACCTTCTTCCACCCTTGTTACCTGTGCGCCTGGCACTTCATTTTTAATTGCATCTGCTTGTTTATCCATTTTATCGCCAATCAACCCACCGGCTACACCACCTACTACAGCGCCAATGATAGCGCCCAATACCGTATTGCTCTTTTTGCCAACGTTGTTACCAATTATCCCGCCAACAGCAGCACCACTTGCAGCGCCAACAGTAGCTCCTTTTTGTTTGTTAGTCATTTTGCGGGTGGTTTTACAGGCAGGCAAGGTAAAAATGGCCGCCGTTAAACACAGTAAAAAATATCCTTTTAACTTATACATAGTAGTTGATTTTTAATTACTTTTTTATAAAATTGTATACGTAAACAGCAGGCTTTCCTTCAAAAGTTATGTGCGATTTCAGCTGCATGCTGTTATCTGTCAAGCCCGAAACATCCAGCCGGAATCCATCTCCATTATCCATGGCATTTCTTTTATCATCCAGCCTTTTAAATTGAAATTGTTTTGCAGCGTCTTTGGGCTCATAGATCGACCATTTTATTAAACGTTGTATAGCACTACATTCTGATCCGCTGGAATTGATATTGTAACTACCCGTACCATTATTGGAAACAAAATTCCATGAACTGCCCACGAAGCAATTAAAAGATGCTTCATTAAAAATCGTGGCTTTCACTTTTCCTTCAATACCTTCTGTAGTGATAGTTTCCAGCATCCAGGTACCATTAATTTTTTGTTTCATACTCCTTGCTTCTTTTGATGCTGAACAGGAACAGAACACCACCAGCAAAAGAAAAACAGCTGCATATTTTTGTATATTTCTCATACAATAGTTTAATTGTTTTTTTGAGAAAGGCAATTTAGATGCCACAAAAAATACCAGTTAGCCGGGTGCAGTAAAAAAGAAATAAATAAAATGTGTTTGAGGAACTAATTCTACAAATCGATATAATTTATAAAAAGTAGGAATAAGAAAACTTTGTATCCCTGACTTGTTTTAAAATATAAACAACTGACTCTATCAAAAAAATACTGCCGTTTTTAGGCGGCAGTATTTAGCATTATTTGAAAAATAAAATCGGGCAGTTAATTCCTTTAAAATGGTTGGATGTGATACTTCATTTTTTTGCAGCAAAAGTGTAATCAATGCAAGCAATTGATCTCCGCGACGAACAGGCCACAATCCTGCCCCACTAATGGCGGTCAGGCGGGGATGTGGCCGCGAAAAACTATTGCCGGTAAAAAAAGGGTATTGTTATACCGCACTGGTAAACTGTTTTAAAAACCGCACATCATTTTCGCTAAACAACCGCAGGTCTTTTATCTGGTATTTCAGCATGGTGATTCTTTCAACCCCCATACCAAAAGCGAAGCCGGTATATTTATTAGAATCAATGCCACAGTTATCCAGCAAATTTGGATGCACCATACCACAGCCTAAAATTTCAACCCACCCGGTATGCTTGCAAACACTGCAACCGGGGCCTCCGCAAATCAAGCAACTGATATCCATTTCAGCACTGGGTTCTGTAAAAGGAAAATAACTGGGCCGGAAACGGATCTTCACATCTTTGCCAAACATTTCCTGCACGAAAAAATACAGGGTTTGTTTCAAATCGGCAAACGATACATTTTCTGCAATGTATAAACCTTCTACCTGGTGAAAAAAGCAGTGCGCCCGGGCACTGATGGTTTCGTTGCGATATACACGACCCGGGCAAATAATCCGGATCGGCAATTTGCCTTTTTCCATCTCTCTTACCTGTACGCTCGAGGTATGTGTACGCAGCAACCAATCCGGGTTTTGATTGATATAAAAAGTATCCTGCATATCACGGGCCGGGTGATTTTCGGGCAGGTTGAGGGCAGTGAAATTATGCCAGTCATCTTCAATTTCCGGCCCTTCTGCCACAGCAAAACCAAGGCGTTGAAAAATAGCTACCATGCGGTTGCGTACCAGGCTAATGGGATGGCGGCTGCCCAGCGGTAACGGATCTGCCGGCAAAGACAGATCAAGTTCATCAGCCGCAACTTTTCCGTTGCTGCTGCCAACAGCTTTCAGTGCTTCATATTTCGCTTCTGCAACCACTTTAAAATCATTCATCACCTGCCCAAAAGATTTCCTGTTTTCCGGCGCCACATTTTTCATTTCACCCATTAATTCTTTAACCAGGCCTTTTGTACCTAAGTATTTTATACGAAAGGTTTCCGCTGTTTCTCCGTCAGATGCTATAAAATTGCTGATCTCAGTTTTGTATTGATCAATTTTCAATAATAAATTATCCATGCCGCAAAAATAAGGAAATATTGGACCTTATCCTTTCCTACTCCCCTGTCCTGAAGGACGGGGCAATTCAGTGCGGGGCAACTTAGGCCGGGGCAATCCAGGCAATTCATAACTTATAACCCATAACTTATAACTAATTTAATAAGTTTGCGACAAATTTATAAACGGATGTACGACCTGCACGATTTTTTGTTACCAGTTAATATCTATAGTTTAAATGATGATAAGGGATATAACGATGGCCAGCTGGCAAAACATATACTGATTAACGAAGGCGAAATACCCAACCTGGAAACGGCTGATATTGTATTGGTAGGTGTGGGCGAATCCAGGGGTAGCGGTGTTTTTGACGCCTGCAACGATGCGCCGGACGCCATCCGCAAACAACTTTTCCAATTGCATTACTGGCATAAAGATGTGGTGATTGCGGATGTGGGCAATATTAAAACCGGTGCCAGTCTCGGCGATAGTTACGCTGCTATAACCACCGTGCTGGCCGAATTATTGGGGCTTAATAAAACAGTTGTACTACTTGGCGGATCGCACGATGTTACGCTGGCGCAATATTTTGCCTACCGCAAACTGCAAAAAATAACAGAAGCCACCTGCATCGACGCTACCATTGATTTACGCGGCGAAAGCGCTTTAAGAAGTGAAAATTTTTTACTCGAAATGCTCACCGGTGAACCCAACCTGGTAAAGCATTATAATCACATTGGTTTTCAAAGTTACCTGGTGCATCCGCACATGCTGGAAACAATGGACAAGCTGCGTTTTGATTGTTACCGGGTGGGTAAAGTAAAAGACAGCATGGAAGAAATGGAACCCGTGATCCGCAATACCAACCTGCTCAGCTTCGACATCAATGCCATTAAAAACAGCGATGCGCCCGCCAACGAATGCAGTCCCAATGGGTTTAGTGGCGAAGAAGCGTGTATGCTTACCCGTTATGCAGGCATGAGCTCCGGCATAACCAGCTTCGGCATCTATGGCTACCAACCCAGGTCAGATATACATGACTTAACTGCCAAGCAAATTGCCCAAATGTTATGGTATTTTATTGATGGCAAAAGCCGCAGCAAGCAGGAAGCCTTGCTGGAAGATGCTGCCAGCTTCAATGAGTACCACACTGTTTTTGCAGAAGTGGATACCCGCTTTTTGCAGAGCAGGAAAACCGGCCGCTGGTGGATGCAGCTGCCTGATAAAAATATCATCGCCTGCAGTTACAATGATTATGTAAGTGCCAGCCGAAATGAAATTCCGGAACGCTGGTTAAGAACACAGGAAAGAGGTTAATAAACGCACTGTACAAAATTGTTGATGATAAATGCACTGAAGATGGATCAGATTAAAAACAATACCAGCATCAATTTTCATGGCAGCATCGTTGTGTCACAAACCTTTCATCCGCATACCTATGTGGATCTTCAGCCCACGGGCGGAAGGGTAAGCACTTTTTGCAAACAGGTTTCCTATTTGACGTGCCTTGCAGGTATAACGCTTTTTTTATTTTCCTGTTCTGTTACCAAACAAATCAATAAACAGGCTACAACAATTTTATTCAACGATACCATTGTTGGCTCTGGTTATACAGGCATCAGTATTTACGAACCGGCCACCAATAAATATTGGTACAACCATGATGCGACAAAAAATTTTGTACCTGCCAGCAATGTTAAATTGTTCAGCCTGTATGCAGGTTTAAAATACCTCGGCGATAGCTTAATTGGTTTGCGTTACCAGCAAACAGACAGCGGCTTAGTCATCTACCCAACAGGAGACCCCAGTTTTTTACACCCGGATTTTAAGCGACAACCAGTGTTTGATTTTTTAAAAAAGAGCACCAACATAATCTACTGCACGCAATACTATTCAGAGTCACTTGGTACAGGCTGGGCGTGGGATGATTACAATAATACCTACATGGTACAACGGAGTGAGTTTCCCATATATGGTAATTTGGCAAGGATATCTTTAGCCAACGGAAAACTTAGCATCATTCCAAAAAATATTCCTCTGGAACTACAAAAAGGATTTGAAAAATATGGAGATAATGTTGAATATTCTTTCTCACGTAAATGGGATAGTAATGAAATTTTTTCATCAATAGTCTCTTTACACCCAACAAAAAATATTTATGAAATCCCTCTTGAAACTAATTATAATGAGGCGACACATTTTTTGTCAGACACATTGCAAATTGATATTAATTTGAAAGGTAATCTTGCGACTGATTCCATTGCCAACAATGATAATAGATTACGATTGATTCATTCACAACCGGCAGACTCCGTGTTTACACCGATGATGCACAACAGTGATAATTTTTTTGCGGAGCAAACTTTATTAATGGCCGGCAATGAACACCTCGGTTACATGAACGACGAAGCAATGATTGACACGTTACTGAAAACAGATTTAAAAGACATTCCCCAACAACCGCAGTGGGTAGATGGCAGCGGGTTAAGCCGGTATAATTTATTCAGTCCGCAGGCGATGGTGTACATACTTAATAAATTGCAAACTGAATTTGGGATGAAGCGGTTGAAAACTATTTTACCTACGGGCAGTACCGGAACTTTAAAAAGATATTATATAAAAGACTCCGGCTACATCTATGCAAAAACCGGCAGCCTCAGCAACGTAATTGCATTAAGTGGCTTTCTATACACAAAAAAAGGGAAGCAAATTATCTTCTCTGTATTGGTTAACAATTTCCAGGGAAGTGCTACCATGGTAAGGCGTGCGGTAGAAAAATATGTAGAAGGTATAAGGGAGAAATATTAAATGCAAACTAAACGGCTTATAAAACACAAATTCCACGAAATCAAATACAAAGTTTGTATTGATTCGTGGAATGCGTTAAAAAATTTATTGCAAGTATCGTTATGTTGCTTACATAAAACCATCCGCTTCGCGATAGGCCTTTATCAACGCCAGTTCACCTTCTTTTCCTTTGCCAGCAGTACCATGTTCCATGCCCAAAATACCTTTATAGCCCTTACCATAAATGTGTTTAAAAATATTTTTATAGTTCATCTCGCCGGTACCTGGTTCATTGCGGTGAGGGTTGTCGCCAATCTGGAAATAACCTATTTCATCATACACCAAATCCATCGTAGGAATAATGTGTCCCTGGTTGCGTTGTACATGATACATGTCGTACAATATCTTACAACTGGGGCTACCCACTGCTTTACAAATAGCATACGCCTGGTCTGGTGTACGCAGAAATAAATTCGGATTATCACTCAATGGTTCAAGCACCATTATAATACCAGCAGGTTCTAAAATGGCCGTGCCCTTTTTTACAGCCTCAATTACATTTCCAGTCTGTACACCGATTGGCAGATCGCGTACAAAATCGCCGGGTACAACGGTTACCAGTTTGCTATTGATGCGCTTTGCAATCTCAACCGCTTTTTTACAGGACGCAACAAATTTTTCCACCTGGTCTGCTTTACCCGATGCCAGCATATTGCTATCATTACCAAGACCTGGTTGTACAAATACCCCCATGCCCATACCAAGTTTGGCGAGCAGATCACCAATCTTTTTTTGTTCTTCTTCAGAACGGCCACTCATGCCATTGTCTTCTATGGATCTGAATCCTGCATCGTAAGCAAATTTTATCTGATCTAAAAAATTGCCCCCGGCATGGCTTTCAAACATACCATCATGAATACCGTAATTCAGATTAAAAGGTTTGTCGCTGTTGGTTGCAGGTACATTACTATTGTCGGCAAGTGCGTTGACAGAGGTAGTTAACAAGGCGCCTCCTGCCAATAATGATTGCTGCATAAATTTTCTTCTTTGCATTGTTTTATTTTTTTGTGCCTTAAATTTACCAACATTCATTTACAAAATATTAAATATTGTTTTTAAGGATATTTTTAGCCACCCTTTTATTGTGCAACTCATTGCAAACTATTGCACAACAAAAACGATTCGCCTTTACCGAATCTAAAATGGGTTCTCCATTTTCAATTATTTTTTACTATAACGATAGTGCAGAAGCCAGCCGTATTGCAAAGCAAAGTTTTGCTCTTACAGATAGCTTTGTTGCCATTTTTAGTGATTATATTGATAGCAGTGAACTATCAAAATTAAGTGCTTCGGCCGTGGCCAATCCTTTGCCTGTAAAAGTTTCGCCGGCATTGTGGGATATTTTACGGCAATCAAAAATGGCGTTTGATCAAAGCGGTGGTGCATTTGATATCACAATAGGACCATTATCCAGGTTGTGGCGAAAAGCAAGAAAAGAAAAGCAGTTTCCTGGCAGCGAATCAGTGATGAAAACGAAGCAACTGGTTGGCTTTAATAAAATTATTTTTGATACGCTCCATCAACAGGTAACTTTAACCCAAGCCGGTATGCACCTGGATTTGGGTGGTATTGCACAAGGTTATATTGCGCAAAAAGTAATGGATTATTTAGCCACGCAACATATACAACAGGTGCTGGTAAATGTAAGTGGTGATATTGCTGTAAGTGGCGCACCACCTGGCACTGATGGTTGGACGGTTGGCATCAACATTCCTGAAAATGCAGATGAACTGTTGCCCCGCAAATTACAGTTACAATATAAAGCTGTTACTACTTCAGGCGATATTTACCAGTTTATTGAACACGATGGAAAAAGATATTCGCACATCATTGATCCCCGTTCAGGTTATGGTGTAACCTTTCAGCGAAACGTGACGGTGATTGCGAATGACTGCACCAGTGCCGACTGGCTGGCCACGGCATGCAGCATTCTTTCCATAAAAAAAGCGAAAAAATTAATTACGCAATTTGGTGCCGCCATGCTGATTGGCGAAAATAAAAAAGGTAATCTGCATTTTTATTCAACCAAAAATTTCAATTCAAATTATAAATAGCGTAAGTTTTATGGCGCAAAATACTTTAGGGTTGCCAACCTTACGACGACTAAAGCTAAGTAGAAACATATCTTTAAAAGGTTGGCAACCCTTACAACAATTATAAATGAACTCATTCCATTTGTTCCTCTTTATTGCGTAACTTTCCGCCTAAAATTTTTTAGTACGATTGTGAAGAAATTACTTATCCTCTTAATAACATCCGTTACCTGCCAGTTGGCCGCAGCACAGGACTCAGTCAAATTATTTGTTACCTACAAATTCAGTATACCCGGATCAACCCTGCAATGTAAGATGGTGCCGATAGAAGCGGGAAATTTTTTAATGGGCAGTCCTGCAACAGAAAAGGAACGCCTGGCGGATGAAGGACCGCAGCACAAGGTTGGTGTAAGTGCATTCTGGATGGGCGCTTATGAAGTTACCAGGGATGAGTTTGATGTTTTTTATAAAGACGAAACTACCAGTGAAAATTCTGCGGTAGACGCCGTTACAAGGCCCAGTCCGCAATACATTGATCTTAGCTGGGGCATGGGGAAAGAGGGAGGTTATCCTGTAAACAGCATGTCGCAATTTGCAGCGTTGATGTATTGTAAATGGCTGTATACAAAAACCGGCGTTTTTTACCGGCTGCCTACAGAAGCCGAATGGGAATATGCCTGCAGGGCCGGCAGCACCACGAGCTATTATTTTGGTAACGATGAAAAACAACTGGACAATTATGCGTGGTATGAGAAAAACAGCAATGGAAAATTTCAGAAAGTTGGGATGAAGCTACCCAATGCATGGGGATTGTATGATATGCTGGGCAATGTGTGCGAATGGACACTGGATCATTATGATGCCAAACGCATGGAGCATTTGGCAGACAATACAACAGATCCCATTGCAGAGCCTAACACATCCAAATATCCTAAAGTATTAAAGGGAGGAGGATTTGCAGACGAGGCCGGTCAGTTAAGAAGTGCTACCCGCTATAAATCAGATGCATTGTGGAACAAGCGTGATCCGCAGATTCCTAAAAGCAAATGGTGGCTTACCGATGCATCGGCGATTGGGTTCCGCATTGTTTGTCCGCTGGAACAGCCGACACCAGCGAAGGCACTTGAGTTTTATAAAACATACACAGGACGGTAAAGATGATGTTGGATGGCTGATGGCTGATTTTTTTCAATTTGCAGCGTACTCTTAATAACCGGAGAATTTAAATTTGAAAACCGTTGCTTGAATGGCTGCGCTTTTAGAGAGAGCTTGATCAGTGATACAGGTAGTTAGAGTGAATAAAAATAGATAGCCGGAATTTACAACGGTGTTATTTGCTGAAGGTTAACTTTTTGGGTTGGGTGTTTAGCCAGGAAGCCAGCGACGCCATGAAAAAATAAAGTTGAACGGTGCGACGCCAGTGCGGTTGCCATGAAAAACAACTGCTGGTTCCATAACTATTAAAACAGTTTGACAATTGAATTAATTCTTAAAAACAATAAACCAGATCAATTATGAACAACGATGCTTCTAAACTTACAAACCCCGGCCGCAGGGATTTTTTACGGCAGGGAACCTTACTGGCTGGCGGCCTGATGGCAGCTCCCCTTTTATCTCATGCCAACTATTTTTCCGGTGCGGACGGTGTTATTAAAATTGCCATGGTTGGTTGTGGCGGCCGTGGTACTGGTGCAGCTACGCAAGCTTTGCTGAGCAAACAAAATGTAAAGCTGGTTGCAATGGCCGATGCCTTTCGCGACAATTTGGATACCTGTTACAAACAGCTTACCAGTGAAGACATCGCTGAATCGACCAATGGTCGCGGTAGTTTAAAAGGCAAGGTAGATGTACCGGAAGAAAATAAATTTACCGGCTTTGATGCCTACAAACATGCCATTGCTTTGGCAGATGTGGTGATACTGGCAACGCCTCCCGGATTTCGCCCCATACATTTTGAAGAAGCGGTTAAACAGGGCAAACATATTTTTATGGAGAAGCCTGTAGCGACTGATCCTGCAGGTATACAGCGTGTATTGGCGGCAGCGGCCATTGCAAAAGAGAAAAAATTAAACGTGGTGGTAGGTTTGCAAAGGCACTATCAAAACAGCTACCGCGAATTGTATAAGCGCAAGGATATGATTGGTGACATCACTTCTGCACAAGCCTGGTGGAACAATGATGGCGTATGGGTTCGACCACGCAAATACAATCAGACAGAGATGGAATACCAGATGCGTAACTGGTATTATTTCAACTGGCTTTGCGGCGATCATATTAACGAACAGCACATCCATAATATTGACGTGATCAACTGGTTTAAAGGCGGCTATCCTGTGAAAGCGCAAGGTATGGGCGGACGCCAGGTACGCAAGGGTAAAGACCATGGTGAAATTTTTGATCATCACTTTGTAGAATTTACTTATGCCGATGGCAGCATATTAAACAGCCAATGCAGGCACATACCCGGTACTATGAGCAGGGTAGATGAGTTACTGATTGGCACTAAAGGAAAGATACATGCCGGCGATGCCAACATCATCGATCATAAGGGAAAAGTGTTGTACCAGTTTGATAAAACAAAAGAAGAAAACGCTTACCAAACGGAGCATGATGAATTGTTTGCTGCCATTGCAAAAGGCGAGTACAAATTTGCTGATGCAGAAAATGGCGCCAAGAGTACAATGACTTCCATACTGGGACGTATGGCTACTTACAGCGGACAAATCATTGAGTGGGATAAAGCCATCAATTGTGGGCTGGACCTGCATCCTAAGGAATATGCATGGGATGCATTACCCCCATTGGTTCCTGATGCAGACGGACATTACCCCATTGCAATACCTGGGGTGACAAAATACTTTTAGTACTTACACAGGTTACTATTTTAATCAATTGCCGGCAGATGTTAATAGCATTTTGCCGGCAATTTTTTTAGGTATATGGACCAGGTTTATTGACTGGCGGTATGAAGTCAACAGACTTCGTTCATAATATGAACCAAGGCCGATCATTGTATTAATCTTCTAAAAGTATTAACAGCATTATCCAATACTTTAACAGCACATTCTGAATAAGCCCGTTATTTTCGACCAAACAAAACTAAACCCATATGAGCAAAACACTACTTACCCTTGTGCTATCTATCGCTTTCTTTTCTGCCTTTAGCCAGCAGGATTCTTTACTAAAAAACTTTAAATACAGAATTGATCATTACCAGGCAATTGGTTTGAATGTAAGTGGTGGCAGTGATTACCGCAAGTTCAACTACCCTTCTGGCACTCAAAAAAACAGTGCTTCTTCCGGGGGAATTGGCGCATCATATTACGCGTTTAAAAGTACCGATAAAATACAGTTGACCACTTCCGGCGCTTTATACTCGTCTTTTATTTCGGGCAAATCAACTTCAGTAAATGATGTTTCGAAAGATAGAAATTTTTCGATTAGCCCTTCATTCAGCATATTAAATAAATGGTTTTCGGGAAACAACTTTGTGGAGTTCGGTGCTGGGGGTAATGAGAATTACAACAAAAGAAAAAATACCGGGATAAATAATCCAGGCAACTACACACAGAACCAGTACTCCATAGAAATTAATACCGGCATTGGAAAAGGCAGGCTTGAAAATATTACCGATATGCAAAATGCATTGTGGCTTAATCAAGCACTGACGGCTTCCAAAAGTCTGTCAAGACCCCTTTCTGCAGAAGAACTAACCGGATTGGGACAAGCCATTACCAAAGGAAATAATACCCGAGTGCTGGATACCAGGAAAAGAACACAGTTTACGCTTACCACAGTTGACGATTATCTGCAACAGCAGGGTCTGATCAATAAAACAGATATCAATTATTTCAGCAGCCTGAATGATATTTTATTTTATGCATTTAATGCCCCCAGACTTTCGGGCATGGAAAAGTATATTCGGTTTACTCCTTCAATGACAGGGTCGGATAATGATCAAACACAATACAATCCGACCAATCGTTTCAAAAACAGGTTTACAAACAAATCATTAGAACTAACTTCTGGTATCAGTAAATATTCTGCTAAAAACCTGGTGCATCAAAATAATTATGGGAGCTTTTTAAAATTCAACTATGTCTCATCAGATGCTTCCATTTACGCTGCTGATGGTAACGGTCTAATTTCCGAAACCAAAGACAATGGCGTCAGCAAGCTTGCGAGCATTAATTTGTTTTATGAACATGCCATCTATCCAAATACAAGAACAACAATCAACTTCAATTTCCAATCAGAATACGGCTATTTTGAAGCAGAATCATCGCACGGATTTTTTGGAAGATCAAGTTTGTATGGAGCACTTAATTACTTTATAAGTTACCGAACAAGACTTACCTGTAATATCGGTGCCGAGTATCAAAAGAATGCATGGCAAACCTATCAGGGGTATTCCGGGGTTCCGGAAAATTTGAGTTTATATGCCAATGTTGGGGTGAACATTAGTCTGTAAGTTTATTTGCTAGAATAGGTGGCCGGTGCAGGTGATTCATTCACTTTTGCCGGCCATTTTTTTGTGTCCGACTTTTTTATTTATAAAAAATGTTGGGCCACTCTGTAACAATTTTACACTCCATGCATCCAATGTATGTAAACAACGGAAAGGCCAAGTACGTATCCAGAAAAAATAAATAAAACAACAATGAAAAAATTATTGATCATAGCAATATTGAGTTTGGTATTAATTGAAAGCAATGCACAACAACACAAATCATTTTCAGTAACCGTTACAGGCAAAGGGCAGCCGGTTATATTAATTCCGGGATTTAGCTGTAGTGGCGACGTTTGGAAAGAAACGGTGGATCATTTAAAGAATAAATTTCAATGCCATGTCATTACGCTGGCTGGTTATGCAGGCGAGCCTGCCATTGATTCGCCGGGTTTAAAAACCGTGCGGGATGAGCTGATACAATATGTGAAACAACAGCACCTTAATAAACCAATTGTGATTGGCCATAGCCTTGGTTCTTTTATGGGGCTTTGGATTAGCAGTACGGCACCGGAGCTTTTTGGCAAGCTGATTTGTGTAGATGGAATGCCCTTTTATTCAGCTTTGAATGACCCCAATGCCAATGCGGATTCGTTGAAGAAAAATCCATCTTTAAATGAGGCTGCTGTTATCAAGAGCTTTGACAGGCAGGATGACCCCGGCTTTATTGATATGGCTGCAAAAGCATTGGCATGGCAGGTAACAGATACGGCAAGGGCAAGGCAAATAGCCACCTGGCAATACCGAAGCAACAAACGCACACTTGGTGTAACTTTAATTGAACTGGCTACCACAGACCTTAGAAAAGATATTGCACACATTATTTCACCGGTGCTGGTGCTGGGTAGTATTTACTTTACCAAAGAAAAAAGTTTTGAGCTGATCGGGCAGCAGTTTAAAAATTTACCTTCGGCAACCATACACGTGGGGGATAGTAAACATTTTATAATGTACGATCAACCACAATGGTTTTATAACGAAATAGATTCTTTTTTGAATTGATGCTGTTGAACCATATTACTGAAACGATAAGAGGCTTAAGGTAGCGGCCTTGGTTCAGTAAAGCTTCTAGTACAAGAGTGCGATCCGCCGCGGCGGACAGGCTGCCAATGAAGCATCATAGTAGTACATAAGCCTGGCCAAAAATTATTGTACTGAAAGAGAAATTATTGTCAATCATTTGAACGAACAAGTTTTTTAAGCAGCATGAATCGGCAAGAACAATTTACTAACCTGTACAATGAATATAGCGAAGGCATAAAAAAATTATGTCTTGGCTATACGGGTGATGCAGTGCTGGCGCAGGATTTATTGCAGGAAACTTTTATTGCAGTATGGAACAACATGCAACAGTTTAGGGCGGATGCCAAATGGAGCACCTGGATTTACCGCATTGCAGTCAACACCTGTCTTACACACCTGCGAAAAAAGACGGCCACGCTGGTGGATATTGAAACCACTTCGCTGGCCATGCTGCCGGATGATAGCAATACAAAAGAACAGGAAGTACAACTGTTGTACAAATGCATCAGCCAGCTACCCGAAACAGAACGTGTTATTATTACGCTGGTGCTGGAAGATAAACCTTATGATGAGATTGCTGCTATCACCGGCATTACAGAGGTGAACCTTCGGGTAAAAATTCACCGCATTAAAAAACAACTCACTCAAATTTATAACAGCCATGCAGGACTTTGATTCATTAAAAAATATGTGGCAGCAGCCGGCTAAAGGCGGCGATGTTAGCCAGCACATTATCAATAGTATCACCAATACAAAAACAACTAAAATGAAATTACAAAAACCTCAATTACATGGTGCCATAGCATTGACGCTTACAGCGGTATTTATTGCATGCCTTGCTATATTTGGCAACCTCCATTTTAAACACTGGTACACTTACGGCGGCATGGTACTGATATGTATTGTTTGCCTTGTGCAGGCAGGCTTTATGTATGCCACTTATAAAAAAATAAAAAGCATTGATGATACCGTGGAACCGGCTGCTCACCTGCAGCAATGGGAGGCCTATTATGACCTGAGAAAAAAGCAGAACCGCTGGAACATGCCTGTTTATTATGTACTGTTGAATGTGGCCATGGCCATTTACATGATTGAAATATTTACCGGAAGGCCGGTTGTAAACGTGGTTATTTTTATAGGAATTTATGCGGCCTGGATGCTGTTTGCCTATTTTTACCTGGGCAGAAAAAATTTGAAACGAGAAGACAATCGTTTACAAACAATCATCAATGAGTTGAAGGGAATAGAAGGCCAGTTGAATGCTGGGTAGTATTTATTTTGATTGAATTTTGTACTTACAGCAACGGCCTTTAACTATTTGAGAACTGATTTTACCTCAATGTTAATTTCATAAACACCATAGTTTGGCTCATGGCTTAAATAAAGCTTTGTAACTTGCCAGTAACAAACTTTACGAAATGGCACGCATTGCAGGGGTAGCGACAAAAAAAAATACCAGGGGAGAAATTACCCATGTTACAATTAATGTAGAGAAACACAGGGCGTTGATAACACCCATGCTGTATGAATTGGGAGTAATAGAAAAAACAACTTTTCAGCAAGAATGTGAACAAGCTATACCTTTAGAAGATTTTAGAAAAAAAATGCATAAAAGAGTAAATGTTGCATGGCAAAAATAGTCATCCTCCCTACCCTTGAAAGCAAGCTATTTGATCTTGTTTTATACTGCATGATAAAGCATATTTTGGATTTGTAGAAACCGCCATTGCTTACGTGGACGACATCCTCGATTTTATTTATACCATCCCAAAGCGCAAGCATAAGAAAACAAAAAATAATAAATACGGATCGTACTACTGTAGCTACAAAAAGAACCCGGCAACAACATGGTTCATATGTTTTGATTTTGAAGAGGAGGTTTACCTCATAAAGAATATTACCAATAGTCATACTGAAGATTATACACTTATAATATTAAAGGCCTGTTGCATTTAACCTACTAATATTGTTGCTCACTCTTGTTAATTATTCTTGCTTTTGTTGTAATCTTCCACCATTCTATATAAAAAGATAAATCTGCAGTTGGGATTGTCAATCGCCTTAATGGGTATTGAATTTTTTTAAAATCATCCATTACTGGGTCATAAAAATATAGCTGTAAATATCGCAAAGTCCAATCGCTTCCGACCTTTTTTATGTACGATGCTGCGATATTATTCCATGGAATTAACCCATTTTTTTTGTTGAGCCAAATACCGTCAGGAGATAATACAATTCGAACATCGCGGTTCCAAATATCTTCGATCAAATCTATAAAATACGGCAATAACACTATCCAAAAAAAGTATGATGGCTTAAATTTCGATATCAATTGCAGGACTATGAATAGCGCCAACAAGCAAGCCAGTAACAAATATTTTTTTAGGTTTACTCTAATGGAAATTGTTTCGCCATTGCAATCGGACAATTTACTGATTGCAGCTTCCTGCCACGTAGTGGTATAAACCTTGTAACCAAACTGCCACCATTTTTGTTCCCGTTCAGGATATTTGGCGTTGAGCGCATTCAAAAAATCTTCTTTCCTTTTCTCAAAGTCAGTATTCATCTCTTTAAAAATATTTTCACCCAAGGTAGTGCATAGTATTTTGCCTGCATAAAAAAAACGTCCTGCAGTAATTTACAGAACGTTATTTTACTCACCAACTATTTCATCTTTCCTCTTCCTAAACTTTCTCGGATCATTCCCATCCATCTGCACAATCGCCGGATAAAATTTACCTAACACATCTACCAACGTTGTCTGGCTTTGCATTACTTCGTTGATGTCTTTGTAGGCAAAAGGTGCTTCATCCAGTCCGCCACCGATCAGTTTTACACCGTACTCTTTTAATTCTTTTTTTAACGCTTCATGGGTGATGTTGGCGAGTGCTTTGCTCCGGCTCATTCTTCTGCCAGCACCGTGAGACGCAGAATTTAAAGAAGCTGTTTCGCCTTTGCCTTTTACAATAAAACCCGGCGCCGTCATGCTTCCCGGAATAATACCCAATACATCTTTGCCCGCTGGAGTAGCACCTTTACGATGCACAATTACTTCTCTGCCTTTATACATTTCTTTCCATGCAAAGTTGTGGTGATTCTCTACCACGGCCAATGGTTTTTCACCAATCGCTTTGGCAATTTTTTCATGTATGGTATGGTGACAGGCGCTTGCATAATCTCCCGCCAGGTTCATTGCCAGCCAATATTCCAGGCCTTCTTCTGTATCCATATCTAACCAGGCCAGGTGTTTGGCTTCTTTTGGCAGCACTGTTTTTTCCATGGCAATTTGTGTGTAATGGTTGGCAATGGTTGCCCCCATGCCACGGCTTCCGCTATGGCTTAACAGGCCCATATAATTGCCAACTGCCAAACCCATTGGGTTATCTGCATCGGTAATCTCCACTTTCCCAAACTCTACAAAATGGTTGCCGCTGCCAGAAGAGCCCAATTGTTTCAATGCCTTGTGCTGTAAGCCATTTAAGAAACTGATTTCCCTGAATTCTTTTCTGTCAATCACTTCATGATCCCTGCTATCAACAAATTCTCTGCCTGCACCAAACAACGTATTGGCCACGAGTTCTCTTTGAAAATACGCTTCTCTTTTTTTCAGTTGCTCCGGCTCGATGGCGAAAATACTCAGGCACATTCTGCACCCAATATCCACTCCAACCGCATAAGGAATGATGGCATTGTCAGTTGCCAGCACACCGCCAATGGGCAAGCCATAACCCTGGTGTGCATCGGGCATTAAAGCGCCCGCCACTGCCACTGGTAATTTAGCAGCAATTTGCATTTGCTGTAGAGAACCTTCTTCGATGTGCTTTGCGCCGAACACAATGTACACTATGCCTTTTTCATTCAACGGAATTTCCATTGTTTCTTCTTCCGCAGGTTCCATTAATTTATCTGCAATCTTATGCAGCAATTCATCTGATAGATAATTTTCCGGCGTTGCCAAAACGTCGTTTAATATTTGCAATGCCTGTTCTTCTGTATGATGTTTAAAGTGGGTACACATGGTATGCATAGCCACGCTCACTACCGGCCCTTCGGGATACCCGATGGCACGGATTTGCTTTCCTGTTAATTTTAATTTGCTCATTTTTTTGTGACCCATAAAGGGTTATTTAATTGTTTTAATTTTTGTAAATTGCAATAAATCATTTGTTATGGCTACTACAATTGTTAAACCTAAAAAGACTGTGCGTGGCAAACGCAGGCCAAAGGCTAAACCTATGACCAAATTGGAAATGGTTCAAAAGATGTTGGCCGATCAGAAAATAATTGGCGAAGCGCTGCAAAAAGGCATTTCTTTAAAACAACTGGAAAAATCACATGGCTATAAATTTGCACGCCTATAATTTCTATCGTTTTGATGACCTCACATTTCTTTTTACAACCGAAGCCGGGGATGAGTATCAGTGTTATTTCATTTCATACGCAGATTATTTTGCTTCGCACCCTGACATAGCTTCCAATTTCTTTTCGTTTAACCTCAAGCTTATTTCTAACAACGGAAAACCATTTCGTAAGGGTTCCGATAAAAGAATTGCGGATACTGTAATTACAATCGTTGGCGATTTCCTTGGTTCAAAATCAAACGCAGTTGTTTATGTATGCGACAATTCCGATGGAAGGGAAAAAGCCAGATCTAAAAAATTCCTAAGTTGGTTTGATTACTACGATCATCCTTCCAGCAAGATAGTTCAGGTAACCAGTAACTTTACCATTGGCGGATTATTCATCTACAGTTCATTACTAATTCATAAGAAAAACAAACGATTTAATGATATGGTGCTTGCCTATCTTGATTTGACCAAAGACGATGAAAAGTAACTTATTTGCATCTTTTAAAGATTTCCGCCAGTATTTATTTCCATTCTTTTTTTGAAACAAGCTTAGTAACTCTGGTTGAACTTCAATGGCGACGCTCCGTTCAAGAGTGAATTACTATAAGGCTTTTATCAAAGCGTAGATCAGTGCCAGTCATGCCTGCAAAACCTGCATTGCTTAGCCCATGGTGTCCTTGCAATTTTATTGCACTTTGGACATAGGTTTAAATCCAATTGACTGCGGTGTTGCTCAAATATTCTATTTGTTACTTTAATTTTAAACGCATCAAAGCCACCATTCACTAAATCCATTATTTCTTTGTTAGCATAAACTTTCTCTTCTTTCATAAAAAATTTATACATCATTACATTAACACCATTATTAGACTTCGCAAGTGCATGTAAGTGCATGTAAGTGCTTGTGTGCTTTCATTTCATTTTCCCATAAATACTTTCCACAATAGTCAAAAATATATTCTCTTAACTCCGGATATAATTCTTTATTCTCCATAATATACCTCCCTCATTTTAATCAATAATTTATTAACCATTTCTACATTTGGTTCACTCTGCAAACTCGACTGCTGATACAATAACGGCAATTCATCTTTCATTGCTTCTGCCCTTGCTACCAGTTCTTCATACTCAAACTTTCCTTCTTTGATGCTCAGCAAAAATTCCCTGTCCTTCCTGTGCACATTCACTTTGCCTTCTGTTGCGATCTCTTTCGCCATCTGCAATAAGCGAAACACATGCATCATGTTCTTTGAATCATAGTGCTTGCCATGGCTCATCGTTGTTTTGTATCGCTCTTCATTCCGCATAGTCACCCAGTCCCAGTATTCCTTGTATCGCTTGCAATACATGGAATAACCATCCTTGTTAAAGTACAGCATTGCCACAGGCAGTTCACCCTTCGGTATGCTGCTCAGGCAAACATCATTGGCGTTTTCTTTTTTTGTTACACCAGCATAATGGAATGCCTCATTATAATAAAGATTGTAACAATCCCTTAAATGATCAATTGCTGTTAAGCCAATATATTGTTGCGTCTTATCATTTGCCTCTAAGTAAGCAGACAAAGGAATTGTTTCCTTACCCAAATACACAAAGCAAAAATCCAGCACCGACTTTCTTTGTTCATCCACCGGGTTTACAATTTTCTTTTCCAGTCCGTATGCTTTTTTTATTTGTGTAAAAGCATAATTGGCAAATGACTGCTCACAAAGTTTTGACAGAAACATTTCCGGTTTCACAAGATCCATCACCGGATGTTTATACAATACCGCAGCTTCCGGTACATTCAGCAACTCGATGATATTGGGATTGTTTTTCAACAACAGCTCCATGAACTTTTTCAACTCATAATACACAATATCATTTGTCTCGTTGTTCACTTGTGCTGTGTACTCCAACGAATAGAAGATGTCCTTTGGCAATACAAATACGCCCCTGATATCTGTGTCAGATGTCGCCGTATCCAGGCCATAAGCCCGGCTGCCAGCAACGGCTTCAAATATCAGCCACCCATTCTTTTTCACTTCTTCTATCGTAAACATATCATTGTATTGTTTGCAGAAAAAAATCATTCAGTTGTTTCATGTCCGTTCTGTTTACGCCCAGGTTTTCTTTCGACGCTTCTACGAGTTCCCACAATTCCATGATCCATTTATTCAATCCTTCATCTTTTGGATGCAGGTATTTTTCACCCACACCTGCTTTCAATTGTATCAGTTCTCTCAACCTGTTCCTTTTGTCATCATCTAACAATACCATCAACCCTTCTATGTGCATGGGCAATACCAATTTGTTATGTATGATCCAGTTGCAGCTCAGCAATGATCGTATCAGGTAGAAATAACTTTTCAGTTTTACTTCGCTTGTATCTTTCAATTCATCCCAGAATTTTTTTGCCTGCGAATAATGATGAAAGAAAACAGCCGTTGGCGAATAATATGTTTCGATCAATTGCTTAAACTCACCTTTAAAATTTGCTGCTTCACTGTAAAGGATTGGCGATTGAAATCTTTCTATCAAAGCAGCATTCGATTTTTTCAACAATAGCAAACTCTTTCGCAGATCCCAGCCGGTTACATCCCATGTTTCATCCACCATGTATTCTATCGTGTCTTTGTGTTGACTCAAACTCAAATACCAATCTCTTTCATGCCGGTATATAAAGCGTACATCATAATCACTGTCCGGCGAAGGAAAGCCCCATGCCCTGCTGCCTGTTTCGCAGGCATAAAGTATCTGTACCTTTTTGGTTTGCTCTATGTTGGTTAGTATGGTTTTTATTTGTTGCATTTTGTTTATTTTTTTGATACCAGCCTTAGTTCCTTGTGGCATCATCGTAGCGTCGCAATCCTTTCATCGGGTGGAACGCTATTTGACTTTTAATGAAGCGAAAATCAATAATACTTTTTCTTCTCCTCCATAATTGGCAAAAATATTTCTGCCCATTTTACCTTGTCTCCAACTTTATATTTCAGAAAAATCATACAAGCTCTTTCAATCAGCAATAAAATGTTGTTGCTAACGGTAGATAACTGCCTTAGATCTCTTAAAGGAGTAATCTTAGAAGAACTTTCATCGTATGATTCTAAATTCGCATGAACAATATCTTCCCCATGTGCGTAAGAGGAACAGCTTCTATAAATAAATTCATAAAGAGCGGCCTCATTTAACTCTATAGCAATTCCCTCAACACTTGTTGGTCCATCGAAAAGCTCATACCAATTAGATACTTTTCCAGGTTTTTCGGTTACTTTATTTTTCTTTTTTACTTCCGTCCTCAAATATTCCTCAGCTATTAGACTGTTATCGTTACGATTAAGAGTCTCTTCAATTTTCTTTATGTTTTCGATATAGAGTAATTTCCTTTCATCGCTCTCATCGTCTCCTTTAAGGTGTCTGTCATTTTTAAGTTTTTCAAAAAAACTTCCACCCTTGTTGCGGTATGCCAGCTTTTCATAGTAATCTTTTTGACGAGACTCATAATGATATAAAAACTGCAAAGCCTTTCTGTCTTCATTCTTTTCATATAGATAAGTAAGTTGAAAATAGCATTCTAACATTGACCTTACAAGAGGCTTAGAAGAATTTACACAGCCCGTTTCAATCAATACAGCTAAAGAATCTCCAAATTCAAGAACTTGCCTAAAAAGTAAGAATGATGCTAAATCAGTTTTCAAAATTTCTTTTGAATTCATTCGTTCTGTAAACATATCCCACCCTGTGGTTACGAAATTTTTTATTAGAGCAGACAGCTTATCTAGTTTATTCTTCTCTTCTTTACTATGATCTTGATACATAATATTCTACGTGTTTTTTGGAAGTCCCTAAAGTTATTCCCAACAATTGAGTGAACAAAGGTGTTTATAAATGTTGTTCAAATTCGTTTCTGTTTTTCTGCATTTGTGTTAGATGCCTTCTGGCATGTTGCACCAGGAAATAGATGTAATGATACACATCAATTTTACCAAGCTCATTGACCGACATGGTTGTTTTGTACAAAACTCCTTCGCCGTTTTTGAGCTGGTTTAGGTAATTTAAACACGCTGTTTTCTGCAAATGAAGTTGCCGTTTTATTTCGTATAAATCTGCGGTGCCAGTTGGCTCCATATGTTGCGGCCTATTCCAATAAAATGATTTATGCTCCCCTATCTGTTTTAATTTTTCCCAATCTAAATCGTAGCCGGTTAAAAGTTCGTTATAATTTTCCAGCTTTGCTTTTTCCAGTGCTTTTACTGTTGCTTTCCTTATAAGTATCAGCAAAAAGTGATTGGTTAATGAAATATGCTCCAATATCTTTCTAATACTCCAGCCTTCTTTTTCAGGATGGTAATCAAGCAAATCCTTCGGTTCATTAAAACATGCGTCTACTTCAGCAAATACAATTTCAGTGGCGTTTTCGATTTTATTTATTATGTCGTTAATCATTGTTTTGTTTTTCGCTTCAATAAAAGCCCAATAAAGGTATGCCGTACAAGTGAGTGACACAACGATGTTGAGCAATGCTTTTCTGTTTGTTCCAAAAATACAATAATGGCTAAAGCCATTTTTAAAATTCAAATTAACCCGGCCTGAAGGCCGGGGCAATTGATGTTTATTTCTGCGGCACAAAAATCTGCTTCAACTGTTCTATCAACACGCCGTTACCACTTACACTGATGTTGCTGATTTTGTCTGCGATCTTTTCTACATATTCCATTTCTTTCAACTTCCACAACATCGCATTGTCTTCCATCAGCCTGGCAGTGTTTAGCAAGCTGCGGGTGCTGGCGGTTTCTTCCCGCCGCATAATGCTGTTGGCCTGTGCATTTTTTTCGGCTACCAACACTTTGTTCATGATGTCTTTTACATCACCTGGCAAAATAATGTCCCGTATACCAAAGCCATTTACCGCCACTCCCAAATTGTCGGCAGCGTTTTTTACTGCTTCCAAAATGTATGGTACAATACTGTCCTTTTTTTCCAGCAATTCATCAAAACCCAATGCACCAATGTACTCCCGCAGCGCCAACTGAAAGGCTACATACAACTGACGTTCGTAGTCTTTGTTTTGCAACAAAGCTTTTTCAATGTCAATCACTTTGTACTGGGCATAACCGTTGATACGCAGCGCAGCCTTGTCTTTGGTCAGAATTTCCTGTCCATTGATTTCGATTTGCTGCATCCGGCTATCGGCCTTGCCAACCAACACAGTGATGTTGTTTTTCCACCAGTAGAATACGCCGCTTTGCAACACCTGCACATACTTTCCTTCTACAAACAAAACGGCATTTTCATAACTCTCCACAGTGTACACCCGTACATAAGGTGCTACCAGCTTGTGTTGCAAAGTAGCCCGGCTAATGTTTTCAGTAATTTCTATTTTGCTGATGTCGGCAGACACAAAACCGTAGCTGATGATGCCTTTCCAGAACGCATATCGTCCTGCGGCAAGCACCTGTTTCAATAGTCCGTTTTCGTACTGCAACACAATTTCATTGTCTTTTACTTCTACCACGTGGAGGGCTTCTGCCAATGCAGTATCCTGCAACAGGATGTTTAAATCAACCTGTGTTACAAATGGTTTTGTCATATCATAGACTATTACAGCCTCACCCTTCCAGAACCAATAAGTTCCTTCTTTCAGCATCTCTTTGTATGCCCCGTTCTTAAACACCAACCCAATTTGGTAGGCGTTGATTTTTACTCTTTTCATAACGTTCATTTTAAATACACTAATTTTTATAACACGAATTTTTAAGGCACTAATTACACGAATTCTTTATGATATATTACTACCCCGTTTTAAGTTTTTAATAAGCCCGGCCAATATTTACTACCTGTTTATAGCGGAGACTGATATTGACAATGCTTGCTATTACCGTTCTGCAATAACGTATGATGAAACTAATTTTCCATCACTTATCATGGCTGAAGTGCAATCATTTACACAATCACTTCATCTGCCTGCTGGCAAAAACCGGTTGCTTGTACCTGAAACTATGCAGGATTAATCCTTTACAGTCCTTCTACAACGCCGGTAAATAATAGCCGGGCTTTAATGGTCGCCATTTTTATAGAAGCGGCGAACTTCTTTCATCGAAGCATCCTGGTGCTTTGCCTATCCACTTGGCTATCTACTGTTGAGGTAGAGTTGGATTCGAACCAACGTTAAAGTCTACTGCTCTAACCAACTGAGCTATCCCAATTTTATTGGGAAAGGGAATCGAACCCCTGACCTGTAGGTTATGGCGGATATTGCTCTATTGCCGCAACAGCATACAGATAGTTACTACGTCTGCACTATGGTGCTTTTAAAACACACATCCGGTTTGCTGATAACAGGCATGTATCCGTCTTGCCGTTAAGCAAGCTTTTGTGTTGATGTTTTTTTATCAACAATATTTTGAAGAACTCTTTATTTTTACTTTGATAACACAAACCTAAAATTCATCTGTGCAACCTTTTTGCACAGTAAAAAATATTTTAATTATTTTTGAAATTCCTCCATAACCCCCCTTTAGGGGATGGGGGCTATATGCCAGTCAACCGCAACGCTCTCATCCGTTACCGCACCATCGACAAATGCCTGCAAAATCGTCGCCGCAAATGGACGATTGAACACCTGATAACGGCCTGCAGCGAAGCTTTGTACGAATACGAAGGCATCGATAAAGATATCAGCATGCGTACCATCCGGCTCGACCTGAATGCCATGCGCAGCGACAAACTTGGTTACAATGCGCCCATCATTGTAACCGATAAAAAATATTACAGTTACGAAGACGCTGAGTATTCTATTGCCAACATTCCTTTAACCGCACAGGATCTCGGCATCCTGCAGGAAGTTTCTCACCTGCTCAAACAATTCAAAGGCTTTACGCACTTTAATGAAGTGAGCGAAATGGTAAATAAACTGGAAGACAAAATTTACAGCGAACAACACCAACAGGCCTCTGTTATTGATTTTGAAAAAAACGAATTACTCACTGGAATTGAATGGCTGGATGTATTGTACAAAGCCATCATTCAGCAGCAAACCCTCTTACTCACCTATCAATCTTTTAAAGCCAGGCAAGCAAGCGACATCATTTTTTATCCTTACCTGCTGAAAGAATTCCGCAACCGCTGGTTTGTGCTGGGTATGAAAAAAGAAGGCAAAGAAATCATCACTTTTGCATTGGACCGCATTCAACAAATTGAACCTGCCGCCAACCAAAAATTTATGGTTCCTAAAAACTTTGATAGCAGCAGTTATTTTACCGACATCATTGGCGTTACCAAAAATATTGGCAACCGTGCTGTTAAAGTTCGCTTTAAAGCAAGCCGTCAACAAGCGCCCTACATCAGCACAAAACCCATTCATCCTTCGCAACAGGTAGAAGAAAAACTTGCCGACGGCGTTGTTTTCAGCATCACCGTAATTCCCAATTTTGAACTCGAAAGAGAACTGCTTGGTTTTGGTGACGGACTAAAAGTATTGTCGCCAGAAAGTTTAATTAAAAGATTAAAACGCATTACCCAAAGTATGCAGGTATTGTATGCTGATTAATTCATTATTGCTTCTTCTCTTCTAAAACCCATCACTGGGTTTCTCTCCTGCTTTATTTCTTCTCCGCCGGGGTTGGTAATTTCTGCAATGGTCATTGGCTTTACTATGTGTTGTTCAAAACCCAAATGCTTACTCAACTTTTGGGCTTTCGCCACACCCAACTTTCCAAACTCATACTTCGCAATCAATCTTCCCTTGCGCATTAAGGCGCTATCTACGAGCGTTAGAGAATTGTTGAAAGTGCAGATCAGTTGAACATTCAGAAAATCTGCCAGCAGTCCATCTGAAATATTCAGCAGGTTTGAAACTGACGCATTACTGCTTAACTTCCTGTCCATAATTACATTTTCTGCATCCTCAATAATGAGTACGCTGTTTGGATTACTCACCAGCAACTGGATAAAATCAGGGCTGGTAATATCCCCGGCCACACCTGGCGAAACAAACAATACCCGCTTTTTTATTTTACCAATCAGGTAACGCAGATACGTTGTTTTACCCGTGCCCGGCAATCCATGCAGTAGTACAATTCCTTTGTCTTTATCCTTACTTAGTCTTTTACAAATCACCTCATTCACTGCTGCAAAATCATCTTCATAAAAAAGATTAAGGTCTAACCTGGTTCGTTTCACTTCCAGTTGTTTTAACTCCAGCCCGTTTCTTCCGCGACTTATCAGGTTTATTTCCAACGGCTTTCTGCGTTGCCGCTCTTTAAATTGCTTCATCATTGCGGTGCATTCATTTATAAAACCGGCTTGCTCACCATTGTGATAAATCTCACAGTAGTAATTGTCAAATTCAAGTATACAGCCATTGTGCATGATCAAATACGTTTGATCAAAGACATATTTCTTTTTGCTTTTCTCATAATACCGATAGGCATGTTCCGACTTTACAAGGCCTGCAAATGCAGACTTGATTGCTTCAAATGCTTTTTCGCCATCAATGCCATTTATGTAATGAGCACTCGGTATTTGCTCAAAACAAAACAGGTAAAGCGATTTGCCGCATAAAAATCCGTTATCAAAAATGCCGTTGGCATTGATCATTTTTTGTTGCTTTTCCATTGTTGTTTTTTTACACATAAGCATTGATTGCCAGACCCTCATTTAATGCCCATGCCTGCATATATTTTTTTGCTTCTTCACTGATAGGTTTATTCATTTTTGCTTTTGCCTGTACTACTCTTTGTAAAGAAAGATTTACTTCAATAGTTGCCATAATGTCCATCAATATACCGCCGGAATATTTGCGCAGTGAAAAAATTGCCGACTTCCCTTTGGCACAATAGAAAGCATAAGAACCAACACAGTGTTTCATCGATTTTCCTTCTTCGGTTAATTTTCTTGATTCGGTCAACTCTTCCAATACGATTACTTCCGATTTTTTCTCAGCCCTGTAACCCTCTATTCCGCAAGGCTTCCATACCTGGTTGCTCCCGCTGTTTGAGAAGTGGCTATGCCAGGTATCACTCTGTTTAAATAAAGACAATAATGTTCTGCCCTTTAGATGATAATCGCAGTTTACTCTTTTTTCCTCTCTTACATAATCAATCAACTCTGTCAGCTTATTAAGGTTAAACATGCCGCCATTAATTACCAGCCTGAGAAAGCTTTCCCAAAAATCTTCATCGCCATAAGGCTTTATACCCAACCACGAAAAAGCAATTCTTTCTGCCAATCTATCTTCGCCGTTCAATCCTTTAACCTGCGCCCAACGCAGCGCTTCTGCAATGGAGAACTTTGCCGGAGCCATCAAAAAATAGTGCCCCATCTTTTGTGTAAAAGGAATTGGAATGTCTCTCATCTCCTTTACTCTTCCGCCATCCCCAAGGTGCATTAGCCACTGTATATACTGCATGTTTTTTGTTTCGTACAAACCCTGGTATAAAAAATCCGGGATTTTATATTTACAAAAAAGGTAAGTGGCGAGTTCTTTTACCTGCGCTGCAGGCTGCTTTGCTATTGGTTTCCAGTTAAACAGATCCTGCTTCCAATAAGCACGAAACTGTACCATGTTGTACAACACCTGGATGTATGTTTCACTACTTACCAATTCACTTTTAGCATCAAGTTGTATCAATATATCCCTGAGGAATTTCCTATCAACTGTTTTTGCTTTGGATGAAAAATGATTAAAGCATTCATTTATTTTCCATATTCTTCTGTCAGAAAAGGCAAAGCCCAGGTCCTCGTCCAAATACAATTGCCCGATGATCTCTTCAAACTTTTTAAATCTTTTCCTGGAAAATTGTAGCGCCTGTGCAATCACTGCTTCCTGCGCTGCTGTTTTCTGCAATTGCTTTTCCCTTTCGGTTGTATGTTTCTTTGCCATGATTATTTATTTATAACCTGCAGAAAATATCTTTCTGCGTTTTATTAAATTTCTTTTCATCAAATTATTATCACTGGTATTTAACTTTTTCATTGTTTACTTTTTAGTATTGTATAAATTTTTTATTTAGATTTTATTTGCACTACTGCACAATTTTATTCGCACAAGATGAACTTGCAAAAGCATCTGGCTTAGCTTTAAATACAAAGCCCATTCCCATGATATAACCCATCGCTTCTTTCAAGGCATCATTACTTTTAAAGTTTGGGTTGGTGTTGATGTCCACATGCACTTCCATATCCACACTATAGCGGCTAAAGATGTTGCATAATGGATATGCTACTTCAATACTTTTGCTTACTTCAACCAACATCCTTTCTTTAATGCTCATTTTTTGTGTAGTTACTTCATTGTGTATGTACATAAATCCGCCTTTACCTTTGCGAATAAAAACGATTACTGTGGCAAATTCCGTCTCCTTTCCTTTTACCTGGCTATCGGTACCAATACAAACTTTCAGCTCATTACCCATTGTTTCTTCTCTTGTAATCACTTCTGTAATTTCATCTTCTATTGGCCTGTGTATTTTTTCGCCACTTAGTTTTCTCCATTGTTGTTGATCTGTTTCCATTCTTCATTTTTTAGCTTTTTGGTTACCAGCATTTATTCCCTGATTGAACTTCATTGGCGACGCTCCGTTCAAGATTTGTTTTTCAATTTTTCTTTTTTCATTTTTTGCATCAATACAAGTATTCGTCCCGCCTTAGGCGGGATTGGAGGCTATCATGCTACCGTTACATCATACTGATAGGTGTGGACGAAACAGGATTCGAACCTGTACAGCTGCGGCTTCAACGCAGTGCTCTACCGTTGGAGCTATTCGTCCATTTTGTTTGACATGAACATTGACTGATCACTTTTTCCTCATCATCGAATTCATCCATTATCAAACAATTTTTTATTTATCTTCTATCAGATCTCGTTTTTCAAAAACCGCTGTCGGGGTTTCTTACCGCCGACAGGGCTTTGCGGAGTGTAAAGAATTCGAACCTTTGCACCGATTTAACGATGATGGCTTAGCAGGCCATTACATTACCACTCTGCCAACACTCCATATTTCCTTTGCGGAGAGAGAGGGAATCGAACCCCCGAGCCTTTAGGGCCAACTGTTTTCAAGACAGCTTCCTCGTCCATCCGGACTCTCTCCTTTGTGTGAGTGGCTGAAATCGAACCAACTCAGTTTTACAACAACAGATTTACAGTCTGCTGCGACTCTCCAACTTCGCCGCACTCACATTAGCGGATAAAAAAAGATTCGAACTTTTATCTTGTCGCTTAACAGGCGACTGCTCTGCCATTGAGCTACTCATCCATTGTTGGCCCGCAGGGATTCGAACCCTGATCCCCGGATTAAAAGTCCGGTACATCTACCATTGAGCTACGAGCCATTGTTTGTGTTGACTAAAGGATTTGAACCTTTACTCACTATCGTATCAGGATAGAACTCTACCTATTGAGTCAAGTCATCAGTATTTTTCGTTGACTTGAACAGGCTCGAACTGTTAACCCCGAACGTATAAGGTTCCTGCTCTAACCGTTGAGCTACAAGTCAATTTATACCGTTGCGACCGCAAGATTCGAACTTGCATCCTCCGGCTTATGAGACCGACATGTTACCGTTACACCAAGTCACATTTTTTTCTGTTGGCTCAACAAGATTCGAACTTGTATCCCTGCGTTCGTAGCACAACATTCTTCCATTGAACTATGAGCCAATAAGTGCGACTTTCAGATTTGAACTGAAAACATCCAGCTTATGTTTACCTCTCAGAAAGAGAGGAAGCTGGCCATGTTGCCGTTACACCAAGCCGCATTGGTTGTCTTCGGGACTCGAACCCTGTTCTTCACATTCACAGTGTGCTACTTTACCTGATAAGCTAAAGACAACTTCTTGTTTTCATTCCTGGTCTGCGGTTCGTACGAGATTCGAACTCATAACTTTTGATAGACAATCAAACATGTTAGCCGTTACACCAACGAACCATTATGGCGGAGTATCGGCTGACACAATACTGCACGCCACGCTTCAAAGGGTTTGTAGTCTGTACCGGATTCGAACCGGTATGCTCAAGTGGAAAGCCTGATATCCTGAACCATTAGATGAACAGACCAATTTGTATAACAGACAGGACTCGAACCTGTATCCTCTCCGTTCCAGGCGGAGTATCCAACCAATTGGAATGCTGCTATGTTTACCTGTTGACTTCGATGTTTAAAATAGCGCCCCTGTTGCATCTCACAGGGAACGCTACTCCTCCTTTGACATCTCTTTATTTATTTTTACTTCCCGCTAATTTTTCCAATTGAATGACCAGCATTCTAAAAAGGCAAATGGCCGCGATCATTTTCATTATTTATTTTTTTGAAACCGGCGCCCAACAAAAAGCCCGGTTAGATTTTTCAATCTGACCGGGCCTGCACGCTAACAAATTTTACCTGTTAGGTTGGTGTATTACACGGTCGTTTATATGGTTCATCTTTGCACACGCTTGCAATAAAATACAGATGGGTACTATCCATATTCCACTCCAGGCGATTCTGCGACTGATCTAATTTGTTTTTTATCATTCCTATTATTTTATTGCTGTGATGCGATTGTTTTTATTGCATAAAAAAACCCCAACTTTTTGTCGGGGCCATGTTGTAGTCAGTTAGTTTGGTAACTAAGGTGTAATACAATTTGCCCCCGAAAATGAATAATCCGTCATCGGACTATTCCATTTTTGTGTTGCTATATTTTGATTGCGTTGAAACATTTTTTGTTGTTGGTTATAATTTGTTTTGCGTTGCAAAGATGAATTTATTTTTTTCAATTCACCAAATATTTTTTTGAATTGTTTAACAATATGCAAAAACGACCTGCGCTAAAATCCAATAATACCAATGCTTTTGTTTGATAAATAAAGCTTCCATTTACGAACAATCCGTTTTTGTCATCTGCTAAAAATTGGATGAACAATTCTTTGTGATGACATAAAGAAATAAACGAAATGATTCTTTTTTACAAACCGCTATCTTATTAAAAACAAAGTTTTGCACAAGTTGCTAAACGCTATGAATGAACACATTTTCCTACTTTAAATTACACCACATTTAAATAAAAAGATGAAGAAGAAAAACAATGCAAAAAAAAGTTCTACAGTAAAAACACGGGTTTCACATACACGCAAACCAGCAGATATGACTAATGTAGAATGGCAAATAATTTTGCGGCAACAAATTGCGGAAGATGAAAATTTCAACATCAAAAAAACGAGTGACGGCCTTGTCTTCGGCGATTATAAAGTGGATAGTTTAAAATCATCCGCCGCATATAAAGTAGCGTTGCGCAGCGCAGATAATTCGCTTAACTTTTGCAGTTGCCCGGATTTTAAAACCAACCAATTGGGTACTTGTAAACATATAGAGGCAGTGCTGCTAAAAATAAATACCAAACCTGCTCTAAAGAAACAACTGGCAATTCCTTACACACCACCTTATACATCCGTTTATCTCGATTACAGGGGCGAAAGAAAAGTAAAATTGCGCATTGGAACAGAGAATACAGCGCAATACAAAAAACTGTCAAATGGGTTTTTTAATAACAACCTGGTTTTATTGGAATCCGCTTTTTTGAAGTTTGAAATTTTTCTGCAAAAAGCCCATGCGCTTCATCCCGAATTCAGGTGTTATACTGATGCACTCGAATACATAGTCCACGAACGAAACAGTCAGCACCGCCAACAGGTGGTAGCAGAAAAACAAACCGCTTTATTTAAAGATATAAGCAAAGCAAAATTATTTCGCTACCAGGAAAAGGGAGTTTTGTTTGCAGTAAAAGCCGGACGATGCATTCTGGCTGACGACATGGGTTTGGGTAAAACATTACAGGCCATTGTTAGTACGGAAGTTTTAAGAAGACAATTTAAAATCAACACCGCAATTATTATTTGCCCCACTTCCTTAAAGTATCAGTGGAAAACTGAGATTGAAAAATTTACCGGCAACAAAAATGTATGCGTGGCCGAAGGGAATATTTTAGCAAGAAAAAAGCTCTACAGCAACAATACTTCAGATTATGTTATTGTGAGTTATCAAATGGCATCCAACGATTTTATTTACCTGAACGAAATGCAGGCGGATGTATTGATATTGGATGAAGCGCAGCGCATAAAAAACTGGAAGACCAAAACATCGGCTGCCATCAAACGCATTAAAACTACTTACGCATTGGTGCTTACAGGCACGCCTGTTGAAAATAAAATTGAAGATCTGTATTCATTAATGCAAATAGTAAACCCTTACCTGCTGGGATCTTTGCATAATTTTTTATCCCGCCACCAGGTAACCGAAGAAGGCTCAGACAAAGTAATTGGGTATAAAAATTTGAATGATGTGGGAGTATTGCTACAGGATGTAATGCTGCGCCGTACCAAAGCGCAAGTGTTGAAAGACTTGCCCAAAAGGATGGACAAAAATCTTTTTGTACCACTGACAGAAGAGCAACTGGAGCAGCACACGGAATATGCGGACAGGGTTGCCAGGCTTGTTAATAAATGGAAAAGAATGCATTTTTTAAGTGAAGAAGACAGGCAAAATTTATTAAAATACCTGAACATGATGCGGATGGTGAGCGACACTACTTACATCATAGACCAGGAAACAAATCATCAAACTAAACTGGATGAACTACAAAATATTTTAGACGAAATATTGGCTATGCCTGATGAGAAAGTAGTAATTTTTAGCCAATGGGAACGCATGACAAGGCTGGTAGCCATTATGTTAAAACAGCAAAATATTGGTTTTGAATACCTGGATGGCGGTATACCTGGAAAAGACAGGGGGAAGCTGTATGAAAATTTTACCAATGATAAAAACTGCAAGGTATTTTTATCAACCGATGCTGGTGGTGTAGGGCTTAATTTGCAATCGGCTGCATACATGATCAACCTGGATATTCCCTGGAACCCGGCGGTGTTGGAACAACGCATTGGTCGCATCTACAGGCTGGGACAAAAGAAAAATGTGAGCATCATAAATCTCGTGTCGCAGGATAGTATTGAACACCGTATGCTGGATGTATTGAAATTTAAAAAAGGAATAGCGGCAGGTATTTTAGATGGTGGTGATAATGATATTTTTATGGGTGAGGATAAGTTTAAACAGTTTATGAAATCTGTAGAATCTGTTACAACAGGGTTAACAGTTGCAACACCAGATTATACCATAAATGAAGAAAGGGAGATTGAAAAGCAAATGGCTGTAACACCCGGTGGAACAATAGTTGAAGTAGAGCTAATAGAAGAAGAAACTCCGAGGCAGACTGTTGGCAGCTATGACAATAAACAGATAGAAGCAACAGCAA
Source organism: Chitinophagales bacterium (assembly GCA_038210625.1). Taxonomy (GTDB): domain Bacteria; phylum Bacteroidota; class Bacteroidia; order Chitinophagales; family Chitinophagaceae; genus Ferruginibacter. Next base: position 112,881 of record JBBQWL010000006.1, on the reverse strand, counting down.
TAAATATCCCCACGGCTTTTTCTGCCGAAGAAGAAGTGCTGCAAAAAGGCAGCGCATTTTTAGAAGGTCTGCTGAACATTTTAGGTAACCCGGAAAGTACGCAACGCCTGGTAAATAGCCTTACTGAAAAAGATGCGGCAACAGGCCAAACTTATTTAAAAGTACCAATCAGTAATTCTGGTGTGGTAGAGAATGCATTAAAAGTATTGGGTGGTTTGTTTGGGGGAATGGGTAAGAAATAGGTGCTACATTTCAATACTTTTTATTTGAACAGCAATTATAAAACAGCCGAAAGCGACAGGTAGATAGAGCGAATTGTTTACCTGATCTGGCGATCTGCATAGTAATTTTTCATATTTTCAAGTGTCTTCCATCCTTGTAAATCCAAAGCGTGACTTTTGATTTACAAGGATAATAAATTTCGGTAATTGAAATAATTTGTGTGGGATTTGCTCAGTAAAGATAAAATGTACAAGAGTGCGACGCCAATGAAGTTCCACATTGCTGCTGTTTTTGTTTGGCCAAAAAAATTGCATTTCACCGCCATAAGTCACCGTTAACTGAACAAAAATTCCACATCCTCTTTACTTAGCTTTTTAATAAAGCCCGCACCTTCCGTTACCAGGTCGTTGACAATTTGTTTTTTGCGTTGTTGTAGCTGTACTATTTTTTCTTCTACGATATCTTTACAAATCATTTTGTAGGCAAATATTTTTTTTGTTTGTCCTATCCGATGGGCATGGTTTATTGTCTGTTGCTCCACTGCAGGGTTCCACCTGTTCACCAAAACTTTAAATGCTTAAACGGTTAACTGTTTATACTCATTTAAGCGTAAGTTTTCATTTTTAAAATGTGGCATAAAATCAATCGGCTTTTTTTGAAGAATGTCTTTAATACAATCTTCGTTAGCAGCCTGTGTATTATCAAAATAGGGATCTGGATAAAATTCGTCGTAGGTAAAACAGGTCATCATACCAGGCAGGTGCGTATCATTTACATTCTCGTCAAACAATTCTTCAATGGTAAACCTGTATAGTTCCCTGGTAGAAATATTGGGGCTACAGACAGACAGGCTTACACCATATTGATCCATATAATCTGCCAATTCCTCCCACGCTGATTCTATATCTTCATCGCTGATTTGAGCTACAGGTTTAAAATGTGTGGGGCGTTCAATTTTATCATAAAGCTTTATATACTTCGGATTGGCGGCCTGCTTTTCATAAGCCATGATGTACGGTAAAAATTCATTCTCCATTTCCGGAGAAGTCTCCGCTGATCCTTTGCCAAACTGTGCTCCCTGCTCCAGCATCATTTTCATTTTCAAAAATTCGTTTTCCGCTCTCAGTTTTTCTTCATCGTTTAAGTTTTCGTAGTCCTGTTCCATAAATTATTGTTAAGAAAAATAGAAAACAATATTTCAGTATCATAGCATTTCCATAACAATATTTTTTCTTTCGCTGATGCATGAAAAATTCTGTTCGTTGTCTAATTTTACAATGTATAAAATATTTACCATGCACGAATTAACAAAAGCCGAAAAGAAAGTTGCCCGTGCCGCTATTGACAAGGGCCTTGATGCTGAATTTAAAGAAGGCCTCGAAAATTTTGAGGCGATTATACAAGACTGGCGGCAGGGGAAATTTGCAAGCAATAAAGAAGCCTATCACAAAATATTTAAAGCGGTGGATGATAAAGACAGCGCCATTAGCCGCCGGTATGACGGGCTTACTGGCGGCAGGTATTTGATGACCGTATCAGGTATTTTTTTGGATGGCTACATCAATGAAAAAGACCTGGAAGGTTTTAGACCGGAGATAAAGGAAATGATTGTTGGTAGGTAAAAGACTATGGGGGTCAGTTACACAGAAAAGCCACGACATTCTTGACACGCCACTCAACAAGATTGGTTAAATATTTCACGTTATGCGATGGCAATAGAAAAACTGTCGCCATTAAATTTATTGTTCTTAATTTATTGCTTCTCCACCAAATACCGCCAATACCTTTTAGGCATGTGCCGTATGTGCAGCTTCATATTTTTGCGGGCTTGTATGTTTACGCTGCTGAAATATTGTTTCCATAATTGCTGGTAAAGTTCTTCTTTTTCATCGTGCAAGGTAGCAAGGTTTTGAGCGTTGTTAAGATTGGCCTCAAAATGCATTTGTACTTCTGCCACTGTGTCACCATTGTAGTACAAACCGTATTTTCTAAGCCCGTCATAAATGAGCCAGCGCTGGTCGGCGTAGCGTTCCTGGAAATGTTTGCCGATCAGCGGCAATACATTATAATCCGGCTGAATGATGCAATAATACAAGTTGTCTTTTGTTAGCTGAAAGCGCACGAATGCCTTCATGCGGTGCTTCTCCCGGTTTACCTTTTTACTTGTTTGTTGTATCAGCAACACATCCGCATTGGTAAAATCATTTTCAATGGTAAAGCTGGATTGTACTGCATATTGTATAAACCTCAGCAACACATTTTCTATCTCTTTTATTTCGGAGAGATAAGCATCATATAATTGCCGGATTGTTTTTGCACTTGTTACCGCTTTCAGTTTTTTATACACCCGGTTGCTTTTTTCAGCATTGGTTTCCACTGTATGGGTGTTACCAAAAAGGCTTCCGGTTGTTGCGGCGTCTCTTGCTATAAAAGGTTGGGGGAATTTGTATTCGTATATTTCAAACACCGCAGTTAGCAAGCCTTCAAAGCTACCATCGTACACAACAACCGTCATTAAAATAATTTTAACTGGGGTGAAAAATTAGCTTCATATTTACTGTTCCCTTCTTTTAAAATAAAAGATTTTATCTGGCTTGGCTGCCAGTCTTTCTTTTCAAATTCAGTATCGCTGTTAATAAAATATTTTGCCCTGTTATAAGCAATACCCAGCTTTTGTAAATGCGTTCTATTGAGCCGCCTGAACTTTCTGGCAGCACAAATTTTTTGAGCAGACCGAATTCCAATGCCTGGTATTTTTACAATCATTTCATACCCGGCACTGTTTATATCAACAGGAAACAGTTGAAGGTTTCTCAATGCCCAGCTTAGCTTTGGATCGATGTCTGTATCCAGCAGTGGATTTTCACGGTTCACAATGTCCTGTACTTTAAAGCCGTAAAAACGCATCAGCCAATCCGCCTGGTACAAACGGTTTTCACGAATCATTGGCACCGGTGTTCCGATCGCAGGCAAGCGATTGTCGTTGCTGATAGGTACATAGCCAGAGTAATACACCCGCCGCATATTGAATTTTTTATAGAAGCCATTGGCGAGCCATAAAATTTCCAGGTCAGTTTCCGGTGTGGCCCCAATTACCATTTGTGTGCTCTGCCCTGCCGGTGCAAACATGGGCGTACTGGCAAATAATTTTTTCTCTTCCTTGTTTTGAATGATGGCATCTTTTAAAAACTGCATGGGCTTCAACATGTCTGCCCGGTTTTTATCAGGTGCCAGTAAGGCTAAGCTTTTCTCTGTTGGCATTTCAACATTAATACTTAAACGGTCGGCCCACAAACCTGCTTCTTTTACTAATTCATCGCTTGCACCGGGAATGGTTTTTAAATGAATGTACCCATTAAATTTATGTTCTGTTCTTAATTTTTTTGCAACCAATACCAGCCGCTCCATGGTATAGTCTGCATTTTTAAAAATGCCTGAACTCAGGAACAATCCTTCAATATAATTACGGCGATAAAAATTAATGGTAAGGTCTACCACTTCCTGCACGGTGAAAGCGGCCCGCTTGATATCATTGCTTTTGCGGCTTACACAATAAGCGCAATCAAAAATGCAATGATTGGTAAGCAAGATTTTTAGTAACGAAACACAACGTCCATCTTCTGTATAAGCATGACAAATTCCATTGCTGGCATTGCCCAAACCATTGTTGTTATTTTTACGATCGCTGCCGCTGCTGGCGCAGCTTACATCATATTTAGCAGCGTCTGCAAGGATGGATAGTTTTTCAGTGATACGGTCACTCATCGGCGGATAGTTTAATAGGGGAGCGTCAAAAAATCGGGGTTGTGGTGTGGATGATCGGTAACAGAACTCATGGAAAGCTGGAAGGCGCCATGAAGCCACTCATTGCTTTCAGCCCACCGCCCGGTGCGTACGATAAACGCAATTTCCCAGCTCTGGCTGATGATGATGGTTTGTTCTGTTAAAAAGCCAAGCATGAAATTTTTAAGCCGTTCATCAAAATAAGGAATGGATAAAATAAAGTCTGCTAATTCTTCATTGGTGGCATTAAAAAAATTCTTCGCTGCTATTTCTTCTGCGCAAAGATTGCGCCGCAAACCAATTGTTTGGTTTACCCGACGCTCAATGATGTTGATTAAATATTCCCCGGTTGCTGCTATCATACAAGTAAAATTTGAAGTTAAAAATGGGTTCAATATGGAAGTGTCAAAAAGTGTTTGTCTTTATTAATACCGCTGGTGTGTGCTTCGCTTAAAAAATAATCATTGCCATGCAGCCACTCAAAACTTTCCGCCCACAGTTTTGTATTTTTTATAAATTCATTTTCCCAACTCTGGCTAATGATGATGGTAACTTCGGCCAGGTTGCCCAGTAAAAAATCTTTCAGCTTTACATCGAAGTAGGGAATGGTGATAATGAAATCCAGCACTTCTTCATCGGTTGCGCCGGGGTAAGGTTCATTGTCAAACTGTTGTTGTTTACTCTCCCGGTATTGGTCGATATTTTCGCTGGCCTTTTTAAAAATAATTTCTGCCAGGTAGTCTTTTGTTACTGAGTTCATGTTGCTGATTTTTATCTTTTAAAATAATTTTCCCTGTTCGCCGGGCCGTTTAAAAATGGCTGTATTCAAGCTCCATTCTTCCGCGTTCATATTATAGAGCTTGCCATATTTTTTATATTGCTGCGCCACCATTTGCGCTATGTGTCCCTCGCCCCGCATGCGTACACCAAAGCGGGTATCGTTCACCTGGCCATCATGACTTTGCTCAATCAGGTGCCACACTTTATCCGCATGATTGGGAAAGTTTTTAAACAACCAATCGTGAAACAAAAATTTGATGGCGCCATTTAGGCGGATGAACGTATAAGCCGTGAACGTTGCGCCATTGTCTGCTGCGGCTTTCATGATGCGTTGCATTTCGTGTTCATTAAGGCCAGGTATCATCGGCCCCATCATTACGCCCATGCGTACACCGGCGCTGCTGAGTTCGTTGATCACTTTTAATTTTTGTTTGGCTGTGGTAGTCCTTGGTTCCATGATTCTTCGTAAATCTTCGTTGAAAGAAGTGATGCTTACCATGGCCGAAACAATTTGCTTTTTCGCCATATCCTGCAACACGTCTTTATCTTTTAGTATCCAGGAATTTTTGGTAAGAATTCCTACCGGTTGATTGAATTCATTGCACACTTCCAGCAAGCCTCTTGTTAGCCGGTATTTTTGTTCGGCCGGCTGGTAGCAATCTGTATTGCCGCTGAGCATGATGGGTGTTGCATCCCATTTGGGATGTTGCAAAAATTTGCGCAGCAGTTGCGGTGCGTTTTTTTTGATGATTATTTTTTGCTCAAAATCCAGTCCGGCGCTGTAACCCCAGTATTCGTGCACGTTACGGGCATAACAATAAATACAGCCATGCTCGCAGCCTGCGTAAGGGTTCATGCTGTAACTCATGCCTACGTCTTTGCTTTCTATTTTGTTGACGATTGTTTTGCTTTGCTGTTCTATATATTGGGTGGGTATATTTCCTTCTTCCCAATCGTCGATGCCTTCGATGTGTTCGCGGGTGGATTCGTTTTTTAGAAAACGGTTTTTGGTGTTGTACTGGGCACCACGGCCGTGGCGATAAGGAGCCGCTGCAGCCCCCTCTAAATCTCCACCGATGGGGGAGACTTTTGAACCCTGCTCTCCTGTCTCTTCTTTCTCTTTGTTGATGGCTATTGTTGATTTTACTGGTACACTGTCTTGTTGAAGCTGCCCCGGTTTTCTTTTATTATTTGCAGGATTTGATTCGTTGCTCATCGTATTGAATTTTATCTGGTCTATAGATTCTGCTGATTCGGGTGATTGGCTTTTATTGCTGCTGTTTTTCTAACGCTGTTTCATATTGATGGCGTTGCCGACTGGTATATGGTACAAGAGGGCGACGCAAGGATGCTGCCCATGGCTGTTTATTTGCCCGGACCAACATTTTTATTTTATGCAAACAACAATCCTTGTGTTGTAGTCACCGGTAAATTTTGAAACTCGAATCGTTGTACAATCTGGTATTTCATTTCGCCTACCGGTCGCTTTAACAACAACATGGCGTCGGCAATAAACCGGCCGGTGAATTGTTTGTGACTGTACTCCAGCCAGCCTTTTTCGTATTGCCAAGGTTGCAATTTCCTGGCAATTGGCAGGTGCGGCTCCATTATAAAATGCGGTTTATTTTCGTTGTTCAACTTCATTAGTTGCTGCGCCTCAGTGCGGATTTGTTTAACCAATTCCTGAATGGGCATTTTGGAAGTGACATTGATATAAATAGTGTGCGCAGGAAAACTCCCATAATCTTTCAGCTCAATTTTTACGGGGTGGTAGCCCATGGCAATGGTGTTTAAACGGTTGAGCAAGCGCTCTTCCATCATGCCATACTGTACAAAATTTACCAGCGTTAAATGCGGCTTGCTGTACAGCGCCGTTTCCGATTGAAATTTTTCTGCAAAATGTTTCTTTACATCCATGATTTTATTGCGCAGCTCTTCGTGCGGATTTAACACCAGCAGGTATTCGTATATTTTATAGCCGGGTGTTGTATTGCTTAAATCCCTCGTCTTTAATTTGGGCACTTTTGGGGGTACTACGGTTAGATTATTTTTCATACAATGTGCATTTTAAAATTTGGAATTGCCAATTTTTTTAGTGTAAATTTACTAAATAATTTAGTTAACAATAAAATAATTTATATGGAAGTGGAAAACTTTTTTGGCAGCAGTTATACCGGCACTAAACGTTTTACCCAGCACCATGTAACCTCTGCAAATGCTACCGGTTTTGGCGCTGCCGCGGATGATTATATGGAACGGGGCATTGATTTAAATGAACAGCTGATCCGCAATAAACCGGCAACTTTTTTTATGAAAGTGAGTGGCAGCAGTATGATTAACGCTGGTATTTTTGACGGTGATATTGTTATTGTTGACCGGAGCATCAAACCGGCTAACGGCAAGATTGTGATTGCCGTGCTTGATGGGGAAATGCTGATCCGGCGCTATGAACGAACGATTAACAAACTGCGGTTAATCCCAGAAACTCCAAAGCTGGCGACGATTGATGTAAGCGAGTTTATGGACTTTAAAATTTGGGGCGTGGTGATTTGTGTGATTCGGAATATTTGATTTCGGCCTGGTGGAGTTCAAAACCCCGTCAGCGATTTTAAACCCTGACGGCGGTTGTCGGAATAAAAGAGTCATGAAATTGTTTGTAGCGTTTTATTAACCACCGTCGGGGCTGATAGCCGCCGACGGGGCTATTTGAGAACCTCTATAATTTGATAGAAAAAGGTTCCATTTAAATTTTAGCCAACATTTAAAAAATTCAATCATGGACTTACAACCACTTATTGAAGGACAATATTTTCATATTTACAACAGGGGTATAAATGGAGAAAATATTTTTAAAGAACAGCGGAACTATTATTATTTTCTACAGCAATACTTTGCTTACTGTTCTGATGTATTTGAAACCTATTGCTATGCGCTGTTAAAAAATCATTTCCATCTGTTAGTTCATGTAAAAGAAAGTGTGGTGGTGGCTAAATCCAATGGACATGGCACTGTACATCTTACTGCATCCAAACAACTGTCACATTTCTTTAATTCCTATGCTCAATCTGTCAACCGCATTAATAAACGCACAGGCTCTTTATTTGAATCTCCTTTTAAGAGAAAATTAATTGATGATGCCAGCTATCTTACTACGATTATTTATTACTGCCATTACAATGCGCAACTGCATGGCTTTGTGAATGATTTTAAAGAATGGGAATTTTCTTCTTATCACTCAATTTTAAAAAATGATGATGCTTTTTTGGCTTCTACAAAGGTCTTGAATTGGTTCGGTGGAAATGTTGCATTTGAAGCCGCACATAAAGACAGATACAACAAGGAAGGAATGGGGAAATTTATAATCGAATAATTTTTTCACGTCTCTTATCAACCGCCGTCAGGGCTTATAGCCGCTGACGGGGTTGTACCAACGCTTCCAAATTTGACAGACAAAATGATCTTCTAATGGATTTAAAAAATACTTTTTCGGAAATAAACCTGACTGAACCCACATCGACAGATCAGCCGCGTGGTTTTAAAGCCATCATAGATTGTAACAGTTTTTACTGCAGCTGCGAACGGTTGTTTAAACCGCACCTGGATAATAAACCCGTGGTAGTGTTGAGTAACAATGATGGGTGTATTATTTCCAGGAGCGATGAGGCGAAGGCGATTGGCGTGGGTATGGCGGGGCCATATTTTTTGGCAAAGCCACTGATTGAAAAATTCAATGTGGCTACTTTTTCTTCTAACTATAATTTGTATGGCGATTTAAGCTGGCGGGTAATGGAAACCCTGCGTATGATACTGGGCGAAGAAAATGTGGAGGTTTATTCTGTGGATGAAGCCTTTTTGGATTTGAGCGACTATGATGCGAACAGCTTGTATGACCTGGCAGCCTATATTTTAGATACAGTAGAAATGTGGACGGGTATCAAAGTCTCCATTGGTGTGGCGCCAACCAAAGTGCTGGCGAAAGTGGCCAACCGTTTATCTAAAAAAGACAAGCGTATTAAATGCGTCATGGTGCTGGATACGGAAGAAAAAATTACAGATGCGTTGTACAAAACACCTATTGGTGAGGTGTGGGGCGTGGGTCGCCAGTATGCTGAAAAGCTGCGTGACATGCATGCGATTTACACGGCGCTGGATCTTAGCAAAAGAAAAGAAGAATGGGCGAAGGTTCATTTGGGTGGCGTGGTCGGCGTGCGTTTATTAAAAGAATTAAACGGCGAGCCAGTGAATGAAATGGAAGACCAGCTGAACACAAAAAAGATGATTGCTTCTACCCGTATGTTTGGTAATGCGGTGAGCACCATTGAAGAAATTAAAGAAGCGATTGCGACTTATACTTCGCGTGCGGCCGAAAAGTTGCGGCGGCAAAAAAGTGCGGCAAATGTGATCAGTGTTTTTGTAGTGCCTAAAGAAGCAAGCACCAGCGAACGTTTCCGGCACGGACCGAGTGTGGGCAGTTATACTACCTTGCCTTTTGCAACTGCTGCTACACATGAGCTGATAAAACCTGCGATGAAACTGGTAGACAAATTATTTGAAAAAGGCAGGCGATATAAAAAAGCCGGCGTAACATTAAGCGGACTTGTGCCGGACGATACTATACAGGGCAATCTGTTTACGGAGGAAACGCACAATAACAAGCGGTTATTGATGAACATGGTAGATAATGTAAACTTCGCTATGCGGGACGATATGGTGAAGTTTGCAGCGTCGGGCACCACACGAAACTGGAAGATGCGGCAGGAAATGCGCAGCCCGAGATATACTACCCGCTGGGATGAAATGTGCGAAGTGAAATAATGATGAAGCTTTAAAAATTAAAGCTATAGCGATCATCAACTTGCTAAAACAAATTTTGTTGTTGGGAGACGAAGATTGGTTTTGGCAATTTTAATCCACACTCTTTATTCAGTTTGTCCACCAGGTAAACGGTTAGCTCCGGCGAGGTTGCTTCATTGTGCATGTGCATGAAAAAATAGACTTCGCGTACACCTTTATCCAGCCAATACTTTATGCGGTTTATCCAGACATCAATTCTTGTATAATCAGACGGATGTAAGCTATTGCCTACGTATCGGATAAAAGTTTTGGCAACGGGTAAACACATGTGTGCACAATCTCTTCTGCCGCTGGCATCTGTAATTACTGCACCCATGTTGAGTTGCCGCAATGCGGTAAAAAATTCTTTGGAAATAACTGCATTTGCAAACCACTCTTGGTGGCGGACTTCTACAAAAAATTGAAACTCTTTTGGCAGGGATTGCAGGTAAGCAAACAACTCACTTTTTCTGGCAGGTGAAAAAGATTCACTTACCTGGATGAAGATGGGGCCAAGGTTTTTGCCGAAGGCCAGCACGCCTTTTAAAAATTCAGCAGTCAATACATCTTTCCCCTTAAGGCTTCCAAAATGTGTTACGCCATTGTACATTTTAGGGCAAAATAAAAAGTCTTTCCCTGATGCCTTATCTGCCCACTTTTGAATGGTATCGGTTGCGTACAACTGGTAGTGGGTGGCATTTAATTCAATGCTATTATAATGCTGCACATAATGTTGCAGAAAATCTTTTTCTTTTGTTTTGGGTGGATAGATTTTGCCCAACCATTCTGTTCTTCCCCATTTGGCACAGCCAATATATACCTTTGGATTTTTTACCGCCATGCCATTTAATACAATACTGTTAAAGGCTGGATCAGCCAGCAAACTAAAATCAATTTGATCCAATTCACTTTCGGGTACACGTCCAAATTCCATGGTTAACCTTTTATACTTTTGATTTACATTTTTATTTTTCTGTTCCTGAGTTTTTCATAAATAGCAATATTCATTAGCACAAGCAACATACCATAAAAAACATCTTCCAAAGGAATGGTATAAATTCTGATGCCCAGGTTTTCCGCATTGTTGTATAATACGACGGGGATGGCTGTTAAAAAACCATTTACCAATAAGAAAGGAATTAAAATAATGGCGTAAGCCACTATAAAAAAAGCAGCATTAAAATCCTGGAAGAATTTTTTAAATACATACAGCTTGGCGATAAACAGCGCACACAAAATAAAAGTCCAGCTGGTGTAATACCTGTTATAAAAAACCAGGCCTGCTACTAATAACACAACAGCCAGTAGTTGCATGAAAATATTCGCGGAATTTTTATTGGATAACTGCGGAAAATAGCATCGAATACATTCATAAATAAATACACAACAATAAGGCACCACGAAAAAAAACAATACTTCCTCAATGGGCAGGTTGATTAATTTTATCCCGGTTATATAATTGTCGTTGAAACTCCATACATTTTTTGCAGTAAAAAAAATATCCCAACTGATGTAGATCAATGCAGGTAGCAGCATGGCGGGAAACAAGTACTTCCACTTTTTATAAAAGGCTACTTTTTTATCAAAGCTCAATGCCAACGGGCCCGATAGGCTGCAGCAAAGAATTAAAAAATAAGTGTAGTGATTGTTCAACTGATTTGATTGGGCATGTTTTGCAAATGGATTGCTACGCTAAGATAAAAGATCAATATTGAAATACAGTACAAGTGTGCGACGCCACTAAAGTATCATAGTAATTCAAAGGCCTGGCCCAAAATATTTTATGCATTTCTCAATTTATCGGCCTTTACTTTTTGCCAGTATTTTTTTGCGACGAACAACATACCGAAACTTTCGCCTTCATATTTATCCATATGCTTGTGGTGCATTTTATGCGCCCAGCGGATGGTGCGGATGTAGGTATTGTTGCTGCGGGTAAACCATTTAAACCGCTGGTGAATGATGACCTCGTGCACTACAAAATAGGCAAAGCCATATAAGGCAATACCAAAGCCAATAGCCGCCGCAACATACACCTGGTGCTGCAGACCGAGCATAATACAGAGCCAGCTTGGTATGGCGAATATTAAAAAGAAGGCGTCGTTTTTTTCAAAAAATCCGGGTTTTGGCTGGTGATGGTCCTGGTGCAGGTACCACAAAAAGCCGTGCATGATATACCGGTGCGTAAGCCAGGTGATACCTTCCATTATAAAGAAAGTGATTAGTATAATTGATATAAATAAAAGCCAGTGCATGGTATAAATATTATAGCGTAATTAGTTTAAACCGCAAAGCCATATTAGCCTATGTCAGCTTCACTTACTTTTTTTTCTTGATAAAAAAAAGTAACAAAAAAAATCAAGGCTGCAGAAAAAAAAGCTAAAAATTTGGATGCTTGCCTAAAATGAAATTAGCTCAAACAGCAAAATATATTCAGGCTTTGGTGCAACTTACGAACTGATAGCAAATCCAAACATTTGTAACATCAATTTCATTTCTTAACGGCCACCATCCAAATTTTCTTAACGCTTTTTTTCTGAGGCCGTCAAAGACCATGCGGTTTATCTTTGTTATCCTAACATTTTATTTCAAAAAAGTGCGGAGTAATAAAAAAAACATCACTTGAATCAATAACAAATTTACGGCAAATTTGTTTTGCTTATTGAATGTGCAAAAGTGGAAAACCGCCAGCAGCAATGCGCTGATGGTAAGCCAGCAAATATAATTGTACATGGGAATACTGCCATCCTTCCATTGCCAGTAGCCCAGTTTAACCGCCACAGGTTCTATCAGCCAGTCGAACAAAACAGCGAGTGTGGCACCATCAGCAATTATTGATATGCCTTTTAAAACCATCGGCGGCGCCTTGGTTTCCGTGGCTAATTTGTTAATGATATTGTTTAAAAAAGTATGGATGGTGATGCCGCAGCAAAACACTACTATCAGCCAGTTAACGCCTATTACAACTGGCACCTGTCGCCATTTAAACCCCAGCACATTGCCATAGCTGTAATTACCAAACAACAGCCCCGTGTTTACGCCAACTACTTCTACTGCAAAGCCAACAATATATGTTACCAGCCCAAAAAGATAAAAATACTTGTTCTTATCTTGCTGTGTCCATACCAGTAATGCCGCACTCAATAACAAATTAAAAGGGGTTGACTGTATAATAAAGGGGCTATTAAAAACAAGAATGCCCAACAGCCCAATGGTATGAAACAGTATGGCAATAAACGTGGCTGCCTGGTATTTGGAAATGTTGTTAAGCAATTTCAGTGAGCTTGTTTTTGGTGACGGGCAGCAATTAATTCACTTACAATTTTGGCACTCTTTAAACAAAGCGGAATGCCGCCGCCGGGATGCACGCTGCCACCACAAAAATACAATCCCCTGATTTCACTGGAAAAATTAGCCGGCCGAAAAAAGGCTGCCAGCTTTGAATTGGAACTGGTGCCATACAAAGACCCCATGTAACTTGCTGTTTGTGTTTCTATCATCACCGGGTCGAGCGTATGTTCTGTTTCAATGAAGGGTTCAATATTTTCATTGAGTATACGGCTCAATTTACTGATCACATTTTTTCTTAAAATAATTTTTAAGTCAGCCCAACTTTGCCCCGTGTTAGCCGGTGCATTCACCATTACAAACCAATTCTCCTTTCCATCTGGGCATTGGCCCGGTTCCATTTTAGAAGTGATGTTGATATAAATCGTTGGGTCATCAATCATTTTTTTTTGTTCGAAAATATTATCAAACTCCTTTTTATAATCGTTGCTGAAAAATATATTGTGCAGGTGTAATTGCGGAAATGTTTTGCTGATGCCCCAGTAAAAAATAACGGCACTGCTGCTGCGTTCCTGCTTTAATATGTTCTTTGCCTTCAGTGGATTGTTCAACAAATTTTTATAGGTGAAATAAATATCTCCATTGCTGATTACCACATCACTTTTTATTTCTTTGTTATTTACAATTACACCCTGCACTGTTTTATCAGCATGTATAATTTGTTGCACGGGTGTTTCAAAATAAAATTGCACCCCTTTTTTTATTGCCAGTTTATGTAAGGCATTGGTGATGCTGATCATGCCCCCATGCGGATAAAATGTACCCTGGTTTTGCTCCAGGTGAGGAATCAAACTCAGCATGGCCGGGGCTTTGTAAGGATTGCTGCCATTGTATGTTGCAAAGCGGTTAAACAACTGCACCGCTTCCGGCGAAGCAAAATGTTTGCTGTTGTGCTGGTTTAATGACTTTGATAAATAATCAAGGCGTAGTGTTTTTAAGGCAGGTACTATTCTTTTATGAAGCCATGTAGTTGCTTTGTGTAAAGAGTTATTTAAAAATAAAGTACCTATATTATTGTATAATTTTTCGGCATTCTTTAAATAGGCAATTACATTTTCCGGCGGCTCATTTAATTGTTCGTTTAATTCTTTGGCAAACAATTTCGCATCCGTGTGGGCATGTACCACTTTCCCATTTTCATAAAAATATTTACAGGCAATGGCAACAGGTTCGTAAGAAAAATAGTCATCCATTGGCTCATTCGCCAATTCAAATAAATCTGCAACATTTTGAGGTTGGGTAAATAAAGACGGGCCTGCATCGAAGTGATAGCCATCCTGTTCAAAGGAAGTCAGCTTACCGCCCGGGCCACTATTTTTTTCATACACCGAAACATCTAATCCCTGCACTGCGAGTCGGATGGCTGTTGCCATACCGCCTATACCACTCCCGATAATGATTGCTTTTTTTTGGTGCATGATTATTTGAATAAGGAAGAGGCTCAATAAGCTTTCTGCTAATCGGCCATATTGCGTTGTGCAAGATACGCCTGTAGTCTTGGAAAGGCGATTTTAAACCACTCACTATATTTTTCCGGATACAATTGCAAATCTGATTGAATGATTTCGGTGGATTGATATTGGTACCAGTTAACCTCGTCTACATCCGGAATGATGACACCGTCGTAGACGCCGATAAAAACGTGATCGTATTCGTATTCAGTCAGGCCATTATCAAAAGGTGCTTTATAAATAAATTCAAAAGCTTTTTCCAGTTGGGTTGTAAAGCCCATTTCTTCTTTTAAACGTTTTGCAGCTGCGTAAGTGATATCCTGTCCGGGTGCAGGGTGGCTGCAACAGGTGTTGGTCCATAACATAGGACTATGGTATTTTGTCGCTGCTCTTTGCTGCAACAACATTTCTCCTTCGCTGTTAAAAATAAAAACGCTAAAAGCCCTGTGAAGCAGGGCTTTTTCATGAACTTCCATTTTTTCCATTGTACCCGTTGGTACATCATTTTCATCTACTAAAATAACATCCATACAAGTTGCACTTTATAAAATATTGAACTGGTTTCTTACACCAGCTTTAGCTACAATCAATACTTTTCCGTAATCCGGTATGCGGATTCTCTGTTCTAAAATATTAGAAGGCGGAGTTCTTTTTATTTTCTTAAAAAGCGATAAATAATATTTGTACGCCACATAAACTCCAAACCTTGCCTTGATGGGCAATTGAACAATACCTTCATAAGCTCCGGCAAAATCCCGCTCAATTTCCTGCTCTATCTGCCGCTTCATGGAAGGTGTAAAATTATTAAAATCTACTCCCGGAAAATAAGTTCTGCTTAAGCCTTCGTAATCCGCTTTTACATCCCTTAAAAAATTTACTTTTTGAAACGCTGAGCCCAGTAACTGTGCTGAAGGTTTTAATTTTTCGTACATCACCTCATCGCCATCACAAAAAACATACAGGCACATCAAACCCACCACTTCGGCACTACCATAAATATAGGCTTTATATCCGTCCGCATCATAGCTTGCCTTGCTAAGATCCATTTCCATGCTTTTAAAAAAAGCATCTATCAAATGATGCGGTATCCCATACTTATTTACAGTTAACTGAAAACTGTGCAGTATTGGGTTTAAGCTGATATTTCTTTTTATAGCAAGATAGGTTTCATCCTGAAATTCGTCGAGTAGCATGGCTTTATTGTGCTGATGAAATGTATCAACGATCTCGTCGGCAAAACGTACAAAACCGTAGATATTAAAAACCGGCGTGCGCAGGTTTGGATGCAATAATTTAATAGCACTGCTGAAAGATGTACTATACATCTCCGTAGTTGCCTTACTGCACTGCTGGCTCAATTCATGAAAAAGGACCATCATACCTCTTTGCTAATTTTTTTGTGATCATCTATTTTCTGTGCATCATTAATGTGTTATGCTAATCCAGATTTCTCGGAACTCACTTATACTTATGAAGCCGTATTGAACTTCAGCTTCCTGGTGGCAAAGCATTTTGATATTGGTTGTGTCAAACTACGATAATTAAAACACAACTTCAATCTTTATAACCAACCAAAGCCGTTTTTGTTAAAAATATTTTATTATTTCTTTAGCAACAACTTCCCCGCTTATCAAACTGGGTGGTACGCCAGGGCCAGGTACTGTAAGCTGCCCGGTATAAAACAAGTTGCTTACTTTTTTGCTTCTGCAGCCTGGTTTTAAAACAGCCGTTTGCATTAAGGTGTTCGCCAGGCCATAGGCATTCCCTTTAAAAGCATTGTAGTCTTCTATAAAATTAGCTACGGAATACGACTTTTTATAAACGATAGATTCTTTAACCGTTTGCCCGATGCGGCTTTCATACCGTTCAATAATTTCATCAAAATATTTATCTCTCAATTCCTCTGTATCACCTGTTAATCCTGCTGCAACGGGTATTAAAAAAAATAAATTCTCACCCCCATCAGGCGCTACGTTATCATCACTTACTGAAGTTACACTCACATAAAACAATGGCTTTTGCGGCCATTGAGGTGCTGTATAAATCTCTTTTCCATGCACTTCAAAACTGGTATCAAAAAACAAGGTGTGGTGTGTAACATTGTCCAGCTTTTTATTCAAACCTACATAAAAAATCAGGCAGCTTGGGGCCATCACGCGTTTAATCCAGTAAGCATCACTATAAGTTCTGTATTGCTGCGATAATAATTTTGTTTCTACAAAATGATAATCGGCTCCGCCGATCACTACATCTGCATCAAATATTTTTTCTTCCATGTGCCCTTGTTCATTAGGCGTATTAGCAACGACTCCCTTTGCAAGGCCAGATTCAACATCTATTTTTGTAACGTTATGATTGAACTTAAAATGAACGCCCAGTTCTGTGGCCAGTTGGTACATTGCTTCCACAATTTTGTACATGCCACCTTTAGGATACCAGGTGCCCGATTTCACATCCGCATAATTCATCAAGCTGTACAAGGCCGGCGTATTTTGTGGTAACGCACCTAAAAACAGCACAGGAAATTCAAGCAACTGCTGCAGTTGCGGATGTTTAAAATATTTGCTGATATGCTTCTTCATAGAAGTAAAAACATCCAGCTTAAAAATTCCTTTTAGAAGATCCATATCTGCAAACTCTGCAAGGCTTTGTCCGGGTTTGTGCACCAATTTATTGATGCCTACTTGATATTTATACTGCGCCTCTTTCATAAATATATCCAGCATAGCACCACTTCCCGGTTCTATACTTTCGAATAAATTTTTAAGGGCATTGTAGTCTGCTGGAATGTCCATGTGTTTTTCCGGCCAGTAAATTCTATAGGAAGGATCTAACCTGTCGAGCTGATAATATTCGGCGACAGTTTTGCCAAAGCAATTAAAAAAACGTTCAAAAACATCGGGCATCCAATACCAGCTTGGGCCCATATCAAAAGTAAAACCTGCTGCATGTAGTAACCTGGCTCTACCACCGGGGGTTGACTGCTTTTCCACAACAGTAACATGCCAGCCTTCTTTTGCCATAAAACAGGCAGCGGACAAGCCGGCAAATCCGCTTCCTATGATGACTACGTTTTTCAAGTTAAAGTAACCCTGTGAAATTTAATTTTGGTAGATGAAATTAATAACGGGCTATCTGCTCCTTTAATAATTTTCTGGCAAAGTGTATCCTGCTTTTGATGGTACCCAAAGGCTCATTCAGCATATCCGCAATTTCGTGGTATTTATATCCTTCAAAATACAGCATAAACGGGTTGCGAAAAATTGCCGGTAATTCATGAACCGCAGCCTGTATATCTTTTAACTTTAAAGCACCTTCTGCTGCATTACTTGTAGTAACCTGGTTATAGTTTAATAAAAACTCGTTTGGCGTGCTATCAAAAATGGTATTTTGTTTTGCCTTGCGCCGGTAATTATTAATAAAGATATTACGCATGATGGTGTAAAGCCAAGCCTTAATATTAGTACCTACATTGTATTTCTCTTTATTAGCCAGGGCCCTGTACATGGTTTCCTGTAATAAATCTTTCGCCACCTCATTATCCCTAGTAAGGGTAATAGCGAAAGGCTTTAAAAATTCAGTATTGTTAACAAGCAATTGATTGAAGTCTACCGTTGCCATCTTAAAGTGTTTAAATTGTTAGGCTGTAAAGTTAAACAATTAAAATGAATAACGGGTCATTATTTGTTTAATTTATTTTAACTTTTTGTTAAACAACTAAAATTCCGAGTAAGTGCCGACGCAATTATAATGCTGCTACAAATTCCATCACTTCGGGAAAAGACTTTTTGAAATTGATATGCGCCGGAATTTTCTTTTCGTAACTATTGGTAAGCAGTCCTGAAATAATGATTGGCGTTGAGTGGAATTTTTTTGTAATGGCTGAGATAAATTTGTCGAAGTTAAAATTATGACCTACAGCGGTGAGATGAGAATATAGATAGTCTGGCTTTTTTAGATTTACCACATATTCAACATCCTGCATGGGCACGTTGGCTCCCAAATAGATCGTAGAAATACCCCTGCTTTTCAACAGGTAATACATAAACAGCATTCCCAATTCGTGATACTCACCTTCCGGTAGAAAAAGCAATACTGTTTTAGTTACTTTTAAGGAAGTAACAATTCCTTCAATACCTACTATTAGCTTTTGACGAATGATATTTGTTACAAGATGCTCCTGCGCCGGATTTATGTGATTGGTAAGCCATAAAATTCCTATTTTTTCAAGGTAGGGAAAAATAATATCCCTAATCGTTCTTTCAATGCCACGCACCCGGATGTAGTTATCCAATATACTTTCCAGTTTTTCAATGTTTAAATCCACCATACATTGTATTAAATCATGTACAATGCGTTCCTGCTGGGCCTGGGTTTGCGTTAAGGACAATATCTTCTCCCTTACCTCAGCTTCTCCCATTTTATCAATATGAGATATTTTATAGCCGTATTTATTAAGTAAAGAAATATTGAGTACCTTTTTCAACTCATCATTGCTGTAGTATCGTATGTTGGTATCTGAACGGGATGGCTTTAAAAAGTTATACCGCTGCTCCCAAATTCGAATGGTGTGCGCCTTAATACCCGATAAATTTTCAAGATCTTTTATTGTGAATGAGTTCATATTTATTGAATTGTGTCATTTAATTCTTTAAACACCAGATAGGTTATTTTGTTTAAAGATAAGTGCAAAAACATTAACACAAATACCAAACAGGTTATTCGCCATAAATTTCTATTTATTGATTAAGCCCGTTTGTAAAAAATGATTCTCACTCTTCTGTATCGAAGCAAAAATCCCGGTTCCTTCTGGAACCGGGACGTATGTTATGGTTTAATGCATCTATAATTTAACGCGTACAAAAAAATCTCGTTCAATATCTATGATCTCTGCCTTGTTTTGCCACCCCATTTTTGCGAGCAAGGTTTCAAGGTCTTTTTTTGAATAATAATACAATGGGCAGTTACGCATCTTGTAGCGCACTTTGCGCTGCCACCCAAGAAAACCGCCGCTTTTTGGAAAGCTCATCAATAACTCTTTGGTAACTTCTTTTTCCAGTTTTTTAAACGTATCAATAGGTGTTTTTATGTAGTCGAAAAATCCTACCAATACCGCCGCATCGTATGGTCGCGAAAAAGGGTGCTCCAGGTAACCACTGTGTATATAATTTACTTTGCCTTCTGCAATGTAGTTTTTTGTTTTTTGTTCGGCCAACTGCAACATGCCCTCAGCGATGTCTATACCCGTAACTATTTTACCTGCATTTAATAAGGCTTCACAATAAACGCCGCCGCCACAACCCACATCCAATATTGTTTTAATTTCATTGGGAGCGGTATATTTCAACACCAGTTCATAGCGCAGGCGCATAGACACCCTGAAATATTTATCTAAAAATTTATCCCAGCTGCTTCTTTTTTTTGTGTGACCATAAATACTGTCGAAATCTGCAGCGTATCCATGGAAGAACGTAGCTACGTCCTGGGTTTCTGAAATATATTCTTTTGTGTTCGTCATTATGTATGGTTGTTTAAAATGTTTGATACTGTTGTGCACTCAAAATCGGATAACAGCTGCCTTGCCTTTTTTTCTGCAGAATATAAATTTACATAGTGCGTAAATCTTATCCTGCGGTTAATACCAGGTACTTTTGGTTGGTTAATATCCAGTTCCCAGGGATGCAAATAAAAAATGCTGTGCCTTTCTTTAAGAATGTTTGTCATCTTTTCTTTGAAGAAAGAATAAGGTAGTAACCTGAAATACCCACCCCCCACACCAAAATCAAAATTCATCACCTTTAATGTACTTACCGGAAATTCCAGTAAGCCATTGTTGAGATGTTGAATGGCAGGATTAAATCCCGGTATACCAGTTCGTTTTGCATCTCCCGGAAAAATACTTGAATCGTATTGAAACCCTTCCTGCTTTAATATATCCAAAGCCCACAAACTTCTTGCATCAATCGAAAAATAGGGTGCTCTGAATCCGGTATAACTAACGCCAAACGGTTGAATTAATTGTTTTGATTTCTGTATTTCTTCCCTGAATTGGTCTGGTGTTAATTTATAAATAAATGGGTGAGAATAGGTGTGGCAGCCAATTTCATGGCCTTCCGCAATAATTTCCCTAATCATTCCAGGATGATCTTCAATTGTTTTACCCAATAAAAAATAAGTTGCCTTTACGTTGGCCTTTTGGAAAAGCTCCAGCAATTTATAGTGACCGATATGTAATCTCTTTTCGAGTTTTATCCAATTGTTTACCGGGAGGTCAATGCCCTGGTACCAATCTTCAAAATCTACTGTAAAAGCAATCTTCATTTCAGTTTGTTCTGTTGTAAATAATTTGTAACTGCTGTGCCATTACATGCATATCCCAGTGCTGTATTACATGCTGCTGCGCCCTTTTGCCAAATAATATTCTTAATTCAGGTTGTAAAATTAGTTGTTCCGCTTTGTTAACTAACGCTTCCTTGTCCGTTTGTGGTACAATAAAGCCTGATTTTTCATTCTCCAATACCTCCGTTGCTCCCTCTACTTCAAAGGTTAATACAGGCACCTGCAGTAAAGACGCCTCTACAATTACCCTTGGTAACCCCTCCCTTAACGACGTAAAAATAAAAATATCGCTTACTGACAAATATTTGGGGATATCTTTTTGATATCCTAAAAACAATATCGCGTTTTTGTTTATACCTGCTGATTCTGCCAGCATTTTACATTCGGCCAATAATTCCCCCTCTCCGATCAACAAAAACTTAACATGGGCATATTTTTTTTGAAGTGCGGCGAAGGCTTCTATAGCATAACGCTGCGCCTTTGAATATGAAAATCTGCCGACTGTTATAAATACAATATCATCTTGTTCTATCCCCAAAGATTGTCTAAACAAAATTTTATCGCTGGTTGTTTGAATGGCCTGCCGCATATAGCTGTCAATATCAATTCCGCTTCTTACTATTTCAAAAGGTATTTTTTTACCAATGTTTTCTTTTTTGTATTCATCTACCGTGTCTTTGCCTACCGCCACTACCAGGTCGGCACAATAAATAGTCAGCTTTTCAAGCAGTATGTAAAAATTTCTTTTTAACCTGCTCATCGGATCATTGAAGGTAACACCATGCAAACCATAAATTACATAGGGGCACCGGGCCAGCCATGCAGCTAATTTTGTAATAAAGCTGGCCTTTGTTTCATGTGTATGTACAATATCGTATTTTTCTTTGCGTATAAGGCGGTAGTAAAACCACAAAGCCTGCAAGTCTTTTAAGGGGTGAATGGTGTTGACCAGGTAAGGACAAACAATCATTTTTATTTCCGGGTGATTGCAAAACAAATCATCCTTACATTCTACACCACAACTTAAATGAAATTCAAATTGCTGGGAAAGATTGTCAATGGTGTAATAGATATTTTTTTCAACGCCGCCCCCCAATACTAACCTGGTAGTGGTATGCAAAATTTTTTTCTTTTTTATGCCGGTTGGTTTCATTTGTTGAGGTAAACTTTTTTATACCAAATTTCCATGCTTAACAAAGTCCACAAAATTTTTGCTCTTTTTTCTGCAGATATTTTTAAGGTGTTAGCCAATAGTCCGGACAAAAACGGATGTTGCAAAAACTGTTTACTTATAGCATTCGGGGCACCAACATAATCAAATACAACTTCCTTCAGTTCTTTATCTACCCACTTTTTCAACGGAATTTCGAATCCTCTTTTGGGCTGGTTAATTAATTCACCAGGCAAATACTTTTTCGCCAATTGCCGCAATAAATATTTAGTAGTACTGCCATTTATTTTAAAGCTGTCATCCATGCCAGGTGCATATTCCAGCAGTTCTTTACATAAAAAAGGGCTACGCCCTTCCAGTGAATTAGCCATATTGGCAATGTCCATCTTCACCAGTAAATCCGTGAACAGGGTGGTATTAAAATCCATATTCATGATTTTTCTCAACCCACTGATGGGGGCATTGGCCACGGTAGTAAAATCCGACCGCATTGCTTCAAGATAGTTCATTCCATTAGCCGCAATATTTGTTTCATAATCCTCCATAATATCTACTCCTGCGGATAAATAAATTTCGAGGCTGTTTTTGGATGCCAGCGACAGCAGCCTGTAAATATAATTGTATTTGGATTTTTTATTATGGCCGGGAGGAAGCAAATGCTTCGCCAATGCAGCCGTATTTTTTATTGCCCCATTACTTTTAAAAAAATCGTATTTGGCAAAAGGAACATATCGCCGGTAACCTCCAAACAATTCATCGGCTCCGTCGCCATTTAGGATAACGGTAAGGTGCTTTTTTGCCGCAGCACTTACATAATAACTGGGGATGGCAGAACTGTCAAAAAATGGTTCGCCATAATTACTACAAATTTTTTCGAGGTCATTTTGTAAATGATCAAAAGAAATTTTTATTTCTGAATGGTTGGTATGGTATTTCTCCGCTACCAGTTTTGCAAGCGGCGCTTCATCATACTCTCCATCAAACGAAACCGTAAATGTTTTTATCCTGTTATTATATTTACTGGCAATGGCAGTGGTTAAACCACTGTCGATACCGCCGCTTAAAAAACTGCCTACCTCCAAATCAGATGACTCTACTCTTCTTTTTACAGCGGCATTCAAATACCCATCCACTTTTTCAACGCTTTGTTCAAAACTATCGGTATGTGTTTGCAGGTAAAAATCGTTGATGCTCCACCAGCAGGTATTGTCCATAGAAAGCGTGGTACAATCGATCATTAAAAAATGCCCCGCTTTTAATTCGCTCACCATTTTATATGGTGTACAACTTCCGTAAAAGGAGCCTAAACGCAGGTAATGGTAAAAATGCTGGTCATCCATTTGCAGTGGCAACAATCCTTTCAGGCAATTTAACTCACTGGCGAAAACAAATTTTTCCTTATCCCTGTAATAGTACAACGGCTTTTTGCCGGCACGGTCGCGGGCAATAAATAATTTTTTTTCTTGTTGATCGTACAACGCAAATGCAAACATTCCTTCCAGGTAATGCAAAAAATTAACGCCAAATTGTTGGTATAAAAGCAACAGGGTTTCTGTATCGGAAGCAGTAGTGCCGTGTAAATTTAGCAGGCTTCTGATTTCTTTGTGGTTATAAATTTCGCCATTAAAAATGATGGTGTAGCGCCCCTGCAAATGCATTGGTTGCTTACCGCCGCCAATATCAACAATAGATAAACGAAGGTGATATAAATCTATATTGTCAACCTCATAACCGGCCTGCTCATCAGGACCGCGGTGTAACATTTTTTCATCAATTTGCTTGTATAATAATTTAAAATTTACTGCGCCTGCAATACCACACATATAACACTATCTTTAGTATCAACAAAATAACTCTATATTATTGAATAGCAAATGATAATTTAGGATAAATTTGTCAGCACACTGCATTTACTCTTACGTATAAAAAGTTTTCTTATAAAAAAGGATGGGTTTTATTGACTTCATATTATTTCCATTATATGTACTTATTTTTCATTTAATTTTTTCGGCACGGCGGAAACGTATGACTGATCCGTATTTAAAAAAATACCAACGGCAGGGCTTTTGGATCAGGGTGTTTAGCTCGGTAGCATTTACTGTTTTCTTTGTTTATCTAACACCAGGCGATAGTACGTCCTTGTATTATCCTGAAGGGTATCACATGTATAGCCTTATTGTAAATAACCCGCTTAAAAATATTCACCTGCTTTTTACCCCGGGAATAAACTATGATGAAAGCCTGTTAATGGTTCCGGATAACATCAACTCATTTAAAATAGAAAGTAATTTTTTGATAGCAAGATTGGTAGCTTTTTTTTGCTTTTTTACATTTGGAAAATACCTGCTGATAAATCTTTGTTTTTCGATGGTTGCTTACAGCGGCGTGTGGCGCTTATACAAATTTTTTTACGAGCACTACCCACATTTACATAAAAGATTAGCCATCACAATTATTTATTTACCCTCACTGGTATTTTGGTGTTCAGGTGTTTTGAAAGACCCGGTTTGCATATGCATGCTGGGGTGGTTAACCTATTCGCTGTATTGTATTTTTGAAAAACGACAGGTATCGGTTAAAAATATATTGATAGCTGTTATTAGTGCTTATACACTGTACATCGTCAAAGTATACATCGTTATTTGTTACCTGCCTTTTTTTATTTTATACCTGGTTTTGGTGAAACTGAAACTGCTAAAAAACGCAATGCTAAAATGGTCTATCGGCATACTAACTTTATCTGCTGTTGTTGTTGGTATTTTTGTTTTAGCAGATACCTTAAAAGAACAGCTTGGTTTTTTTGCACTGGATAAAATAGTTGAATCGGTTAAAACCCAGCAAACAAATTTTATAAACATGGCGGAAGGTGCCGAGTCTTCCTTTTCCCTGGGTGTTGAATATGATGGATCGCCAGGGAGTCTGGTAAAAATGACACCCGCGGCAATTGTGGCAACCTTTTTTCGCCCTTTTCTTTGGGAGTCCAAAAAAATATCCACGTTAATGTCATCAATAGAAAGTCTTGCCTTGATTTTATTGACGCTGTATGTGCTTTTAAAAGCGGGGCCCTACAAGTTTATAAAGTCACTGTTTACTGATCCCATGATATCCTTCTGCTTTTTTTACTCTATAGTATTTGCCGTTTTTGTTGGCGCTACAACACTCAATTTTGGTACACTTGTACGTTATAAAATTCCTTGTTTGCCATTTTACATTATTGCACTTTTATTAATACTGGAAGCTGTACCTAAAAAGAAACAGGCACCCGAAAATAACCTGGAGACGTGAGCGCCATTATGCATTTAAAGCATTGCCTCTTCTGAACACTAATTGCGCCATGGCTCTGAGATTGAGCAATTTTCGCAACGGAAATTTGGGAGATCTGTTAAGCGTAAGTACAGCAGATTCAGTATTGCTGAACAGGTTTAAAAAATTCATTTCATTCGATTGAAGGCTGTATTGTGCGATCATTTTTTGCCGGCCGGCGGTCCCCATTCTTTTTCTTAAGGTAGCATTCAGCAGCAACTTTTCAATACTATTATACCAGTCCTCGTCGGAATCGGCAAAATAGCCATTCACCCCTTCTTCAATGATTTTTTTATTTACACCAACAGAAGATGAAACGGATGGTATGCCCAACGACAAATACTGAATCAATTTAAAGCCGCATTTGCCTTCACTCCATTCATCTGCAGTAAGTGGCATTAATCCAATCTGGCACGAAGCCAATTCAGACACTTCATTGTCTTCACTCCACTCAACATATTCTACATTCTTTAAATTGAGTAACGGCTTTTGATTGCAAATAATTTTTACATTAAAATCGTATTTATCCTGCAGCCGCTTCAACGCATTTTCTACAATGGTTAAATATTTTAAAGTAGAAAAACTTCCTGTCCAGCAAATGGTAATTTTTTCAACATCATGATTAGCCAATACATTATACCGGTTGCTTGTATCAACACAGGTTGGATTATATAACACATTGCGATTGTATTGACGGGCATAGTTGCATAAATAGTCGTTGCCCGCGCTCACCCGGTATGCCATTTTACAAATGGCGCTTACTTTTTGAGCATTTTTAAAATGTGCCGCCAGGCGATTTTGTTGCGATACGGATGGTAACCAGATGGCATCATCAAAATCGTAAATTAATTTCTTTTGAAATAATTTGGTTATCAGCCATTCAAAAACCGGTGGACCGACAGGTGCAAATTCACGTTGTACCAGCACGAAATCATATCTTTCTATTTTAAATAGCAATAACAGCCTTCTAAAAAATCCTTTGAACAATGCAAGGGATTTTTTAAAAAGAAATCCGTATTGATGGACAATCTTAAAACCTTCAGGGTCTAAAAACGATTTTGTGGTTACTTCATACCCATTTTTAATGAGGGTGTCTTTGTATAATTCAAATCGAAAGCGCTGGCATGGGGAGACATTTTCAGGGTACTGAACAATCATTAAAATTTGTTGAATTCCCTTTCTCATTACAGTATGGGTAAGCTGGCATTAAAATTTAAAATATGTAGCAGCCTTAATAATTACTTTTCAAGAATGTGTGTTCCAGGCTATACTGTAAACGATTTTTACGCCGTTTTATTATTCAAAATCATCTGCGGAAAAAAGAAGGGCCGAACGGATATTGTAGATTTATTTGAGCGCAGAACGCAATATGAACTTGCGCTTAGGACGTAGAAAAGAAAATCAGGAGAATATTGTGTCATATACTTTTTTATACCTTTCCACCGCAGTGTTAAGCGAATAGAAATCGGCGGCACTATTGCGAATGGTCTTTTTATCAAATGGATTGCCTTCTACAATTTTTTGAACCACCCCATTGAATGACTCATCTGAAAAATCGGGTAGCAGGTACCCACTATGTTGTTTTACAACAATTTCGTCAAGGTCGCCTACTCCACTATTTGTAATTACAGGAATACCCATTGACATTATTTCGCCATGCTTGGTTGGGGAAGAAGCCTGTTTTGAATAGCATGGTTTTATAAAGAAAACAGCATAATTACTAAACGACAATAACACGGGCACTTCGTGACGTTTACCATGTTGTACTATTACCTGTCCATCTGCCAGGCCATATTTGGCAGCTGCCGCGGCAACAGTACGCTGGCTATCCGGCACTATAAAAAGGAATTTTGCCTTGGGTATTTTATCAGCAACTGCTTTACAAAAATGCATCATCTCATCAGTTAAATACCAGCCGCCAAGGGAGCCCAGGTAAGTAATTACAAAATCATCACCGGTAATATTAAGGGCAGATGCAAAGGCTGCTTTCTGCAATGGGTCTACTTTATCCGAATTAAATAAATCCATATCTGCACTACACGGAATTACTTCTACCTGTACTGGTTGATTGGGTAAATCTGTACGGCTTTGAATTATTTCCTTTGCTTTATAGGTTACACAAACAGAATAGTCAGCTTTAGCAAGACAAGCTTTCTCATGCGCCTTAAAAAAATGGTAAATCTTTTTTAACAGCGGATTTTTTAAATTCCATATACCACCCTCTACTCTTTCATCTGCCCAAAATCCGCGTATATCATTTAAAAATTTTATTCCAAATTTATTTTTTAAATAAATGCCGATTAGTGAAGGTAATCCTGGTCGTGTATGCACCATATCAAAGTGATGAATAGCGTGCAGTTGCTTTGCCCTTTTTTTCAACAAATAAAAATCATACAGGGAAGAAAGTACAGGAGGTTTTTTGTGATATGGTATGGATACCCACTGAATGGCAAATGGTGCCAGCATATTTTCTACATATGCACGATTGGTTGCATACCTTTCAGGTTTATCGCAACTTAGTATAACAAAACTATATCCAAATTTTGTAAGGTTTGAGAGATAGGGAATTACCTGGCTTTGGCCCAACGGATCCGTCATTCCATCGTAGGATATAAAGAGGATTTTTTTCCCTTGCATTTTAATTACAATTTTCTTCAAGCCACCAATGCAAAACTATGATAAGCCAAAGTCTGTTGAATAAATAATCTGTACCATTTAAATAATTTTTCCGCAGGCTATTTACAACCGTATAGTTTACAACATTGTATTTGCTAATTACAACTTCAGAAGTGTACCTGTCCAGCAAAAATTTCAAATCAGTTTTTAACCACCTGGCGAGTGGTATGCTAAACCCCCATTTTGGCCGGTTGTAAAACTCTTTCGGGACGTAATCAAAAAGTACTTCTTTTAAAAGATACTTCATAGTACCATTATTATTTTTCAATTGTTCGTCGAGGCCCAATGCAAATTCCACCAGCCTGTAATCCAATAAGGGGACCCTTGCTTCCAGTGAATACTGCATGCTGGCCCTATCTACTTTCGCCAGTAAATCATCTTTTAAATAATAGTTTAAATCCCAGAATGACTGCCTTTCGGCTGCGCTTAAACTATCCGTTTCAGCTGGCAATGTATTGATGCCATCAAAATTAAAATTGGTGCTTACCAGTAAAGCAGATAACTCCCGCTCACTGAAAAAATACTGCTCCTGCGAAAAAATGTGGGTGATGATATGTTGCTTATCCGCATACCCAAACATATTTCCAATTCGCTGGTATTTACTGTTCAGTAAACGGGATGCGTTAAATAAGGGTCGCTTTAATAATTGCCATTGCGGAGCAGACAATCGTTTAGCCCATTGGTACATGCCATATCCATGAAATAATTCATCACCGCCATCGCCGGTAAGCGCAACGGTAACGTGTTGCCGCGCCAGGCGGCTTACCATCATAGTCGGAAAAGCAGAGCTGTCTGCAAAAGGTTCATCATATGCCGGAATTAACTTATCAACCAATTCTATTACTTCCTTTTCCTGCACTTTAAATTCATGATGATCTGTTTTTAAATGCGCTGCCACCTGTGCAGCATATTTTGATTCGTTGAATTTTCCTTCATCAATGGCAATACTAAATGTTTTGATTTTACGGGCACCGGAAATTTTAGCTGCAATTGCTGTAACCAAACTACTGTCTATGCCACCGCTTAAAAATGTTCCGATTGGCACGTCGCTTATTAACTGCTTTTGTACCGCATCTGTCAATAAATTATTAAGATCCGTTTTTGCAGCGGACTCATCGGTTACTTTTCTCTTATTAAGCAATGGTTCGGGTCGCCAAAATTTCACTACATCAAAAGACAAATTATTTTGCTGAGTTTTTCCCATGCAAATTTGTGCGTAATGTGCTGATGGAAACTTAGTAGTATTGTTGTAAATGGTGAGTGGCTGAGGAATAAAACCCAGGTGTAAAAAATATGGTACCGCAGCTTTATTAACAGTTAATTTTTCACCAAGCAGCGACTTAATTGCTTTGAGTTCTGATGCAAAAACAATCACCGTGGCATCCTGGTAAATAAACAAAGGCTTTATACCGATGTGATCCCTGCAAATGGTAATTTTTTTTTCCTGTATATCATAAATTACAAAGGCAAACATGCCGTTCATGGAGGCAAAAATATTGGGGCCATACTGAACAAATAACTCAAGGAGTACTTCGGTATCAGACGTTGTTTTAAGTGAAGCCCCTTTATCGCCCAAATGGTTTTTTAATTCAGTAAAATTGTATATCTCACCATTAAACACAATGCAATACCTTCCATTTGCAGAAAACATGGGTTGATTGGCTCCTGGTGATAAATCTAAAATTGATAACCGCCTGTGACCCAAGCCAACTTTTCCATCTGGTGAAAAATACATTCCTTCCGCATCCGGTCCGCGATGTTTTATAGAAGACAAGGCATTCCCGAGCTGTTCTTTCGAAAAAGAATTATCTATTGAAATATATCCTGCAATACCGCACATATTTTCCTTTTTTAAAAGCCGCTTTCTTAATTTTTTTTTGACAGCCTCACAATTCTTTATCCTGTAACCTGCTTTTGAAATATCATTGTGATGTATTTTTTTGTACTGACTAACGTAATAAGTAAAACGAAAAAATAACTTACCATTACTGCCACCGCAGCTCCGTAAGCCGACCATCTTTTTATAAAAAAATAATTGGCTGTAATGGCAACTGCCATCGACAAAAAAGAATGAATAATTATTTTCCTTTTCTCTTTGTAATAAAGAAAGAAAGAATACAATATTGAAGCAAGCGTCCAAAAAAAATAACCTGCAGCAATAAAATAAATATACTGTAAAGCTTCGTGGTATTTGATGTTTATAAACAAGTGATAAAAAACAGCTGTAAAGAGTATAAATAAAATAAAGCTGCCAAACATTGCGCCAACATAATACAATAACAATTTTTTTATCTCGCCGTACTGCACGTCGTTGGCTGACAACAATGAAAATATTTTAGGAGAAAAATACTGTATCAGTGCCGCCGAAAAAATTACAATCACAGAAGCGAAGGTGCAGGCAATGGTATAAATACCCAGTATAGCATGATCGTTAGCCAGGAAAAACTTATCCGATGAACTCATGATAAACATATTGGCCTGCATAACAATAATAGGAAATGCATACAGTAGTTCAGCCCGGATATACTTTAATTTTACCCTTCCAAACAGGTAACCATTGTTAATAAAGTAGTATAAAGAATACCCTGAAATCAACATAAGTGCAGTCATCATCCCGGTAACACGCCCTAACCATCCGGATTGGTAAGCCACTATCAGCATCAAGGCAATCCCCAGCTCTGCCACGGTTTTAGCAATTCCGATTGCCAGGTACCGAAAAGGCTGATCGTTGTTTCGTATAAGCCCTGTAGTTTGTTCAGAACAAAAGTTTAAGAATGTAACAGCCGGAACTACCCATACAAAAATAACCGGCAGCCCATATTTTGCATGCAAATAATCTTTTAGCAAAAAAACAATCGCTACCGCCAACAGCGTTGTTGTAATGGTTAGCGCAAAGCCTGTGGTAAAAAAATCCCTGAAATCATTTTTATCCAATTTAAAAAAATCAGTACTGGCAGATTGAGTAAGCCCCAGAGATATAAAAGGCATTAAAAAGAGCACAGAGCTGCTGAATAAGCTTAACATCCCATTATCGGCAGGCGTTAAAAACCGGGGATTGGTAAAAATCGGGATCAGTAAAAATGATATGCCTTTGGTGAAAAAATTTGTAAATGTGTACACTCCGGCAGATCGCAATCCTGGTTTACGTTTCAGTTCATTAAAGTATCCTGATACAGCCATTTATTATTATGTAAACATTTCAACTAAAAATACGATCGCTCTTCCAGACATGCGATGTAAGGTAAACGCATATTAACGTATGTTATTTTACAGTCCGGACAGACTTGACAGGAAGATGACCGCTTATTATGTATCCCTGGAAAAAGCCAACCGGCGAA
This sequence comes from Chitinophagales bacterium, assembly GCA_038210625.1. Taxonomy (GTDB): domain Bacteria; phylum Bacteroidota; class Bacteroidia; order Chitinophagales; family Chitinophagaceae; genus Ferruginibacter. Next base: position 81,637 of record JBBQWL010000006.1, on the reverse strand, counting down.
GCGAAGTTTGGATCAGATGAAAATTGGAAAATAAAAACCCTTATAAACTCGCCCCTGCAGGCGATAGCGTTCAAAAATTTAGTATGTAAACCAATAAAAGCCATAAAAAAATTGCCACCCGACTTAATTTTTTTTAAGACGAATGGCAACAATTAAAATGCGGTAAATGTTGGTTTTATAAAACTACCCGTTTTAAATATTCTCCATAGCCGCTTTTGCTTAACGAAGCTGCTAATTTTAATAATTGATCTTTTCCAATAAAGCCCATTCTAAAAGCAATTTCCTCAGGACAACCAATTTTCAAGCCCTGTCTTTTTTCTATCACCCTTACATATTCACTCGCATCATTCAAGGATTCAAAAGTTCCGGTGTCCAGCCATGCAAAACCCCTGTCCAGCACGCCCACTTTTAATTTTCTATTGGTTAGATAAATCCTGTTTACATCGGTAATTTCATATTCTCCCCTGGGGCTTGGCGGGATATTTTTGGCAATATTCACTACTTCATTGTCGTAAAAATATAACCCCGGTACTGCAAAATTGCTTTTGGGCTGGGTAGGCTTTTCTTCAATGCTGATGGCATTTAAACCAGCGTCAAACTCTACCACACCATAGCGTTCCGGATCGCTTACGGGGTAAGCGAATATAACAGCCCCATCAGGATCGGCAGAACTTTGCAATAATTTGCTAAACCCACTTCCGTAAAAAATATTATCTCCTAAAACAAGGGCCACACTATCCGTTCCAATAAATTTTTCGCCAATAACAAAAGCTTGCGCCAATCCGTTTGGTACTTCCTGCTTGGCATATTCAATCTTGCAACCCCACTGGGCTCCATCACCTAACAACCGCATAAACTGCGCCTGGTCATCCGGCGTTGTTATTATCAATATCTCTCTTATACCAGCCAGCATTAAAGTGCTCAGCGGATAATAGATCATCGGCTTATCGTAAATAGGCATTAACTGTTTACTGATACCCATTGTTATTGGATACAATCTTGTACCACTGCCGCCTGCTAAAATAATTCCTTTCATATTTCCTGTATTCTTAAAATGAAATTGCTTTTTATCGCTGATCGTATTGCTGCTCGTAATAATTTTGGTAATTGCCACTCGTAACGTGGTTAAGCCATTCTGTATTGTTCAGGTACCAATCTATCGTTTTTGAAATCCCTTCCTCAAATTGAAGTGACGGCATCCATCCTAATTCATTTTTAAGTTTGGTTGCATCAATTGCATACCGCAAATCATGGCCCGCCCTGTCTTTTACGTAGGTGATCAGCTTTTCAGAAGCGCCGGTTTCCCTGCCGAGTTTAATATCCATCTGTTTGCAGAGTTCTTTTACCAGGTCGATATTGGTCCATTCGTTGTGCCCGCCAATATTGTAGGTTTCACCTATTTTTCCTGTATGAAAAATAACATCGATGGCCCTTACATGATCTTCTACATATAACCAGTCCCTGATATTTTCCCCTTTACCATAAATGGGTAAAGGCTTATTGTTGATGATATTGTGTATACAAAGTGGAATTAATTTTTCAGGGAAATGGTAAGGCCCGTAGTTATTGCTGCAGTTGGAAATTTTTACCGGCATGTGATAGGTGTGATAAAAAGCCCTGACCAAATGATCGGAAGCCGCTTTAGATGCAGAATAAGGGCTGCGTGGATCGTACGCCGTTTCTTCGGTAAAAAAACCTTCTTTTCCAAGTGATCCATATACTTCGTCAGTTGAAATATGATAGAAAATCTTACTGTCAAAATTATCTTTCCAAAACTCTTTGGCTGTTTGCAACAGGCAACCGGTACCCACCACATTGGTTGTAACGAAGGCCAGCGGGTCGGTAATCGATCTGTCAACGTGGCTTTCTGCAGCACAATGCAGCACAGCGGTAAACTGGTGCTTTTCAAATAACGAGCGCAAAAAAGGCAAGTCGATGATATCGCCTTTTACAAATTCATAATTGGAGCTGTGCTCAATATCCTTTAAATTTTCAAGGTTACCTGCATAGGTAAGCTTATCAATATTTACGATTTTATACTGTGGGTATTTTGTAACAAATAATCTGGTTAAATGAGAACCAATAAACCCGGCACCGCCGGTAACTAAGATTGTATGCATAGGTTGTTTTTATTAAAAGTTTGTAAAAGTAGAAATAAATTCTTAAGTATGTGATTTTAGTGCCACTCATGGTCATTAACTTATTGAATAATCTGATTTGCCGGAGGCTTGTACGATAATAATCGGGTATAAAAAATCTTAAAAAATCATCTGGTTGGTAAAATACTTCCAAAACGATTTATAATGCTGGGTTTAATTTTCCCATTACATTTGCAAATAAAGTTGATTAGATGATTAAGTTATTATGATAGCAGACTTTAATACAGCACCCATAGAGGAGATAAAAGGCAAGGAGAAAACGGTATATATTTTTGATGAAAGACAAAGTAGTAACATAGACGAGTCGGTAGTAACCTCATTCGGAGAAGAATGGCAGAAATTCAGCAATTTTAATGAAAAGGATATCAATCAGTTTGGCGATGAATATTTTGATATTGCAGATGCCACGATTTTAAACAAGGATACTTATGTGTTAGATGTAGGTTGCGGTAGTGGCAGATTTTCAAGATATCTTTCTTCCAGGGTAGGATTTATAGAAGTAATGGATCCCAGTGAAGCCATCTGGGCTGCTGAAAAATTGTTATCCGGAGTTAAAAATGTAAGATTAATTAATGCTTCGGCAGAGTCAATTCCTTTCACTGACAATACTTTTGACCTGGTGATGTCGATTGGCGTATTGCACCATATTCCCGATACGCAAATGGCAATGAAAAAATGCGTCAGCAAAGTAAAACCCGGTGGCCATTTTTTTGTATACCTGTATTATAATCTTGACAACAGGGGCTTTATATTCCGTTCTATTTTTAAGGTGGTGAGCCTGGTACGGACAATAGTTTCCTCAATGCCATCGGGAATAAAAAAATTTATCTGCGATTTGCTTGCCGTAATTGTATATCTGCCGATGGTATTTTTAGGTAAAATTTTGGAAAAGGTGGGTGCAAAAGCGCTTGCGGTAAAAATGCCTTTATCTTATTACCAGGACAAGTCTTTTTTCATTATAAGAAATGATGCACTTGACAGGTTTGGTACCAAATTGGAGCATCGGTTTTCCAAACAACAAATACAAATGATGATGGAAGCTTGCGGCCTTAGCAATGTCCGCTTTTCAGATAATAAGCCTTATTGGCATGCAATAGGTAAGAAGGGATAACACTTAGGTGTATGATTACTGGCATTGCTGTTTTTCAAATAGTTTTCCTACTTTTAAAATACGCCTAAACAATGGTGATTTTTAAAACACTGCTCTGGCAAAAAATCAATAGTAAATGGTACCATTTTTTGTTAATATCTTTATCCGGCACTAACTAATTGATTATCTGGCAAAGTGCAGGTTTTATCAGACAAATCAACAAACTTAAATGCTCACTTTTTACGATGCAATACTAACTCCTGTTTATTTTTTATTAATTCTTGCATTATTAATCATCTGGAAGAAAAGATATTACAAGCAAACTACTATTGCAAAGTACATTATTCCTTGTTTTGTTTTAAAAAGCTTCTGCTGTATTTTTCTTGCCTGCCTATACCATTTTTATTATGGATACAGCGACAGTCAGACATACTTTAATGGTTCGCAGGAGATATGGCATGCGGCAAAAGAAAATCCCATGTATGGATTGGAACTTATATTCAAACCGGTAGACAAATGTTCTATCGGAGCACAGAAATATGCGATTCAGCTGGCAAACCCAATTCAAAATGGATCTACTATCGCAATATTTAAAATTGCCGGCTTTTTGGGCCTGTTTTGTTTTGGAACGTATATACCTATTTCTTTATTTTTTTCATTACTTGCATTTATTGGCACCTGGAGAATCTTTAAGGTTTTTTATACGCTATATCCGGAGTACCATAAGTCAATTGCCGCAGGCTGCTTATTTGCGCCTTCCGCTCTTTTGTGGGGAACAAATATTTTAAAGGATCCGCTTTGCATGTATGCATTAGGCCTTTGCATTACCACTTTGTATTCTATAATCCAAAGAAAAATTACCCTGGTTAACCTTATTGAATTTTTGATAGGGTCAGTTATACTCTTGCTCATTAAAGAGTATATTTTTTATATCTTCCTTCTGGCTGTACTTATAACGCTTGTTGTTATGTACAAAAGCCAGCATTCCCTCATTAGAATTATTTTTCGCTTTTTTACCATTTTATTTCTTTTGGCAGGTATTATTTGGGCTTACAGCAATATTCAGTTTTTAGGAAATCTTGTATATACGAATTTTACCGGTTCCGCAATTAATATTCAGAATGCACAGGCCGCTCTGACAGAGGAAGGTGCCTCCGGATATTCCATACCGGATGTTACCGACTTTTCGCTGTGGGGTATAATTCGGACCTATTTATTGTCGTTGAATGTGGCTTTGTTCAGGCCATATATTTGGGAAGTACGCAACCCATTGATGCTGTTAAATGCTATGGAATCACTAACTGTACTGCTACTAACAATTTACCTGTTGGTCAAAACTAAATTAACGGGCTTTTTTAAATTTTCTCTTCAGAATTCATTTCTATTTTTTGCGCTAACCTTTAGCTTATTGATCGCACCATTGGCTGGTTTTGTTTCTTTTAATTTTGGTACTTTAGTCCGGTATAAATTCCCTGCAGTACCGCTATTTTATACGTATCTATTACTACTGTTTGACACTCTAAATAAAAAACTAAACTCTATGAGTAAATTTAATAAATGATGTGCCTGTCGCATTACAAATCTAAATAGGATTTCATTTATTACAATCTTTCCATGCATGCAAAAAAAGAAAATCTCAATACTTATTATTTCGCTTTACAGTGGAGGTGCAGAGCGGGTAGTATCAATTTTATTGAATTATTTTAAAGACAAATTTGATATTCATTTGGTATTATTACAACCAATTATTGAATATGAAATTCCTGTTGGTCAGCAAATCACCATATTAGATAAACGCCCTCCGGGCAGTCCATTACAGAATATTCTAAGAATTCCTTTATTAGCTTTTCGTTACCACCGTTTTTTAAAAAAAAACAACATTAATACCAGCTTATCTTTTCTTAACAGGCCTAATTTTATTGCCGGGTTTTTAAAAATATTGGGCTGGAAGGGCAAGGTAATTTTGAGCGAAAGAACTTTAACTTCTGAATATTATACTGTTAAAACCGTGGGCGACAGAATTGGACGTTTTCTCGTAAAAAATTTATATTCCAAGGCCAACCTGATAGTATGCAATTCTAAAAATATTGAGGCCGATCTTAGGAATACGTTCAATGTACAAACCAATTTTCGCATCATTTATAATCCAATTGCGCTTGATAAAATAGAAGTAAACACCAAACATATTGCGCCACTGGTAAATAATAATCCTTTCACTTTTATAACTATTGGCCGACTTAGTTCTATCAAAAACCATTTGATGCTGATAAAGGCCATTGCTATTTTAAAGGATACAAATTGCAGGGTACAAATTATTGGTAAGGGGGAATTGAAGGAATACCTTGAAAAGTATATTGCGTCAATCGGCATGCAGGAACGTATAGCGCTAATTGATCACACCACTAATCCATTTAACTATTTAACAATGGCCGATTGTTTTGTACTTACATCCAATTTCGAAGGTTTTCCTAATGTAGTTTTAGAGGCATTGGCCTGCAACTTACCAGTAATTTCAACTGATTGCAAAGGTGGCATAAGGGAACTTTTGACCCCTTCAATTTCCCTGGATACACCCACTACAACTGGTATTATGTATGGCGAATATGGTCTGCTTGTACCTGTGGGAAATGAGCAAATCCTTGCCCAGGCTATGACTAAAATATATTCTGACTCTGCCTTGCGTCAAATTTATAGGTTAAAGAATTATAACCGGGCTAAAAATTTTGATGTCTCAACCATAATGAAGTCTTTTGACGAGATATTGAATCAGGACTAAATTGTCAAGTTTTTGCGGTAATACTTATTCCGTTTTAAAAAAATTATTAACCAGTTACCTGTTGAATATCAGTATTTATCTCTCAAATTACAAATGAGTCAGATTAAGTATTTTAAATAGCTAATTTGCTTACTTTTGATTTTTTACATGGAAATTGCTTATGGAAGAAAACAGAACAGAGATACTAGTAACCGGGGGTGCCGGTTTTATTGGCAGTCATTTAGTTGAACAGTTATTGCAAAATAACTACAAAGTAACGGTAGTTGATAATTTTGATCCTTTTTATTCAAAAGATATCAAACGTAAAAATCTTTCGGAAGTAATAAGCAACCCTTATTTGAATGTACTTGACTTTGATATCTTAAATAAAGAAGCCTTGTATACTAAATTGACCGGGTGTTACGAAGCAATCGTTCACCTGGCTGCAAAAGCTGGTGTGCGGCCATCTATTGAAGATCCCATAGCGTACCAGGATGTAAATGTGAAAGGCACACAAAATATGTTGGAATTTGCCCGCCACAAAAATATCAGACAGTTTGTGTTTGCTTCTTCCAGCAGTGTGTATGGCACCAACACAAATTTTCCGTGGAAAGAAAGTGATGTTTCCTTAAAACCCATCAGCCCATATGCCAGCACCAAAATTTCGGGTGAGCTTTTGGGGCATGTCTACAGTCATTTATTTGGTATCAGGTTTATAGCACTGCGTTTTTTTACCGTATTTGGCCCACGACAACGACCGGATTTAGCCATTCACATGTTTAGTAAAAAAATACTAAATAACGAACCTATCAATTTTTTTGGCAATGGCAGTACACGCCGCGACTATACTTATGTAGCCGATACGGTTCAAGGTATAGTGAATGCCATACAATACACCCGAACCCCCTATGAGGTTTTTAATCTGGGAAACCATCAAACCGTATCTTTGTCGGAAATGATAACTACCCTTGAATCTGTATTTAATAAAAAAGCCATCATCAACCGCTTGCCTGAGCAAATGGGAGATGTACCTATAACATTTGCAGATATTTTTAAAGCAGAGCAGTTATTGAATTATGTGCCAAGAACCAATTTTAAACAAGGGATCGTAAAATTTAAAAATTGGCTTGAAATGCAATGAAAAATATAGCCTTAGTATCCAACACATCATGGTATGTTTACAATTTTCGTAAAGGATTGCTTAAAAAATTAGTAGCCGAAGGGTATAACTTGTTTGCAATTGCACCAAGAGATAAATTTGTTGCTGAAATTGAGGCAATAGGTTGCACTTTTATTGAATTAAAACACATCAATAATAAAGGCAAAAATCCGGTGGAAGATATTTTACTTACACTGGAGTTACGGAAAACATTAATCGCTAACGACATACAATGTTGCCTTTTTTTTACCCCAAAAATCAATATTTATGGCAGCATTGCCATTAAATTTACCAATATAAAAGCCATTTCCACAATTAACGGATTGGGATTTGTATTTAATGAAGGCCAACCAGCATGGCTACAATTTACAGTTAAGAAATTATACCGTTTTGCTTTTAAAAAATTAGAAGCGCTGTTTTTTCAAAATGAAGATGACAAGGCTTTTTTCTTAAACGCAAACCTTATTAACGGCCGACAAAGTATTTCCGTGGTACGTGGGTCCGGAGTAAATATCAATGAGTTCAGCAATAAAGTTTCATTCAACAATTCTGATAAACTAGTTTTTCTTTTATCAGCCCGTCTTCTTAAAGAAAAAGGGTTGTATGAATACTTTGAAGCTGCAAAAGAATTGAAAAAAAAATTTACCTCTGTTACTTTTGCATTATTGGGCCCGCTTGCCGATAACCCATCTGCTGTTTCTTTAGACATTATCAACGGGTTTCATAAACAAGGAACAATTGATTATTGGGGGGTTTCGGATAATATGAGTGATACGCTAAATAAAGTAGACATAATGGTTTTACCATCATATTACCGTGAAGGTGTACCCAGGGTGCTGATAGAAGGATTATCAAAAGGATTACCCATCATTACGACCGACAACGTTGGCTGTAGGGAAACAGTCGATGATTTGCAAAACGGTTACCTTATACCGATAAAAGATACTAAATCATTGGCTTCTGCCATAGAAAAAATGATTAGTATTCCTCCAGAAGACAGGCTGGCAATGGGCAAACACAGCAGGCAAAAAGCCATTACAGAATTTGATGAAGCGCTTAACCACCAGAGATATCTTGAAGTAATCAAAAAATTGATGCCTGATAACTAATTTTTTAATCCATCCATTCATTCCACCACATCTGGAACATTAGTATCAGCCATAACTGTGCTGTATCAGAAGTACTGTTTGCCAGGTACTTATCCCTTAACCCAAGCACAGTATTCTCGTTTAATAAGTTGTGTTTTCGCAAATTCTCGCTACTGATAATATCCAGTACCAGCGGTTTTAAATCTCCCCTTAACCATTTATTCACCGGAATACCAAACCCCATTTTAGGCCTGTCCATCATACTTAAAGGCAGATACCGGTGAGTTAACTTTTTCAATAAATATTTTTTTTCACCATTATTATATTTAAGAGCCGAAGGTATTTGGGCTGCCCATTCTACTATCCGCTGGTCAAGAAAAGGTTCTCTGCCCTCAAGCCCTACGCTCATCGTAGCACGATCTACTTTTGTTAAAATATCATCCGCCAGGTAGGTTTTATAATCAGCGGCCAGCACTGTATTAATGAAGTCACTATTTGAAGGAGTATTTTTTACATCTATTAAACAAGCTTTAAAATTCTTCGCGGTGTTAAGTAATTCGCTTACATGCCTTGCCGTAAAGTGCCGGCTTAAACTGTCGCTGATGTCCACTTCTCCACTTGCTGATAAAATTTCACCAAGCTTATGATATCTCGGACTATCAAAAAATGGCATTTGCTCCAGCAATTTTGCCGAGGCGTTAGCTAAAAAAGAAGGGACATATCTTTTTATATTTTTAATTTTAACCAGTTGGTCATACCGGCTATAGCCTGCAAAAATCTCATCCCCTGCATCGGCACTTAATGCTACGGTAACCTGTTCCCTGGCAAATTTACTAACCAGCATTGTCGGCAGGGCTGAACTGTCACCAAAAGGCTCATCGTAAAAGTGTGACAGTGTTGGAATAATTTCCTGCGCCTCTTTGGTAGAACAATAATATTCATAATGATCGGTACCGAGATGATTGGCCACTCTTTTTGCGTGAACAGCCTCGTTAAACCTATCTTCTTTAAATCCAATGGTGAATGTTTTTATTTTGTGCATACTGTTTTTCTGCAGTATTGCGGTTACCAGGGAACTATCGTATCCCCCGCTTAAAAAAACGCCTACCGGCACATCGCTTACCATTCGATATTCAAAAGCTGAAGTAAGTAGGTTTTCCAAATGATTTGTTGCTTCTTCTTCATCAATTTTAATGGTTGGCTTATTGTAATAATCCAATACATTCCAATATTGATGCAAACACAACTGCTGACTATCGATATCCAGGATAGCATAATGGCCTGGCGATAACTTATAGGTGTTTTTGAATATGCTGTAAGGTTCCCTAATGTATCCGTAGCTAAAAAAAAGTGACACTGCTTCGGGTTCAATTTCTTTCTTAAAATTGGGGTATTGATGAAAGGCTTTTAGCTCTGACGCAAACAATAAGCACCCGTTTGCAAAATAATAATAGAGGGGCTTTACGCCAGCCCTGTCGCGGCACAAAAATATTTTTTGCAGGCGCATATCGTAGATAACGAAAGCAAACATCCCTATAAATTTTTGTACGCAATCGATGCCATATTCCAGGTATGCCTTGATGATTACTTCTGTATCAGAATTGGAAACAAAACGATGTCCCTTATTCTCAAGTTGGCTCCTTATTTCCTTAAAATTATATATCTCACCATTTAAAATGATCACTACCTGCTTATCTTCACTGTACATTGGCTGATGCCCTAAAATAGACAAATCAAGAATGGAAAGCCGGCGATGTCCTAATCCAATATACGCGTTCGTGGCATGAAAAACTACGGTTTCTCCATCGTCTGGGCCACGATGCCGTAATGACTGATTGGCCTTTTCAACATCTTCCTTTTGTAAGCGTTTATTAAAATCACAAAACCCGTTTATTCCGCACATATTTATCCTGACTAATTTATGTAAAAAACGAAATTAATATTTAATAATTGATATGAAGCTATATGCTGCTTTCGGCGTTCATTTCGCTGGAAACAGGAATATACCTGATATTATGAAAACCAGTACTTTTGCTGCCTTGCAATATTATAGCATAATCATTAACCAAAAATGGAAAATCAACATATAGAACAAGTAAAAAATGGCGAAAGGTTTGAATTTGGTGCAAACTGGGCATCATTTATTGATTCAATTGATGATGACAGGATTCGTGAAGCAATAGCATCGCTTAATAAAATGCTGGGCGGCAAAGATTATACAGGCTTAACTTTTTTAGATGCGGGAAGTGGTAGTGGGTTATTTAGTTTAGCAGCCCGCCAACTGGGTTTTAAAGTTCACTCTTTTGATTTTGATAAGGAGTCTGTTAAATGCACCCGTAAATTGAAGGAACTGTATTTTCAGGACGATGTGGATTGGATAGTTGAAGAAGGATCTGTTTTAGATTCGGCCTATTTAAATTTATTGGGGGAATTTGATGTTGTTTACTCATGGGGGGTTCTGCATCACACCGGGCAAATGTGGAATGCACTTTCAAATGTAGATCTGCTTGTTAAACAAAATGGCAAATTATTTATAGCGATTTATAATGATCAGCGTTTGGAATCGAAAGTATGGTTAAAGGTGAAGCAAACTTACAATGCGAATATTGTTGGAAAACTTTTGGTGACCACATTTTTTGTATGTCTTTATTCTGTTGGCTATTTTTTCCTTGATCTTTTTTTACTAAGAAATCCAATGAAAAGGTATAAAACTTATAAACAGGTAAGGGGCATGGCTATGTATACAGACTGGATTGATTGGATTGGCGGACTGCCATTTGAAGTGGCATCTGTTGAAGCCATTTTTAATTTTTATAAATTAAGAAATTATACACTCTTTAACCTGATTACTACAAACCGGCATGGCTGTAATCAATTTGTGTTTATTAAGGGATTGGATTAATAGGTGCATTAATTTTTGCCGGTGCTTAAAATATCCATCCATTTTTTGCATACCGCATCTATCGTATAATGTTGAACTCTTTTGTTGGATTGTTGGCAAAGTTGCTTCAGGTGATTTTTATTATTAAGCAGCTCAATAATAGTGGCAGCCCACAATACGTGATTTTCATTTATACTTTCATCCTGCAAATCGTATCTATGGTCAAACAAGGGGAGTAAAAGACCATAAATTTCGTTGCTATTTTCATCATGCAAAATCTCTTTTGGCCCGGTTGGACATTCTGAACTGATCACCGGTAAACCGCATGCCATGGCTTCCATCAGCGCATTGGGGAAACCTTCAAAAAGCGATGGAAATACAAACAGTGTTGCTTTTGACAGAAACTGAAATGGATTGATTTGACGTCCTGTAATCAAAACGTCTGCGTTCAACAATTGCTCGTCAGTATAATATTTGTCCGCATAAATAATTTCGCAACCATTCTTTTGCAGATAGGAAATACAAAATTCATAGATCGCTTTGTTTTGTGGCCGGGCCTGGTCTATTCCACCAACCAGCATTAATTTGGCAGCTGGCTCTTTTTGCTTCACAATTATAAAAAATTTAACCAGTTCCACCTGGCATTTTTGTGCATCAAATCTCCCCACATGGGCAATCACTTTTTCGTTAAAAAATATTTTTAAATTATCTGAAAGCGGAAGACCTGCCTTAAAATTAATTTCTCCAAAGTCATATCCATTTGTTACAAATAATTTATTTTCTATGTTGAATAACTTCTTTAGCTCTCCGTTTATTTCGTTGCTAACCGGAACAATCATATCTGCTTTTTTTAAAGAGAATTTATAAAGGCTATCATATATCTTTTCCCCGGCAGTTCTGGCCATCAGTGAATTTTTAAAGGAATGCCTTAACGAAGCGATTTTGGTTTCGTTTGTTCGGGTGAAACAATTTGCAACAATGGCATTGTCTCCAAATGAAATAGACACATCGGGATTAAAATGCTGTTTTATCTTTTTTAAACGTTTTACCTTTTCTATAAGCCCCAGCAACCTGGCAACCAGGCCGCTTTTTGGCGTTAAAACAATTCTTTGTATATCACATTTGTAATTATATTCGGTTGGTGACGGAGGTTCAAAACATACTGCCAGCACCTGGTGATATTGCATCAGGTAATTACACAGTATCATGCCGGCTTTCTCTTGCCCGCCATCGGCAAAAGAAGGTACAATAAATAATATTTTCATTCTTTAGATACTTATTTATAACAATTTTTAAGATGTTTGCAGTTGTTTTCATCTGAAGCCATTTTCGGCTCTATTCAATTTCGTAGCCCTTTTTAATAGCGAGTAAATTTTCGCAAACGGAAGAATGATGTAAAGAATCAATGATATATTTTTGTGACCCAACTATTTTGTACACGTTAAAATGCATTGATTCAAGAAGGCTAATTAAATCTCCCGCAGTATAGCCATACCCGTTAAAGCTTTGATCCCAGGATTCAAAAAAAACCATACTTGTTCTTTGCAACAATTCACAAGCTCCTTCAATAACAAATTTTTCAAATCCCTCTACATCAATCTTAATAAGCTTAATGTTATTTTCATCCTGCAACAATTGATCAAGCTTTTTAACAGATACCGTAATCCCGCCATCCTCCGTGGTAATAACCTTATTTTGGTCATCCGAATTAATATCAGAAAAAAAAAGTGTGCCCTCTTTATTACCTGCAGCATAATTCAATAAACTTATATTCGTAAAACCATTGAGTTTGATATTTTTTGAGAGATAATCAAATGTTACAGGATGCGCTTCGATGGCAATTACTTTTCCGTTATGGCCGACAAGCCCCGAGGCACATAAAGCCAGTGTGCCAATATTTGCGCCTACATCAACATAAACATCCCCTTTTTTAAGTATTTGCCGAAAAAATTGCTCATCATGATCCCGATCCCCGGGGTTGGAAAATAACGTAATACTTAAGGCTGAAGGTGTAAAATGAAGTTTATATCCATCCATTTTAATTGTGAAAAATTTACAGAGTCCTGTTTTCGCAAGTACATGTGCAATGACATACCTGCCCGGTCTTTTTGACTCACCTACGACCCGTACAAACACCCGCATTTTTTTATACAGCTTTTTTATCATTTAGTTTTATTTTGCGAATGAACGTACGCATCTTTTACGCGAAATATAAAATTAACTATCATACCCGGTATCATTAATGGCAGGTAGAGTAATGGCGCTTTATCTTTTAGCCTAAAATTTTGCTTTTCTTCTTTGGACAAAAAGGGCCTGAAGCTTGCATAGACAAGTGCTGCTTTTAAAAAATATGATTGGTAGTAAAAAAACCACGAAAGGTCATTGTTTAATATTTCAGTGCTTTCCAGGCAACGACTAAGGGCCCTACTTTTAGCTGGTTTTCTATATGACATTATGGAATCACCGGTATTTTCTATATAGTAAATTCGCAGCTCTTTGTCGATTAATTTTATTAAGTATTTATCAGTCATTTTTCGCCATATAATACCTTCAGGATAATAAAGGTTCGTGAGGTTGTCGGGAAAGGGAAACTCCTTCATAACAGAGGTTAAATATATATGAAACGCTTCTTTACGAAACCTATGTTTATAGAACAGATCCCTGAGATTGCCAATATAAGTTTTTTCTGGTACAGGATCACTCACCCTATTACCAAACTGATCTTTACAACAGGCCCATATTCCACAATAAAATTGTTTTTGTTCAGCCGGAATAATTTGCCAGGCGTTCAAAAATTCCTGTAATGTAGTAGCCTCTATGGCATCATCGCTATCTGCTATATGGAAAAAATAACCCTGGGCCAGTTTAACACCGGCATTAACAGCTATATGCTTCCCTGCATTTTGCTGCCGGTAATACCTTATTTCAAAATCATTTTTCAATTTTTTGTAACCCTCTACAACTTCGATTGTATTATCCGTGGATCCATCATCAACAATGATCCATTCAAAATCTCTGAAGGTTTGTTTTTGCAAACTTTCATAAACTCTATGCAATTTATTTGCCCTGTTAAATGTTGGTGTAAATACAGTAATCAGTGGCATAGAAATTATAATTTGAGCGGCGGTAATTTTTTATAAAAAGACCGGCGGTTAAGAAAACCTATCATTACTACAATAAGGCATAAATTAACGGCCAATCCTTTACCCGACCAATAGTAGGTAAATACAGTGGCTGTGATAAGATTTACAATACTGGTAATGGCAATATTGATAACCGATTCCTTCTTTTGCCCTTGAATAATCATTAGTTGAAAAAAGAAAGATACAAAGGGAGAAAAAAGTAAAACCATACTCATTATTTTCAATAAGGTTACTGCATATGATATATCGCCATGATTTTTTCCCAACAAAAATTCTATAATAAGTGTCGCCCCAAAAAACTGAACCAAAGCAAGTACAAAAAAAACAGACCCGATTATTAGTAATATTCTTTGAATATTCTTTTTGTACAATTCTTTAGAGGTTACATATAATTGCGAAAGATATGGATAAGACGTTCTGTTGATAACACTGGCCAGCATACCCGCCGCATTTACAATTTTTTCTGCCACGGCATAATATCCTACCATTAAGGGATTGGCAAAAATGCGCAAAATAAAAATATTAACCGAACTATAAAAAGGTGCAAGAATTAAACTCATAAATACATACAAGCTCTCGTAAAAAAAATCTTTTATAAAATGGATATCGGGTTTTACAAACCCCCTGTTTAAACTTTTCAACATAAGAAAGATTGCAAAAATACCGGCAATCATGTTACCTGCCGACAGGGCCATGATAGCATACTCTATATCAGTTTTTTCTTTTACCAGTAGTACAATAAGCAATAAAGAAAGCACTTTTGAGATCAGGGTTATAAAAGTAATATTTCTCATCGTTTGTATACCTTGAAAATACCAGTCTGGGAATAACATATTCCCCAATAAGTAAAATGAAGCGAGCGGAAGTAAATAAAAATGGCCTTGCAAATAAGGCGTAAAAGAACAGGCAATAAAAATAATAAACGAGATGGCAAATAAAACTGCTTTAATTAGATAAACGGCAACGATTATTTTTTTAACCATTACCTGATCCAAAATATTTGCTGATATTCTTTTCGTGGCAGTTAAACCAAAGCCAAAAGAAACAAGCAGATCGAAATACATGATGAAGGTTTGCACCAAGGAAAAAAAGCCAAAACCCTCAACACCCAAAATTCTTATTAGATATGGAAATGTGATCAAAGGAAAAATAATACCCAAGCCCTGGACTACCGACAATGACACAAAATTCTGAATTAGGGTTTTCCGCTGTGCAGGCATCCGCTTTATATTTCTATTTTAATTTCTTTGTTATGGTGCCTGCAAAAGTACGAAGATAAATATAACGGGCTTTCCTTAACCATTTGGTACACCGTTGCTCATCAAACCCTACTTTAATTGCAAGCCTATAAAGTGTTTTATATGCACCCATATTTTTCAGGTGTTGGTTTAACCTGATGGTTTGGCTGCTATTGTTTTTATGCTTTACCCACACACCAGAAATAGATTTGCTCAGGATCACCTTTTTATCACCGTTATTAAGACAGAGTTGTAAAAAAGAAAAAATATCTGCAGATAAAATATCCTTTCTATAAAAATCACTTTGTATAGCCATTTTGCGATTGTACAAGGTAGACATATGGGAAAAATGTAACCGGGTAAAGTAACCCAAAAAATAATCGGCAGCACTTAACCCTAGTTCATCTTCTATTAAATTTGTCGGCAAAAAATCTTCCCGGCCGTCGTGCAGGCAGGTGTGCATGCCCTGGTAAAACAAAATATTCTTTTCATCTGCGGTATGAATGGCTGCCATTGCCGTCGAAATAAAATGGGGATTGGTATAATAATCATCTCCGTCTAAATTTATCACCCATTCTGCATTTGTTGCAGCATCTAATGCACGGCGATAGTTAGCAACACGCCCAATATTCTGATCATTTTTTGTATACTTTATTTTGGGGTTGAGGATATAGGGTGCAAGTAACTCATCAATTGAGTCATCCGAATGATCATCCGCTACAAGTATTTCAAGGTTAGGATAATCCTGTGCTAAAGCACTTTCTATTGCCCTTTGTATATAGGCTGCCTGATTGTAAGTTGGTATCATTATGCAAACACAGGGAATATTGTTCATAATGATTTACAGTTTTACAAGTATAAATTTAACCTCATAACAAGAAATATTATTGCTCCAGCTGTCTTCATACCACTCTTTCATAAAGGTGCTGGCGTTAAATATCAGCTGGCACAATCTCCGGAACGGCCGGTTTATTATCCAGGGCGATTTAAAATGTAAAAAAACTGTCTGTAGCTGCAACCCGGTATGCACGTTATAATTAGGTACTTGTCGTTTTAGCAGGTTATCTTTCACCCAATAAGAAAAAGAGTATAGCCCGAAAAAATGTTGGTGTGTATAATCAGAATAAAAATAAGCATTAGAAAAATGAGGCACTATCACTTCAATAAAACCAGCAGGTTTTAAAACGCGGTTTAATTCTACCAGTAACGCAGGTACATCTGCCAGGTGCTCAAAAAAATGGGAAGCATGCACTTCATCTACACTACAATCTGGAAAGGCTTTTATTACTTCATAGATGTCGCCTACAATATCAACCGTGTTGGCATCAAGTATATCTATTCCTATCCAGTGCGGTTGCTTTTTCAATACACCACATCCCAGATCAAGAATTACCGGCCTCATCTTGGTCAGCTGAGGAATAATATTTTTTTTGTCTATCATAATACTAACACGCAAACCTGACTTAACGGCAAAAGTAGATTTTTTTAAGTCGTATCTGCACGAAAAAGCACTGCACACTAACGCAACAATTTAATTTTCCCCGTATAAAATTTTCGGGTATACATTTACAAGCCAAAAAAATGGGTAAGCTTATAAAATTGGGATACCTTTTTAATTCAATTATTTACTTAAAGCCGATAACGTTTGTGTTAACGGAAATTCCTAAACATGCAAAAAAAGAAATTGGCTATTTTGATCAATGCCCTCGAGGTAGCGGGAGCAGAGAAGGTTGTAGCGCAAATTATCAACTCGTTCTATAAAGAATTTGACCTTCATCTTATTTTACTCAATAATACCATCGAATTTGAATTGCCTGTAAATGATATCACCATCAAAATAATCGACAATTCTAACCTCAAAAAAAGAAAAAATGCCAAAGACATTTTAAAAATACCGCTGCTTGCTTTTCGGCTAAAACAATATCTGCAACAGGAAAACATACACAATTGCTTTTCCGCTCTAAACAGGTCAAATTATATCAATTGTTTTTTACGGGTATTAAACTGGAAAGGCGGAATTTTGATCAGCGAACGATCACATACTTCTTCCGCTTATGATTCCAAGACAATGGCTGGCAAAACCGGCCGGTACCTGGTAAAAAAGTTGTATCCATTTGCCGACCTGATTGCCCCAAATTCTGCCGGTATTCAGTACGACCTTACCACCAATTTCCATTTAACAAATCCCTTTGCAGTAATCCATAACCCAATTAATATTGCAATGCAACAAAGGGATATGGCAGAAATAGTAGAAGATGTCGATTTTAGTAATTTCACTTTTTCACATGTTGCCACGATAGAAAAAAGAAAAAATCATGAGCTGCTGTTGGTTGCCATACAGAAGATACAACACCGGAATTTTAAAGTATTGATCATTGGCAGGGGCCCCCTCGAAGAGCATATAAAAACACTGGCGCACAAAATGGGCATCAGCGATAAAATTGTTTTTTTAGGTTACCGGAGAAATGTGGTTAAATATGTAGCCCGTTCGCAATGCCATTTATTAACCTCCGACTCAGAAGGCTTTCCCAATGCACTGCTGGAAGCGCTTGCGTGTGGCACCCCTGTAATTAGCACCGATTGCCCAACTGGTCCGCGTGAATTGCTGGATGGTTCTTTTACACCCACCAAACACAGTGCTGGGGTTGAGAAAACACCTTTTGGGTTATTAATACCTGTAAACGACGCTACTGCCCTTGCCGATGCAATGCTTGCCATGATGGACAATGATGCCTTGCGAAATGAATATGCCGCAGCCGGCATCAGAAGGGCAAAAGACTTTGATTTACCCATTATTATGAAACAATTTGCAGACCTGCTGCATCAATTTTAGTGTGACGCATTTTACCATGGCGTTTTTTAAGATAGATTACTTGGCGGATTAATCTCAATGACAGTATTAATATTTCCTCCTTTACCTTTGCCGCCATGCATTACGCTTCAATAGAAAATATCAGTAAATCTTTCGGGATAAGAACGCTTTTTAAAAACATCACTTTAAACATAGAAGAAGGCGATAAAATAGCCCTGGTGGCCCGTAACGGTAGTGGTAAAAGTACCCTGCTTAAAATTATTACCGGTTTGGATACCCCCGATACCGGTACGGTGTGGGTTCATAAAGACATAAAGGTGGTAATGCTGCAGCAGGATAATGATTTTGACGGCAACAAAACCATTTGGGATAATGTACTGCGGCTGGATAACCCCGTAGTAAAAGTGGTAAAAGAGTATGAACAGTTTTTGGAAGATGGCCTTGAAGACATTGATAAACTGGGCGAGCTGATGGCCCGCCTGGATGACCTTAATGCCTGGAGTTTTGAAAGCGATCTGAAACAAATTCTTGGTAAATTAAACCTGCACCACCTAAGCGAAAAGGTGGGCAATTTAAGTGGTGGACAAAAGAAAAGAGTGGCACTGGCGCAGGCTTTGATTGAAGCTGATCTGCACGCCGGCCGCTGCCTGCTGATATTGGATGAACCTACCAACCACCTCGACGTGGACATGATTGAATGGCTGGAAGATTACCTGGCGGCGGCAAAAGTTACCATGTTGCTGGTTACGCATGATCGCTATTTTTTAGATGCGGTGAGTAATGGAATTGTTGAAATAGACGAAGAAAAAGTATTTGTTTACAAAGGCGACTATGATAATTTTTTAGAACAAAAAAGTATGCGCCTCGAAGTACAACAAAGTGAGTTGCAGAAAGATAAAAATATTTTTAGAAAGGAATTGGAATGGATGCGCAAGCAACCCAAAGCACGTACCACCAAAAGTAAAAGCCGGCAGGATGCCTTTACAGAAGTAGAAGACAGGGTGAAACTGAAAAAAGATGTGGAAGAAGTAAGTCTGCAGGTAAAAATGACAAGACTTGGAGGCAAAATATTAGAACTGATAAAAGTGCATAAAAGCTATGGCGACCTCAAGATTATGAAGGGGTTTGATTATACTTTTAAACGCGGCGAAAGAATAGGTGTAGTCGGCAAAAACGGCGTTGGTAAATCTACCTTTTTAAAAATCGCCCTACAGCAGGAGAAACCGGATAGCGGCAAAATTAATCATGGTGATACGGTGGTGTTTGGCAATTTTAGCCAGGATGGGTTGATATACAAAGAAGATAAACGGGCCATCGAATATGTAAAAGATATGGCGGAATATTTTCCTTTAAACGATGGTACAAAAATCAGTGCCAGCCAGTTTATGGAAAAATTTGGCTTTTCTGCTGAACAACAATTTACGCCATTAAGCAAATTAAGCGGTGGTGAAAAACGCAGGTTGCACCTGATGAGCGTGCTGTTTTTGAACCCTAATTTTTTGGTGCTGGATGAGCCCACCAATGACCTTGATTTGCAGACCTTGCGCACGCTGGAAGAATTTTTAATGGAATACCCTGGCTGTATTCTCATTGTAAGTCACGACCGTTATTTTATGGACCGGATGGTTGATCACTTATTTGCTTTTGAAGGCAATGGTGTTATCAGGGACTACCCGGGCAACTATACCCAGTACAGGGAAGCTGTTTCCAATGGCAGTTTAACCGATGACAGGCAGCTGATAAAACAAGAAATCAACGCACCGGAAGCCTTACCGGCAGTAGCTTCCGGCAACGCTACCCAAAAATTATCTTTTAAAGAAAAAAGGGAACTGGAACTGCTGGAGAAAGAAATGCCCGAACTGCAAAAGGAAAAAGCAACCCTTGAAACCAGGATGAATGAAGGCAATCCCACTTTTGATGAATTACAAAAGGCCGCAGAGCGGATTGGCGTGATAGTACAGCTTTTGGATGAAAAAGAAATGCGCTGGCTGGAGTTGAGTGAAAAGAATTAGTGTTTTTATTACACGGATTATGACGAATTTCACGAATTAAATGCCATATAAAATCAGATGTTTTTCCACCTTGAAAAAGGGCAATAATACAGGTCTTGATACGGCTAAAAACTGCACCAATTCCTTTTAAAAAAATTAGTGTAATTAGTAACCATCCGTGTAATCAAAACAAAATATCATCTGTAATGAACCAACGCTTTTACTCCCTGGATGTTTTTCGTGGGGCCACGGTAGCTTTAATGATACTCGTAAATAACCCCGGCAGTTGGGCGCATATTTATACGCCGCTGGAACATGCACCGTGGCATGGCGTTACACCTACCGACCTGGTATTCCCCTTTTTTTTATTTGCCGTTGGTAATGCCATGGCTTTTGTTTTACCAAGACTGGAAGCTGCCGGAGAATCTGTTTTCTGGAAAAAAGTTATTAAACGATCACTACTCATTTTTTTAATCGGGTTATTTTTAAACTGGTTTCCATTTATTAAATGGGATAATAACCAGTTGGTAGTTAAGCCATGGGCCTACATTACAAGTGATGGCAAAGCCTCGGGGATACGCATTTTTGGCGTGCTGCAACGCATTGCGCTTTGCTACTTTTTTGCCTCTGTAATTGCACATTTTGGAAAACAGAAAGGTGCTTTTGTGGTGGGTGCTTTTTTGTTGCTGGCCTACTGGTTTGTGTGCATTGCAGCAAACCCTGCAGATCCGTTTAGCTTTGCTGGTTGGTTTGGAACAAAGATAGATCTGGCTTTACTCGGAGAAGCGCATATCTATAAAGGCGAGGGCTCATCGTTTGATCCGGAAGGCTTGATGAGTACAGCAGGCGCTATTGTACAAGTGATTTTTGGTTATCTCGCCGGCAGTTATATCATACAAAAAGGCAAGACCGCCGAAATGGTCAACGGTTTATTTGTTGCCGGCTGCGTACTGCTTTTTACAGGCTATTGCTGGGATATGGTTTTTCCCATCAACAAAAAAATATGGACCAGTAGTTATACAGTTTACACAACAGGTTTGGCCTTACTTATTCTGGCCCTGATGATTTATATTATTGAATTTAAAGGATGGCGGGGCAGGTGGAGCAGGTTCTTTGATGTGTTTGGAAAGAATGCCCTTTTCATTTTTGCCATGAGTGCTATTTTACCAAGGCTGCTGGCATTGATTCGCATACCCGCCGGTGTTGGGTTAGATGGCAAGCCTGCTTATTTTACCCCATTCGCCTGGTTTTATGAGCATGTTTGCAAACCAATATTGCCTGCCGAACCAAGAGCGGGCTCATTCATTTATGCGCTTTGCTTTATAACCATGATGTGGAGTTTTGCGTGGCTGCTGGATAAGAAAAAGATTTACATTAAGGTGTAATTGCAATTTGTTTGGTACCATCTCCTGTGGATACGATGTAAGACTCTGGCTCGATATTAAATTTTTGATGATAGGCCTTGCTGGTTGTCTCAATAAACCGGGTGATGGCATCATCTTTTACAATATTAATAGTACATCCCCCAAAGCCGCCGCCCATCAATCTTGCGCCAATTACACCATCGTCCTGCTTTGCCAGTTCAACCAAAAAATCAAGTTCATCGCAACTTACTTCATACAATTTACTAAGGCCCTCATGCGTGGCATACATTAGTTTTCCAAATGACGCTAAATCATCCTGCTGTAAAAGCCTTGCCGCTTTTTTTGCACGGGCAATTTCTTCTACTACATACAAGCAGCAATTAAATACTTTCTCCTCCATTTTATCCTTAAAAGGCATCAATGCGTCTACATCATTTATATCTCTGAAAGATTGAATACCTAAATCGCTTTTCAAAACTGCCATGCCTTCTTCACAACGGTGCCTGCGAATATTATACTCGCCTGAAGCAAGCGTATGGTGCACCTTACTGTTGATTAAAACAATTTTACAACCCTGTAACCGCAAAGGAAAATATTGATGTTGGATGGTTTTGCAATCCAGCATAATCACTTCATCCTTGTGGCCCATCATATTGGCATATTGATCCATAATGCCGCAGTTTACATGCGGATAATTATGTTCTGCACGTTGGCAAAGTAACGCCAGTTCTACCCTGTTTAATTTTGTATTAAACATTTCATTCAACGCAAATGCAAGCCCACCTTCAACTGCAGCAGATGAACTCATACCGGAACCCCTTGGTATATCGCCGGCAAAAACGCAATCAAAGCCCTTTACTGCTACGCCTAATAACAAAAACTCATTTACCACGCTCAGCACATAATTTTTCCAGTTGCTCATTTTTTGTATATCTGCAACAGCAACTGAAAGTGTTTCATCAAAATCAACGGCGATAAAATTCAGGTTGTCACTATCGTTGGGTGCAACGGCATAGTACACGCCTTTGTCAATTGCGGCGGGTAATACAAAGCCATCATTGTAATCCACATGTTCACCAATTAAATTAATGCGGCCGGGAGAAAAATAGAGGGTTGGTTCAGATGTAAAGCTTTCCCTAAAGCGGCTTAATACAGTAACGGCAATTGAATTCATCGTTCAGTTTAACGGAGTTATTTTAAAGGTGGTTGCAAACACCTGTGATGTTTGCGGTGCCAAAGTTATCAAACCTATTCCATTATTGAACGCATCCGGTACGGCACTTAAATTTTCTATTGCAATGCTGTTTCTGTGCGGTGGGGTATAAATCTGCAAATAAGGATAACTTTTATCCGGATGAATTTCTACCTGCAATTTTTGAACAGGATCTCTTAACACACACATGGGTTGGCATTCTGCAAAATTTACAGAAAAGCAGTTGTCAAAAAATGTATCGCCTATTTGTTTCAGGGAACCGAATTCCTGGTAGGGCGTTGTTTCACCGTTGGGCACCAACGTGTCATCGAAAATTATTTTTTCTTTGCTTTGAAACTCCAATTGCAGCTCATCTACTTTTTTCCCGAGTTTAAAATAAGGATGCCAGCCATCCTGCATCGGAATAAGCCCATCACCCGTATTTGTTATTTCAGTAGTAATGGTAAGGGTACTTTCTTTTTTTAAAATGTAGTTGATGGTACAATCATAGCTGAATGGATAGCCTGCATTGTCTCCTTTGTATGCATACATTAAAGTGACCTGCGCCTTTTCTCCATCCGCTACCAGGGCTGTTACTTCAAAAGCAACATCATACAATAATCCATGTATTGCATTGTCGCCCAGCATGTATTTGTTAAAAGTGTATTGTTGACCTCCAAAACTGTATTTGGCATTTTTTATCCTGCATGCAAAAGGAGAAAGCTTGCAACTCTTCATACCTTTTGTTTCTGCATTGGCTTCAAAATCGGCGGCACTATCATACTGATCTATTACATTTATAAAATGCCCATTGTGCAAAAAAGTAAAGGCATGTAATATGGCGCCGCAATCGGGGATTATTTCTGCAGAGGTGTGGGTATGGCTATCTTTTAAAATAATTTTATTAAACCCGCCTTCGCTTTTTCTTTCAACTTTAAATGGCATGCTTATTTTTTTAGGGAATGAATGTACAAAATACTTTAATTAATTATAATTATCTGTCCTGCTCTGTGCTTATAATTCCATTTCGGGCATGTTGGCAGACTACCATCGTCACATATTAACGCTAAGATAAATGCAATTAACCCCGAATTAACCCTCCCTTTTAATGACAGCCCTAATTTTACAGGATAACAATACTACATGTTTCAAAAAAATAATAAAGCGCCGCATATTTTAAATACATCGGCCAATTTACTGGGTATCTGTTTTTTAGTTTTAACGTCCCTAAAGGTCTTAAAGCTGGATGCCACTACTTTTATAGATGAATGTACCTCCATTGCAACCATACTTTTCATGACGAGCAGTATTATGTCATTTCTTTCCATCCGCAGCAATACAAAAAGGTCTGACCGTTACGAAAGCATTGCAGATATTATTTTTCTATCCGGCTTAATTTGCCTGTTCGTCACCATCATGATGGTAACCTTTAATTTTATAAAATGAATTGCTACTGTTACCTGCCAAACATTTTATCCAGTTCGTATTTTTTAAAGGAGGTATAAGTTGGTTTGCCATTGGGCGTAATATTGGGTGACGAGCACGTAAACAAATCTTCCACTAATATTTTCATCTCTTTTTGTGTAAGAGAGGTGCCACCTTTAACAGCCTGTTGCCATGCCAGCGAACGGAATAATTTTTCTCTTTTACTATATTTTAAATCTGCACTGAAATGTTTAAACTGTTCCAGCATTTTTTCTATCGCCGTCTTTTCATTACCCTGGTCCACATCCGCGGGCGTACCCTGTATCACGAAAGTATTATTGCCAAAGGGTTCCAGGTGATAGCCGAGTAAATGCAGCTCCGGCAACAATTCTGTTACAATCACTACATCCATTGCTGTTAATTCCATCGTAATAGGAAAAAGATTTTGCTGAATGGCAATCGGCTTTCCTTCAACTGCTTTTATAAAACGTTCGTACAAAATTCTTTCATGGGCATTTTGCTGATGAATCACCATAAAGCCAGCATCGTTTTGTACAACGATATAGGTATTGTGCAGCTGTGTTAAATGTTCCAGCGACATGGCCGGTTGCGATATAAAAGATTGCAGGCTTACAAAACCAGGGTCCCTGTTGATGATGGGTTCTACAATTTCACTTTCCGTAGTAGCATGCAAAATACCCGACTCTCCTTTTGCAGGTTCATACAAATCTTTCCAATGCTTTAATTCACTTTTATTTTCAATAAAGTGTGCCTGGTTTTTTTGTGTGAAGGTGTTATAGAGTGAAGAAGATGCTGCGGAAGATTTTCTTTCGTCTGTAAAAGGTTTGGTTACTGCATCCAGCTGCTGGATAGAAGAATCCAGTTCAAAGTCTAACGTAGGTGTAATGCTGAATTGAGCCAGTGCATGCTTAACCGCACTTTTTACAAAAGCATACACAATCTTTTCATCTTCAAATTTTATTTCCTGTTTGGTGGGATGCACATTGATATCAATTTGTGCCGGATCAAGATCAATAAATAACGTGTACATCGGAAAACTATCTTTCGCAATCATCTCATCAAAGGCACCCATTACCGCATGATTAAGGTAAGCGCTTTTTATAAAACGATTATTCACAAAAAAATATTGATCGCCCCTGGTTTTTTTAGCCGTTTCGGGCTTACCCACAAAACCATAAATATTCATATAATCACTTTGCTCCTGAACGCTTACCAGTTTGGCGTTGTAGCTATTGCCCAATATCTGTACTATACGTTGTTTCAGCGTACCACTTTCCAGGTGAAAAACCTGTTGCCCGTTACTGGTGAGCGAAAAAAAGATGGCAGGAAAAGCCATGGAAACCCGGATAAATTCATCTACGATATGACGCAGTTCAGATGGATTACTCTTTAAAAAATTTCTTCTGGCAGGTACATTGAAAAACAGGTTTTTCATGGCAATGCTGGTTCCCTGCTGCATGGCAACGGGCTCCTGTCTTTTCACCACGCTATTATCAATTTCAATACAGGTGCCTGTAATATCATCCGCTTTTTTCGACTTCAATTCTACCTGGGAAACGGCTGCAATGCTTGCCAGGGCTTCTCCCCTGAAACCCATTGTTTTAATATGAAACAGGTCGTCTATATTTTTTATTTTGGAAGTAGCGTGTCTTTCAAAACTCATCCTGGCATCGGTTTCGCTCATGCCCTTACCGTTATCAATTACCTGTATCAATGCCTTGCCTGCATCATTTACAATGAGTTTAATTTCTGTGGCGCCCGCATCCACGGCATTTTCCAGCAGCTCTTTTACAGCACTGGCCGGCCGCTGAATCACTTCACCTGCTGCAATTTGATTGGCAATATTATCGGGCAATAACTGAATAATGTCGGGCAAAATTTCTCCTTTATTTTTGTAAAATTACGTAGATAATAAATGGATTAATTCCAAATATCTGTCAGGCTCACCGCCACATTGCAGCCATCGTGCAACTCAAACTGGTAAGATTGCGGGTTTAGTGCAACCGGCTCATATTGCGTATGGATATATTCGTAGATTTCTAACTTTTTAAACTGCAGGTCAACAATCAAATAATATTTTACTTTTTGAGATTGATAAAGCTCCATCTTTTCGCCGCGGTCTTGTGAAGCAGTGGCAGGCGACAATATTTCAACAACCAATGCCGGGGCAAAATCCAGGTATTTTTTTTCATGTTTATTGCAAACATTCAGCAAGTCAGGTTGTACGATCGTGTCTCCTCTTATCTTCCAATGTAAAGGCTGAACCAATTTGCAGTTTTCACGCATCTTCATTGCTTTTACAAATTCAAAGCCCAATAATGCGCTCACACTCTGGTGTGCCGGAACCGGCGCCGGGCTCATTGCATAAGGCATACCATCGATTAATTCCCAACTACCTTCCCATTGGCAATAATCTTCATAAGTATAATGAGGCCGGTATGTATCTTTTTGCAATTAACATGGCATAAAGTTAAAAAAATTTTCCAAACCCATCTCTATTGAAATGTGCTTAAATTGTGTTGTATATCTTCTATTTATGAAAAAATTGTATTGGCTGGTTTTCCTTTTACAAGGAAGTTTTTTGGTGGTAAAGGCACAACCTGTTGTTGATAAAAATTTGGCTGCAAAAGCATGGGCCGACAGCGTTTATAATAGTCTGAATCCCGATCAGCGCATTGCCCAATTAATGGTATTGCGTTTATCTGCCTACGATTTTAAAAACAAAACTCCCATCTATTATGACAGTGCCGTAGCTGAGGCTGTCAAAAAATACAATGTCGGTGGCATCTGTCCGTTCCAGGGTAATCCTGTTCAATTGGCCACTATCATCAATCATTTACAAAGTATAGCCACTACGCCGTTAATGACTTGTATTGACGCCGAATGGGGAATAGGCATGCGCCTGTTTGACAGTGTGGCCCCGCTGCACCACCAGATGATGCTGGGTGCCATGCAGGATGCGTCCATCGTTTACAAATACGGGCAAATAGTTGCCGAACAATGCAAGCGTTTAGGCATCAACGTAAACTACGCACCAGTGGTGGATATCAATAACAATCCCAATAATCCAGTAATTAATGATCGTAGTTTTGGAGAAGATAAATACAAGGTGGCTCTCTTCGGCACAAAATATATGCAGGGTTTGCAGGACGCCGGTGTAATGGCCTGCGCCAAACATTTTCCCGGCCATGGTGATGTATCGGTTGACTCTCATCTTGACTTACCGGTGATCAATAAAACTATGGCCCAATTAGATTCACTGGAGTTATATCCCTTTCGTGCAGTTTTTAAAGCAGGTATCGGCAGTGTGATGATTGCCCATTTATACATTCCCGCAATTGACAGCACTCCTAACAGGGCGAGCTCTATCTCTTTAAAAAATGTAACCGGGCTAATGCGAAACGAAATCGGCTACCAGGGATTAACTTTTACAGATGCACTGGAAATGCAGGGAGTGCAAAAATATTTTCCTGGAGGAGAGGCTTCTGTTCAGTCGTTAATAGCGGGCAATGATATGCTTTGTTTGCCCGGAAACGTTGACTCAACCATACAAAAAATAAAAGAAGCCATCAGCAATAAACAATTGAGTTGGGATGATATTGAATTGCATTGCAAAAGAGTGTTGCTTGCTAAATACCAATATGGCTTGTATCATTTTGAACCGGTTAACACGGTGAACATAACAGCGGATTTAAACAAAGATATACCCGCAATGAAGAAAGAGGTGGCAGAAAATGCACTCACTTTATTAAACAAAACGGGGAATGATTTTTTTCCGCTGAAGGCTGATGTTAAAAACACCAATGCAGACATTGCCTATGTTGGCATAGGCATTAATACTGATAATGCGTTTGCAAAAAGAATGCGCAGCGACTATAATGCTGCTGTATTTTATTTTGATTACAAAGCAGACCCCATCCGGACTTTATCGATGGTTGAATTGATAAAAAAAAGGTATAAAAAAGTAGTAATCGGCATACACAATTACAGCCGCAGACCGGCCAATAATTTTGGCTTGCCCGCTGCCGCCATTGACCTCGCAACACAATTACAAAATGAAACCAATAGTATAAGTGTTTTTTTTGGCAATCCATATGCCATTAAAAATTTCTGCGCAGCAAAAAATATAGTGGCCTGTTACGAAGATGATGACTATACCGAAAATGCCGCCGCCGATTTTTTGCAGGGCAAGATAGATGCCAAAGGAAAATTGCCGGTTACCGTGTGCGATGCGTTCCCGTTTGGTAGTGGCGTTATGACGGCGGTAAAAATGTTGCCAGATGTAAGTCCGGCTGCGGTTGGTCTTGACAGCATGCAGTTAACCAGTATTGATTCAATTGCCAACGATGCCATCAGCAAAGGCGCCACGCCGGGCTGTGTAGTGCTGGTTGTTAAAGATGGAAAGGTGGCCTACCAAAAAGCATTTGGCCATTATAATTATGATGATCCAACACCGGTTACAACTGAATCTGTGTATGATATGGCTTCGGTTACAAAAATCTGCGCTACCACTATTTCCATCATGCGCCTGTATGAGCAGGGAAAAATTGATTTGAAAAAAGAATTGGGCGACTACCTGCCCATGGTTAGGGGAAGCAATAAAGAACACTTATTAATTGAAAATATTTTATTGCACCAGGCCGGGCTGGTAGCCTTTATTCCTTTTTACCGGCAGGCGATTGATACAGCTACAGGCATTCCTAACCCTGCTTATTTTGCCCACCAGCAAAGCGATTCCTTTAGTGTTAGGGTTGCAGAAAATTTGTTTATGCGCAATGCCTACCGGGATACGATGTACAACAAAATTTTAAGGAGCCCGCTGGGCCCCACAGGCAATTATATTTACAGTGACAATGATTTTATTTTTTTAGGAAAAGTGGTGGAAGCACTCAGCGGCTTACCATTAAACGAGTATGCAAAAAGAGAATTCTACCAACCCCTTGGCCTACATGCCGCTGGTTTTAAACCAAGGGATCGCCTGCCCTTAAACCGCATTGCTCCGTCCGAAAACGAAAAAGTTTTTCGAATGGAATTGATCCGCGGCGATGTGCATGATCCGGGTGCTGCGATGTTTGGTGGTGTGGCAGGACATGCAGGTTTATTTAGTTCCGCATACGACATCGCCGTTAT
Source organism: Chitinophagales bacterium (assembly GCA_038210625.1). GTDB lineage: Bacteria > Bacteroidota > Bacteroidia > Chitinophagales > Chitinophagaceae > Ferruginibacter. The sequence goes on along the minus strand of JBBQWL010000006.1, from coordinate 52,189 downwards.
TATGCAAATGCTGATGAATGGCGGTGAAATAAATGGCACCCGTTATTTTAAAAAATCCACGGTGGATTTTTTTACTGCTTATCACAGTAAAATCAGTCGCAGAGGCCTTGGGTTTGATAAACCGGAGAAGGACAATGCCACCCGCCCGGAGCCATATCCCTGCTTAAGTGCTTCGCCGCTCACTTTCGGCCATACCGGGTTTACCGGAACCTGTACCTGGGCTGATCCTGCAAAAAAACTGGTGTTTGTATTTTTAAGTAACCGCGTTACGCCGGTGGGGGATAATCCATTGCTGGGAAAAATGAATGTGCGGCCTGCTATTCATGAAACGATTTATAAAGCGATGAAACATTGATTTTTTTGCATCGCTAATGCCCAAACGCTTTCAGTAATCTGTAATCTCATCCGAACTTTCCGGCAGGTGATCGTACTCGCCTTTTAATGCGTACCATCCAAAAATAAATAGCCCGATGGCAATGGGTGTAAAAATAGTAATGATAATGAGCCATGGCACTGGCTTATTAATATCTTTTGTACCAGTGGCGCTGATGTTATGGATGGCACCCGTTATCAAAAAATAAATTACCAACGGTGCAATCAGCATCCATACAATTCCCATTATTTTTTTCAACTGGTTCATATAAAAATTTTAATCGTTCCTGTTTTTCGTTAGCGGTTTTTTGGAGGTGATCCCTTTAAAAAAGATGTCACCTCTGGCCAGCTATTTTAATCATTTATGTTTTTATCTACCTTATTGCTCAAATACAAAGTACCGATTACAAAACACAAAGCAGCCACACCAATCGGGTACCAAAGCCCTACCAACGGGTCGCTTGTGAAAGTAGTTGACAACAATGTAGCAATAAAAGGAACCAATCCACCAAACACACCATTTCCAATATGGTACGGTAAACTCATTGACGTATACCGGATTTTTGTTGGGAACAGTTCAACCAAAAACGCCGCCACCGGACCATACACCATCGTTACAAAAACGATCATCACCCAGATTAAGAAAATGAATTTCCATTTGAGAGAAGTAGAAAGAATAACATTTGAAAAAGCCGGTTTCGAATCAGATTTTGGAGCAAACTTAAGGTTATTAAAATTTAACTTTGTTGGCCCCAATGCACTTAGTGGAGGATATAGTGTATAATCACCTTCAATCAAAACTAATGAGTCACTTCTTTTTTCAGAAAACTTTGAGCCTTTATATATCCAGTTATTTTCCCTGTGATTAATAATAGCTATCCCATTTTTATTGATGACGGTATCTGATTTAATGACCTTATTATCGGCTCCGTCAACAAGATTGTTTTTATCTTTCATCCATTCTTTTGGGTTAGCGTCTTTCAAAAAAGTTCCAAATATCGGCCTGTAAAAAACTACTCCCAATAGCATCCCCGTCAACATAATCCATTTCCTTCCAAATTGATCACTCAGCCATCCAAAAAAAACAAAGAATGGCGTGGCAAGTGCAATGCCCCACAGCAAAATTTCCCTGTTCTGCATAAACTCAATCTTCACGGTGTTTTCTAAAAACGATTGTGCATAAAACTGTCCGGTGTACCATATAACACCCTGCCCCATTACGGCACCAAATAATGCCAGCAATACCATTTTAAAATTTCCCTTGTGTCCAAAACTTTCTTTCAATGGATTAATGGAAGTTTTCTTTTCGGCTTTCAGTTTGGCAAAAACAGGCGATTCATTCATCCGCATCCGGATGTAAATAGATACCACCACCAGCAAAATTGATATCCAGAAAGGATAACGCCAGCCGCCCCACTCTGCATTGAAAGATGCATCACTCATATTACCCTTTACAGCCATAATTACACCTAACGCAACAAATAAACCGAGTGTAGCCGTGGTTTGTATCCAGGCAGTAAAATAGCCCCGCCGGCCTTCAGGAGCATGTTCCGCTACATAAGTGGCAGCTCCGCCATATTCTCCTCCCAGTGCAAGGCCCTGTATTAATCTTAGCACCAACACTAACAGTGGCGCTGCTATACCAATACTCTTGTAACCAGGCACCAACCCTATTAAAAAGGTGGAGCCTCCCATAAGTACAAGGGTTAATAAAAATGTATATTTTCTTCCGATCAAATCCCCCAATCTTCCAAAAACCAACGCACCAAAAGGGCGCACCAAAAAACCGGCTGCAAATATGGCAAGCGTACTTAGCAAAGCTGCTGTGTCGTTTCCCTCCGGAAAAAATTGCACTGAAATTGTTTTCGCCAGCATTCCAAAAATATAGAAATCGTACCATTCAATTAAAGTGCCTAGTGAAGAAGAAAAGATTACCTTGTTGATTCCTTTTGTGGTAGTAACAGCCATGAAGAAGTATTAAAATTTTAGTCAATCGTTTGCCCTGCTTAATTGGCATAAATATATTAATTTGGTGGCGAACATACATGAATAATTTAAACCAACATTGCAATGTCATATCCTTACCAGGTTACTTCTTTAGAACAGTATCATGCGGATTACAAAAAAAGTGCGGAAGATCCCGAAGCTTTTTGGGGCGACGTGGCCTCCAATTTTTACTGGCGTAAAAAATGGGATAAAGTATTAGACTGGAATTTTACAGAACCAAAAATTGAATGGTTTAAAGGTGGTAAACTTAACATTACAGAAAACTGCATTGACCGCCATTTAGCCACGATGGCCGATAAACCCGCCATTATATGGGAACCCAATAATCCTGAAGAAAGAGTACGTGTAGTAACTTATGCCCGTTTGCATAAAAGAGTTTGCCAGGTGGCGCAAATGCTGGTTAACAATGGCGTGAAAAAAGGTGACCGCGTTTGTATCTATATGGGTATGGTACCCGAGTTGGCGTATGCCGTGTTGGGTTGTGCAAGAATTGGCGCCATCCATAGTGTGATCTTTGGTGGCTTCAGCGCACAAAGCATTTCAGACAGGTTGTATGATGCGCAGGCGGAATTTATAATTACCTGCGACGGTGCTTTCCGTGGTGGCAAAGACATTCCTTTAAAAAGTGTGATTGATGATGCGTTGATTGGCAACAGAACGGTTAAAAGAGTGATTGTATATACCCGGACAAGAACTCCTGTATCCATGATAAAAGGAAGAGATGTTTGGTGGGAAGATGAAATGGAATATGCAGAAAACCAGGTAGAAAAAGATGGTATAGTTTCTTTTCCGGCCGAAGAAATGGATGCAGAAGACCCGTTGTTTATTTTATACACTTCCGGTAGTACCGGCAAACCAAAAGGCGTGGTGCATACCATTGCCGGCTATATGGTTTGGACAGCTTATACATTTGTAAATGTGTTTCAATACCAGCCCGGCGACGTGCATTTTTGTACCGCAGATATCGGTTGGATTACCGGTCATAGTTATATTGTGTATGGGCCATTAGCGGCAGGTGCTACATCCATGATGTTTGAAGGCATCCCTACATGGCCAGATGCAGGCCGCTTCTGGGACATTGTACAAAAACATAAAGTGAATTGTATTTATACCGCACCTACCGCTATTAGAAGTTTAATGAGTTTCGGCACAACCCCGATACAGGGAAAAGATTTGTCTTCATTAAAAGTACTTGGCACAGTAGGCGAACCGATTAATGAGGAAGCGTGGCACTGGTACGATGAAAATATTGGCGAAAAAAAATGCCCGATTGTAGATACCTGGTGGCAAACCGAAACCGGCGGCACTTTAATCAGCAACCTTGCCGGCGTTACACCATCAAAAGTAAGTTGGGCGAGTTTGCCTATGCCAGGCGTACAGCCGTTATTAGTAGATGAAAACGGAAAAGAAGTAACCGAAAAGGATGAACACGGATTCCTGAAAGGCAACCTCTGTATCAAAGCCCCATGGCCCGGCATTTTAAGAACTACTTATGGCGATCATGAACGTTGCCGTACCAATTATTTTGCAACCTACCCCGGCTTATATTTTACAGGCGATGGTGCGTTGAAAGACGAAGAAGGAAATTACCGTATCACAGGCAGGGTGGATGATGTATTAAACATCAGTGGTCACCGCATTGGTACCGCCGAAGTGGAGAACGCCATCAATATGCATTCTGGCGTAGTAGAAAGTGCAGTGGTAGGCTATCCGCATGATATCAAAGGCCAGGGAATTTATGCGTACGTAATTTATAACGGGCACCATGGTGATGAAAACCTGCGCCGCCAGGATATCAGTTTAACTGTTTCAAAAATTATTGGACCTATTGCTAAACCAGATAAAATTCAGTTTGTAACCGGCCTTCCCAAAACAAGAAGCGGTAAAATTATGCGCCGCATTTTAAGAAAGATTGCCGAAGGTGAAATTGCTAATTTGGGTGATACCAGTACATTACTGGATCCGGGCGTGGTGGATGAAATAAAAGATGGTAAGTTGTAACATCCCACAGGCTTCTATCGTGCGCAATTACATTGTATCAATAACCCCGGCAATACGTAAATGTTGCCGGTGTTATTTTTTAAAAAGTCCATGTAATACCTGACAATTTTGAACGCCATATAATCGCTGGTATCTTACAATAGTTATCAAGGAGTCGTCAACGACAAAATGATTTAACTATAAAGCTATTTTTCTGCTGCTACAATCAAATTGTCGTTATTATAAAAACACCGGGTGGACTGAATAAAATAATACATCAAAAACTGTAACCAGCTCCGATGCTTACACCACCCTTTACACTGGGTTCCATTCTCCAAAAATTATCCGATGCCGGATCCAATAACAGCATTGGGCCAATTATTATCTTGCCAAAAAATCCGGCCGTGGTTTGTTGATACCGGTAGCCAACACCCGTCATAATATTCATTTTTTTGTCCGACAGATTATTGCCGGCAAAGAGCTGTTTGTACTTTTCTACATAGGGTTGCAGGGTAAGACTCATTTCAAAATGATGCGCCTGCTTGCCGGTAAAAAACTGCACGCCAAGTGGCAGTGCCAGGTAGCTGTTATACACCGATAAACCAATACGGTAGCTTTTAGTAAATACCTTTCCATAGCTGAAAACATGATCGTAATTGATCGAGGGCTCCGGCACTTCAGAAATAAAGCCGCCATAGATACTATTCCATTTTTTTTGCTGCTGACAGATACCGTTTTTGGTACAACAGATAAAAAATAACGTTAGCGTAAGACTAACTGCAATTATCCTTTTTAGTAACCGACTATGTATGAAATAGGCCATAAAACGAATGTAATACAAAAAACCAACGAAGGAATATTTTAATGTAGGTCCCAGTTTCAGCAGCGCTGAGAGGCCCTAATATTTTTCAATCATATCCAGTGCCTGTTCTTCTATGTCGTCAGGCTTTGCAGCAAAGGCAATTTTTCGGGTGCTGAAGAATAACAGCAACCAGGCCAGCACAACGCAAAAAGCCATTACACCAGTCAAAGGCATTGCATTGTGTGGTGTAAACATTCCTACCGCGGCTGATGCCAGTGCGCCCATGCCCATTTGTATAGCGCCCATTAATGCAGAAGCACTGCCAGCGTGTTTGGTAAAGGGCGCCATCGACAAGGCGGATGCGTTAGGGAAATTAAATCCCTGGCAACTTAGGTACACAAATATCAATGCAATGGCACTGTACACATTTAGCCAGTTCATAGCAGCGGCAATAAAAAGTAGTATGCCCGTAACTGTCTGTACAGTAAGGGTAACTTTTACTATCTGTTGGCTGCTATGCTTTTTCAGCAAACGGTTATTAAGTTGGCTGCTGGTAATTAAGCCGGTTGCAATCAAGGCAAATATACCGCCATACTGTTGTTCGGTAGTGCCAAAAAATTTCATAAATACATAGGGTGAACCAGCCAGGTATGCAAATAGACCTGCTGATGAAATGGCGCCTGTAACAGCATAAATAAAAAACTGTGGCTGCCACAATACAATGCGAAAACTTGCGAGAATAACTTGTGGCTTTAGGGAATATGTGGGATCTGGTTGTTTGCTTTCGGGCAGGCCAGTTATCACCGCTATAACAAGCAACACGGCCAAAATGGTTAATATTATAAAGATGGCGTGCCAGCCAAAATGGGTTATGATATAACTGCCGGCGGTTGGTGCAATGATGGGCGATACGCCCAAAATTAAAATCATGTAAGAAAATATTTTAGCACTTTCCTCCACCGGAAACAAATCCCTGATAATGGCCCTGGGCGCTACCATGCTAACACAACCCCCAATAGCCTGTAAAAAACGCAGCGCAATCAGCACTTCTACCGATGTAGTAAATACGCATCCAATTGTAGCCAGGATATACAAAATCATTCCGATATACAATGGCATTTTTCTACCATACCTGTCAAGCAAAGGACCGCACACTACCTGGCCTATACACACACCAATAAAAAAACTGGATAATGAATAGGCTACATTTTCGATGGAAGTATGCAGGTCTTTTGCGATGGCTGGAAAGCCGGGCAAATACATGTCGATTGAAAAAGGAGCAATGGCTGACAGGAAGCCAAGTATTAAAATAATGATAGTTCTGTTTTTTAAATGCATGCTGAAGATGGAGTATTGATGTTGTTGCAAAAATATTTTTAGTTTGGCAGAAAGAGGGTTTTATTTTTTTGCAGAATGTTTTTAGCGGACCCATTTAAAATGTATCAGCTCTCTGGATTGTTTGAATAAAAGAATATAAAGACGCTCATAAAAGCCACATATAATAGCTACGTTTAGTAAATACGTCCACTACAATTTTAATACGGTTAAGGTTGTAATGATTGATTTATTTACTTTTGTTGCCAACTTAAAAAATGCATATGAAATTATTAGCAGGAAAAGTAGCGATCATAACCGGCGCAGCACGTGGTATTGGTGAAGGCATTGCGATAAAATTTGCGGAGCAGGGTGCCAGTGTTGCCTTTACATATGTGAGTGACGGCAGTAAAGAAAAAGCCGCTGCACTTGAAGCAAAGCTGTTTGCAATGGGTGTAAAAGTAAAAGCTTACCAAAGCAATGCCGGTGACTATGCGGCCTGCGAAATTTTTGTAAATGATGTATTAAAAGAATTTGGGCAGATTGATATTTGTGTAAACAACGCCGGTATTTCAAAAGATAATTTATTGCTACGTATGACGGCGGACCAATGGGATGATGTAATGCAAACCAACCTGAAAAGTGTATTTAATATGACGAAGCAGGTGATTCGCCCAATGATGAAAGCAAAGAGTGGCAGCATCATCAACATGAGTAGTGTAATTGGCGAAATGGGCAATGCCGGCCAAAGCAGTTATGCCGCCAGCAAGGCGGGTGTGATTGGCTTTACAAAAAGCATCGCCAAAGAATTAGGCAGCCGTAACATTCGTTGCAATGCCATTGCTCCAGGCTTTGTTGAAACCGACATGACAAGTTATTTGCAGGATGGCGCCGCCGCAGATAAATATAAAGCAGGCATTCCGTTGGGGCGTTTTGCTACCACAGAAGACATTGCCAATGTTACCTTGTTTTTAGCAAGTGATTTAAGCAGTTATGTTACCGGGCAAACCATCAGCGCCTGTGGCGGATTGAATATTTAACCCACGTTACCGAAGATGAAGAGGCTGTATCAACAACACGATACAGCCTCTTTTATTTTTGCATTAGTGAACAGACTGCACATTGAGTTCATTTTCTATTTGATATTTTTCTTTAAATCCTACCAGCTTGCTGCTGATATTTTTTATCGGCGCTTTAATATCCCTGAATTCTTTGATCAACTCCAATACATCAAAATCTATATAAGTGGTGTTGCTGGCGTCAATGGTTACCGTTGCATTTTTGGGTAACTGATCCAGTGTTTCCCTGATGGCGGCTTTGTTTAAAAAAGAGACTTCTTCTGAAAGATGAATTTTTATCAGGTCACCTTCCTGGTGCTTTTCTTTGTGGAAAAAGTAGGAGTTCTTGAGGTTGCCATGCAGGATAGCGCCAAAGGCCGCAACGATTCCGGCAATTACACCTATCAATAATCCCTTTCCACTCACTGCTGGAAAAACGCCAAACAAATCAATGGCAATAATAACAATCACAGTCACAAAAAAAGGTATGTATTGAAACCTGCCATTTTTAACGGTTTGCGTAAACACTGCAGGCTTCGCCAGTTTATAGCCGGTGAGTAACAAAATTGCAGCCAGGGCAGACAATGGAATTTTATTCAAAATTACAGGAATCAAAATCACGCTTAGCAGTAACAGCAAGCCATGAACAACCGCAGACATTTTGCTTTTTGCTCCCGAATTCACATTGGCGCTACTTCTTACAATTACACTTGTTATAGGGAGCCCACCAATTAAGCCTGCCACTGCGTTTCCTATACCCTGGGCAAAAAGTTCCCGGTTGGTATTGGTCACCCGTCGCTCCGGATCCAGGTTATCTATTGCCTCAATGCTTAACAATGTTTCCAGCGATGCAATGATGGCAATGGCAAAACCGTACACGATAACTTTGCTATCCAAAAAACCGGAAAAATCCGGGAATGTAAAAAAACCAAGAAATTCCATCGGTGAAGCTGCTGCTTTTATTTGTACCAGGTGTTCATTTTGCACGGCGAGTACACTACCTGTGCTAATCCATAACTGGTTAATCAAAATGGCCGCAATTACCGCAACCAAGGCGCCGGGTACAAATGGCAACCTCTTTTTTATGGCCGGCTTTTCCCATACAATCATAATGACAATTGAAATGGCACAGATGAGTGTTACACCTACTTCAATATGTTGCAAAGGCTGTAAAAACTCGTGCATGTTTTCACTTCCATAAGGCAGCAGCTCCGTAATATTTCCCTTTTCGTCTTTATCGTATCCAAAAGCATGAGGTATTTGCTTGGCCACAATTAAGATACCGATGCTGGTAAGCATGCCTTTAATAACACTGGAAGGAATATAATTGGCAATGCCGCCCAGTTTGCCAAGGCCCATCAGCAATTGCAAAATACCCGCTATTAAAACAGCGCATAAAAAAAGCCTGAAATCGCCGATGGTGGTGATGGCGCCAAGTACCAATGCAGCCAGCCCTGCTGCCGGGCCGCTTACACTTAACTGGGAGTTGCTTAAAAGTCCTATAACAATGCCGCCAACGATACCGGAAATAATGCCGCTGAAAAATGGAGCTCCCGATGCCAGTGCAATACCGAGACAGAGCGGCAAGGCCACCAGGAATACGACCAACCCGGATGGCAGATCTGTTTTGAAATTATTTGTATTGAATTGCATTTTGTATAAATTCTGTTTTAAACGTGAGCAAATAGTTTTTCTTCCTGTTGTTTTTTGGTAAGGTTTTTAAAGAAATCAACTTTACCATTGTCCACATTGTATACCCCACCAACCAGGCCTATCTGGCCTTTTTTAAACATGTCTTTTACAATCTCACTTTGGTTCAATATTTCTTCCAGGCTGTTTTCTACATTGGCGTAGGCCACTTTATCGCTGAACAAATAGCTGTCGTCGTATAGCAGGGATTTGCTGATGGAAGGTTGAATTCTCTTTAACAGCCCCGTAATATGACCGTCTGTTACATTTTGTTTAGCGCTTTTAATAGCACCACATTCTGTATGCCCGAGTACCATTAATACTTTTGACCCAACATATTTAACCGCATATTCAATACTGGCAAGAATGTCGTTGTTTACAATATTGCCGGCCACTCTTATGCTAAAGAGATCTCCCAGGCCCTGGTCAAATATTAATTCTACAGAAGTTCGGGAATCCATGCAGCTCAATATCACCGCAAATGGAAACTGACCTTCCCTGGTTTGGTTGATCAACTCCAGGTGATCATGATCATTGTTGAGGTTACCAATAAATCTTTCATTGCCTTCCAGCAATAATTCGTAGGCCTGGTTGGGCGTAAGATTCTCTAAGAATTCTTTTGAATGCTTTCTCATGTTGTATAAATATTAGGTGGCAGTTATCGCATACCGATAACATGGCCACAATGAATAATTTTAAAAAAATAAATCAGGAAATTGCGCAGCTATTAGCTTGTCGCAGTTAAATAAAAAAAGTAAGAATTGAATTATGCCACATTGGGCGGCGGAACAAGTAGTTCGCCATGAAAAGCGGTATAGGTACCGGCATTTTCCAGCTTATGATAAAGCGAAATCACAGTAAAAAAAATATGAGAGGCATGATGCTCATGCAAAAACTCTTCTGATAAATTGCTGCTTACAGGTGCTTTTTCTTCTACGGAATTACCTCCGTTCTGGTCTGTTGCATCATCCTGGCTTTCACTTACGGGCGTATTGGCAGCAAACGCTTTTTGTTGTTTTGCCAGCTTTTGTTGCACAGACATTACAAAAGGAGTACTTACTGTAAGCCATAGCAATGTCATCATTAAAAAGATGGCAGTTGCTTTTTGAAAAATTGTATATGACTTTTTACGCTCCATTTATCCGCCGCAAATTAACATTTTAGTGTATTGCGACCAAACCGTTTTTCGGTATGGCGCATATTTTAACGTTTGAAGTAATTTTTTATTGAGTGTTATCAACAACATTTTGAAATTGTGAAAATCCTTAAGGTTTTGCATTTCAGAACTATAGTACATAAAAAAAGAGGCATTGTTCAACTCAATTTATACATCCATTACTTGCCCGATAATAACAGTATGTGGATATATTGTCACATTCTCAAAAGCTTAAAAGTACAACTGCCCCTTTTCAATTTAATAACTATTATTTTTGTGTAAAGGCATTAAAATGACAACATACGAAGTATTACTAAATGAAAATAAGGCTTGGGCAAAAGGCAAAGTTGCAGTTGATCCGCATTTTTTTAAACGATTGTCGGACCTGCAAACACCTGAATTTTTGTGGATAGGTTGCAGCGACAGCCGGGTGCCTGCAAATGAAATTACCAACACCCAGCCGGGCGAAATTTTTGTACACCGCAATATTGCCAACCTGGTTATACATACCGATGTTAACTTACTAAGCGTGCTGGACTTTGCCGTGGTGCATTTAAAAGTAAAACATGTTATTGTTTGCGGTCATTATGGTTGCGGTGGTGTAAAAGCTGCTATGAGTAACAATAATTATAGCCAGGTATTAAATATGTGGTTGCGAAATATAAAAGACGTGTATCGCCATAACAGGGAAGAGCTGAATAATATAACGGATGAAACCTTGCGTACAGACCGGTTGACTGAATTAAGTGTGATTGAACAAGTACAACGGCTGGCCAAAACATCCATCATTCAAAAAGCCTGGAAAGACCGCAATGGCCCTGATTTACATGGTTGGGTATATGGTTTAAAGGATGGTTTAATAAACCCTGTTTTTGAGATGAAGGCAAACACCAGTATTGATCCCTTGTACGAATACCACGACCTGTAAACAGAAAAAAAAGTCGTGAGAAAATTAAAAGCAAACGGTTTAATGCTTAGCTCTTTCGACCTCTCTTACACAAGTAACTATGCCATAAAATATAGGCCGCAACAGATTGGTACGGTTTCCATTTTTCGGCAGTGAGGGCTATGGATTCTTTTGAAGTGTGCGCTGGTAAGCCCTTTATTTCCTTGACACTGGTAAGCAAGGCGATATCCCCCAAAGGAAAAATATCACAGCGATTCAACACCATCATCAAATAAATATCTGTACTCCAGTTGCCGATGCCTTTTATTTTTTTGAGGGCAGCTTTTACCGATTCATTGTCAAGGTTAGAAAAATTATCAAGATTAAAATCTTCACTGATGATTACTTCGGCAAGGTGCCTGGCATAACCCATTTTTTGCCTGCTGAAATAACAAGCCCTTAATTCTTCATCGGATAGCGCCAGTATGTTTTGGGGAGTGATGTCAGGTATTTTTTCCTTCAACTTATTCAATGCTGCCAATGCACTGGCCAGCGAAACCTGCTGTTCTAAAATAATGTGGATGAGGGTTTCAAAACTGGCAGCCCTTTTCCATAATGGCGGATAGCCATGCTGCTCAATAATCAGCCGCAAATCCGCATCCGTTGCTGCCAGAGCATCGCAAAATGAAGTAAAATTCTTTTTATTAAATGTAAGCATAGAACAACCACCTGCAAAAACCTGATGCTCCTTTATAACATTGCAGGTATAATGACAAAAATATTCTTTGCAACCAATAATCCGAAAACGTTTTTATAAGCTATTGCGTCAGTTAAACCTTTGTTCTGAATTTTTCAATTGCTTTTTTTGTATAGGAACTCAGCGCCAGCTTACCACTGATAGCAGCCCTCTCCCGCAACAAGGCATCCCAGTGATCCGTACCATGCCATAGCATTTTTTTCATTTCCCTCATGGCATCGGGGCTGCTATGAGATAAATGATTGGCCAGCCTTGAAATAGATTCATCCATGTTTTCTGTGGTTTCATGCACTTCAGCAAAGAGCCCTTTTCTTTTAGCCCATTCAGTATTGCGCCACATGCCGGCATCTATAGACAAGGCACTGAATGCCGCAGTGCCGATTTTGCGCTCCACGGCAGGGCCTATAACAAATGGCCCCATGCCCATTTCCAGTTCACTTAATTTAATATCTGCATGTTGGGTGGCAATGGCGTAATCTACTGCTGCAGCAATTCCCACACCGCCACCCACACATTTTCCATGGATGCGGCCAATTACAAATTTGCTGCTTTTTCGTATCGCGTTGATCACATTTGCAAAGCCCATAAAAAACTGTGTTGCTTCTGCCTCTGTTTTCATATCTGCCAATTCATCAAAACTTGCCCCGCCACAAAAAGATTTATCGCCACCGCTTTTTAAAATAATCACTTTTGTTTCTGCATGCGAGCCTGCAAAATGAATTTCTTTCGCCAGTGCTTCAATATTTTTATTAGGTAAAGCATTGCCTTTGGGATGAAAAAATTCTATTGTGGTAATGCCCTGGTGGGTTTCTGTTTGTACGTAACCCTCTTTTAGTTCCTGTAACATGAATGGAGTTTTTAGGTTGTCTAATTACTGATCATCATCAATATTGTTGCCAATAACGATTAAGCTTTCTTAATAATTGCGGGTGGTTCTTTCTAAGGAGCCTGGAATGATGTCAAACAACAAATGTGCTGATATAATTTCCCGAACTGTTTGTTGTATCAATCGCTTCGGATATAAAGCTACTAACAAAACTGATTTGGATAATGCCAGATCTGAAATAATAAATAGCAAAACTATGAGTTAAATAAATCAAGCAACACATTGGCGTTTTCTCTTTTGAACTTGGGTAAATATTCAGCAAGGGTTGCCATCGCAGTTGAATTTACCCGTTGATACTTACGACAACCCCAGCGAGGTTCAGTCCGTTCCTTTTATCCCCTTTGCCAATAACGCCAATGAGAGGCTATTTTATAAGGCCAAAGATTGCGGGCTCCATTTAGCCTACACAATGCATTAACAGGCTGTACAGGCTAACAACAAAAAAGCAAGCCTTGCAGCCTGCTTTTCAAGTATTATCAAAATAAAATTTTCATTCGAAGGTACCAGTAATCAATCTAACCTGGTATCAATTTCAGTGCATAATCCTTCAAAAATATGTTCCACGCCACCTTCTCCTTTTACCAATACCACTTTATTGAATTTTTTATAATAATCGGCCACAGCGGCGGTTTTACTATTGTATTCGGCAATTCTTGCCCTTATTACAGTTTCATTATTATCATCACTCCTTCCGCTGGTCTCACCCCTTTTTACCAGGCGTTTTACAAGCTCTTCTTCGCTCACTTCGAGCGCCAGCATTACGGCAATAGAAGTCTTTTTAAGGTCCAATAATTTGTCCAGCGCTTCTGCCTGCTTATCCGTACGCGGAAACCCATCAAATAAAAACCCTTTTGCCTGGGGGTTATTATCCAATGCAGAACTGATCATGCCAATTACTACTTCATCAGGCACAAGCTGACCCTTGTCCATAATTTTTTTTGCTTCCATTCCAAGTGGTGTTTGCAGCGAAATTTCGCCCCGCAATAAATCTCCTGTGCTGAGATGCTTTAAGCCGTACCTGGCAATTAGTTTTTCACTTTGAGTACCCTTTCCACTTCCTGGAGGACCAAATAGTATAAGATTGAACATATGTATCTACGAAGCTTGCTGAATGACAAATATAATATACGATGCTTATAAACTGTTTAACATTTCAAATTAACTGTTGAAAATTGTCAATTATTCTTCAAATAGTATTCAACTATTATCAATAAATACCCAAAATTAACTTCTCATAACTACTGTTACAATAATTCTTTCACTACATTATAAATCACTTTTGGCTTGCCTAATGTATAATAGTGCAACACAGGTACACCAAATTCTTTTAGCTCTTTCGACTGTTGTATCAGCCACTCGGTGCCTATCTGTTCCACATCTTCATCGGTTTTGGCGGCGGTAATGGCATTTGACAATACCGTCGGTATATCTACATGAAATACTTTTGGTAAAATAGTCAGCTGCTTTTTATTGGTAATGGGTTTAAGCCCAGGTATAATCGGAACAGTGATGCCCAAATCCCTGCAGTTCTGCACAAAATCATAAAATTTTTGATTATTGAAAAACATTTGTGTCATAATATAATCTGCGCCCGCATCTACTTTTTCTTTTAAATGCATTAGGTCAGTTTCCAAATTGGGAGCTTCAAAATGCTTTTCCGGGTATCCTGCTGTTCCAATACAAAAATCCGGTTTGCCACCATTTTTAATATCCTCTTCCTGGTAAATACCGTTTTTTAAATTTACCACTTGTCTTAACAGATCCACTGCATAGGCATTACCATTGGGCTCCGGTTCAAAATTGGCTTCATTTTTTGCAGCGTCGCCTCTTAACACCAGTACATTATCAATTCCCAAAAAATTAAGATCAATCAGTGCGTCTTCAGTATCCCTTTTACTAAAACCGCCACAAATTAAATGCGGCACGGTATCAATATTATAATGATTTTTTAATGCTGCACAAATGGCTACAGTACCGGGACGCTTCCGCACCTCTACTTTTTCAAAAGTACCGTCGGCCTTCTTCTTAAACATGGTCTCGCTGCGGTGATAGGTTACATTTATAAACGATGGCTTAAACTCCATTAATGGGTCCAGGTGATTATAAATAGACTGGATAGTTTTACCCTTTAAAGGCGGTAAAATTTCGAAAGAAACAAGCGTTTTAGTCGCCTGCGCAATGTGTTCTGTAATTTTCATGATCTCAAAATATCTGCAAACATAGTTAAGTAGCAATAAAGCACAAACTGCTGTTAAATATAAATCACCTGCAGGCCTTATGCCGGTTTACATTATTTTTGTTGCAAAACACCTATTGTGAGTTTGACTATTTACACTAAAAACCTGGTAAAGATTTATGGCAGCCGCACTGTTGTAGACAATGTAAGTTTCAATGTACAGCAGGGTGAAATTGTTGGCTTGCTGGGCCCTAACGGAGCTGGTAAAACTACCTCGTTTTACCAGGTGGTGGGTTTGATTAAACCCGATGAAGGCGAAGTTTTTTTAAACGATATTAATATAACCAAACTGCCCATGTATAAAAGGGCTAAAATGGGTATTGGCTACTTACCACAGGAAGCAAGTATTTTCAGGAAGTTGAGTGTAGAAGATAACCTAAAAGCTGTGCTTGAAATGACCAAGCTTACCAAGCTGGAACAACGGGATAAACTGGAATCGCTGCTGGATGAATTTCGTTTGCAGCTGGTGAGAAAAAACAATGGCGATACCTTGAGTGGTGGTGAAAGAAGAAGAACTGAAATTGCAAGGGCACTTGCGGTTGATCCCAAATTTATTTTATTGGATGAACCATTTGCAGGAGTTGATCCCATCGCTGTAGAAGACATTCAGACCATCGTTGCCCGCTTAAAATTCAGAAATATTGGTATCCTGATTACGGATCATAACGTAAACGAAACACTGTCTATTTGCGACCGGGCTTACCTGTTGATTGACGGTAAAATATTTAAACACGGCACCGCCGAAGAGTTGGCCGGTGATGAACAGGTGAGAAGACTTTACCTCGGTAAAAACTTTGAATTAAGAAGAAAGGATTATTTACACGAAGAAGCAAAAAACGAAAACAATATGGATACTACTCCCGGTATTCCTGAAACCATGGATGGGTTTTGATTTATATCATTGGAAAAAGCCAGTATCCATTTAAAACGCCAGCTACCACATTGTTTTTACCGAGATAACTGGTTGCTCTTTTTATAACGCCTTAATAATTTTCCAAACCTTTTCAGCAACCGGAATTCCCCCTTCCAGGTTTTCTTTCCGGGTCATCAATACACGTTCGCCGGGATAGATAATTTTTTTACCTGGCTCAACGGTAACCGACTCGTGGTAATCATCGATAATTTGTTGCAACAATAAATCGATTGATTTAAAATTATTCAGCGCTTTTAAATCAATGGCAATAAAAATTTGCGAAAGCCCGGTCTCCATTGGTTGCTTAGAAATATCTTTTACTGCATTTCCTGCTGATAGCAAGGCTGCCAGCATATCCAACAAAAGTGATAACCCGGCGCCTTTCCAATACCCCATCGGCAGGCCTTTTTTTGATTGCATTATGGCCTGTGGATTATTAGTAAAGCTTCCTTCCATATCATACCCACCAGGAACGGCAAGTTGTTCATTTTTTAATGAAGCCATTTCAATTGCACCAAATGAATATTGCGACATGGCCATATCCAGCACAATTGCTTCCCCGGCATACGGTATTGCAATTACAAGTGGGTTATTACCTAACCTGTTATCGGTCGCATTCCATGCCGGCATGTTGGCCATGGTGTTTGACCAGCCAATAAAAACAAAGCCTTGCTTTGCCGCTTTCCATCCATACAAACCTCCCCGCATCCAATGATTGGTGTTGCCGAGCGCTACACAGCCAATGCCATTTTCTTCCGCAAGCTGCATGGCTCTTTCGGTAGCTTGCATTGCATTTAGCGGTCCGGGTCCCAGGTTGCCATTCCATTGTTCAATACCACCGAAGCGGGAAACATTTGCTGGCTCAGCATTTGGTAGTACTCCGCCGGATTTTACATACTCAATAAATTTAGGGAAGCGGTTTACACCGTGCGAATACACGCCGTCAATACTGTTGGTAGTAAAAACTTCCGCACAGGTAGTAGCCTTTTCTTTTGTAAATCCGTTTGCTATTAGAATGCGCTGAAATTCTGCCAACAAGTCTGCAGCCTGCAATCTTATAAAAACCGGTATATCCTCTTTCATACAATCATTTTTATAATAAGTAATGGCCGGTGTTTCCACCAGCCATTACTAAAATAATTCATTTATTTAATACCCGAATATTTCTTCCAGGCTAAGTTTTTTTACTTCTCCGTATTTTGACATATCGGCTTCGCTTACTTTTTTATCCGATGCTACAACACAATAAGTGTAAGGTTTGTTGGCAACATAACTGCTATGAAATTTTTTCAGTTCATCATATCCAATACCGTCAACAGCCGCATAGGTCTTTTTGCGAATATCATAGTCAAGCCCCTTCCGTTGTGCCAGGAGATAGTCACGTATAATTCCATCCTGGGTAATGCGGCCTGTTTCGATATCTTTTTTAATACCTGCTTTTGCAACCTTGATGTTTTCTACCACATTTGGCAAATCATTCAGCAGCTCATTCATCGCAACAATGGATTCGTTGAATTTATCTGCCTGGCAACCAACGTAAGCCAAGGTATAAAACGGGTCTTCTTTTTTATCTGGTATTGCGTAAAAAGCAAAAGTAGAATAGGCCAACGCTTTCGATTCGCGGATGGTTTGAAATACCAGGGCCGACATTCCTGCGCCAAAATAATTATTAAAAATATCAACCACCGGCTCTTCGTCAGCATTGTAGGTGTTGGTGTTACGTACCCAGCGAATTTCCGATTGTACCATATTGTAGTCTGCAAACAGCACCTGGTTTTTGGTTTGGGTTGCATTACTGAATTTCACTTTTTCCGGTGCCGCTTTAAATGCAACAGGTATAGTATGCAATGGCTTTAAACCTGCAGTTAACGATGCCAATAACTGTGGGCCATAGTAAATAATTTTATGCGAATAACTGTTTAAATCATGCAGCATGTCTACCAGTTCTGCAGAAGTGGTATTTTTTAAATCCGCTTCGCTTAATGCATAGTTGAAAGGGTTGGTGGCACCGAACCTTGCATACGCAACCAGTCCGCCCATAATCGCTCCTTTGTTCAGCTTCGCATCCGATCTGGATTTTAAAATACGTGTCTTCAATGCCGCCAAAGCCGCTTCATCTGGCTGGCAATTTTTCAACAGGTTTTCAAAAAGCGTTACGGCTTTAGTAAAATTTTCCTGCAGGCCTTCAATGTTCACTGTAGTAAATTCAGCACCTGCGGCCACTGAAAAGCTACAAGCTATTTTATAAAATTCTTTGGTGATGTCTTCTGCACTCATTTTGCCGGTTCCTAAAAACTGCAGGTATTGTGCCGCCAGTCCTAATTTCTTATCATTCCAGGTGCCCATGTCAAACCGGTACTGCATCCTGAAAATAGCATTGTCTTTATTTTGGACATACAAGATTTCAGCCGGCCCCAGTTTGCCTTTTTGGAGGTCTTTTGTATAATCTAAAAAAACAGGTTTAACCGGTGCAGAAGGCATACTATTTACCGCTTTCACAAACGGGGATTGTGAATCACGATTGGTTTCAACCGGTGTAATAGCCGGTTTATCAACTTTGACAATATTTTTGTCTTCTCCCTTGCGTTTAAATATTACGATGTAATTATTCTGGAAATATTTATTGGCAAAAGCTACTATATCTTTTTTAGTCAATTGTGATAGCTGATCAGTATAGGCAACCTGGTCTTTCCAATCCAGTTCCGATGTAAAGGCATCCATCAAATCACTGGCCCTGTCTCCATAAGATTCGGTAGCCAGGATTTTATTTTTCTTTTGGTTGTTAATGATCGATGTAATAAGACCATCATCAAAATTTCCTCTTTTTAGATTTTCAATTTCTCCCAACATCAAAGCTTTTACATCTTCCAGTGATTGTCCTTGTGTAGGTGTTCCCTGCATAAATAATACACCATAATCAATCAGCGTAAACGCGGATGCAGATGCCCTTAATAATTTTTGTTTTTTCACCAGGTTCAAATCCATCAAACCGGCTTTACCATTGGTAAGTATCTGTCCTACCAAATCTGCCAGCAGCACGTCTTTTGATTTGTTGCCCGGCAAACGGTAGCCAATTGAAATACTTTCTGCATCCGGACCAACCACTTCTTCCGTAACCGGCGCTGTAATGGGCTGCTCAGGATCAAATCTGTAAGGCGGTACCGGTTTATTCTGCATATATGCGAAAGCTTTATCAATTTTTTTAATCATTGCATCCGCATCAAAATCACCCGACATAATTACGCCCATGTTGTTGGGCACATAATAAGTATTGAAATATTTTCTGATTTCCAGTAGTGATGGATTTTTTAAGTGCTCAATTGTTCCGATGGTAGTCTGTCTTCCGTAATTGTTATTTTTAAACAAGCCAGAAAATAATTTCTCCCGCACCTTCCTGGCATCGTTATCTAACGTGCGGTTTTTTTCTTCGTACACTGCTTCCAGCTCGGTGTGAAATATCCTGAACTGCGGGTTGCGAAAACGCTCTCCCTGCACCGCCAGGTATTTATCAACTGCGTTGGATGGTACATCATCCGTATACACAGTTTGTTCAAAAGACGTGAATGCGTTGGTACCCTGTGCTCCCATGGATGACATCATTTTATCATATTCATTTGCAATGGCAAAACTGGCAGCCTTACCCGAAACTGAATCAATGTTATGGTAAATACTTCTGCGTAAAGTTGTATCGGTTGTATGATTGTATTGCTCATACAAATCGTCAATTTTATCCAGTTCCGGCTTCTCTTTTCCCCAATCCAGCGAGCCAAATTTATCAGTGCCTTTAAAAAGCATGTGTTCCAGGTAATGTGCTAACCCTGTATGATCTGAAGGATCGGTTTTACTGCCTGCCTTGGTGGCGATATAGCATTGTATCCTTGGGTCTTTTGCGGTGGTACTTAAGATGACTGTAAGCCCGTTTTTAAGCTTGTAAAACCTCGCTTTGGCCGGATCGCCGGTTACGTATTTGTAAGTGTACCCGTTGCTGGTGACCTGTTTCCACTCATGACCAATGGTTTGAGAAAAGAGGGTATTACCTGTAAACAACAACAATAAAACCAACACATTTTTAACAGTTTGCATAAAGAACATTTAAAATAATAAGGTGAATTCTAAAAATACGTTATAAACCGCATACGGAAATACCATTCAAAACATTCTTATTTTTACTTTTAAAAAGCAAAGCAAATGAAACTGCTCACCAAAATATTGCTGCGCACCTTGCTGACAATATTTATTCTTGTAAATATTATAACTGCATTTCACGCTTACAAGTTTACCCACTTTTATAATGCAGCCGACGTTGCGGTAAAGCAGCAAAAAACGGGGTGGGATAAAACAGAAGACATTTTGTTTGGTATTAACGTAGTTAAAAAGCCGGACTCGCTGGCAAGCGCAGAGCCATCGAAGACTATATATCTTTATACAAAAGACAGTATAAAACTGGAAGGTTGGTGGATGAAAATAAGCGATACTGCTAAAGGTACTGTCATACTGTTTCATGGTCATGGAAGCACCAAGGCAGGAATTTTGCTGGAATCTGCAGCATTTAGAAAGATGGGCTATAACACGCTGCTAATGGATTTCAGGGCGCATGGCAATAGTGGTGGCAATACCACCACCATCGGGTACTATGAAGCTGAAGATGTACAACTTGCCTACGATTTCATAAAAAATAAGGGAGAAAAAAACATTGTGTTATGGGGCATTTCAATGGGTGCGGCAGCCGTGTCAAAAGCTATGAATGACTATCATTTACAACCCAATAAAGTTATTTTAGAAATGCCTTTTGGTAGTATTTTAAAGGCAGCTGAAGGCAGAATAAAAATGATGCAGTTACCGCCGGAACCGCTGGCAACGCTCATTACTTTTTGGGGTGGCACAGAGCATGGTTTTTGGGCTTTTGGTATGAAGCCTGCCGAATTTGTAAAAAAAATAAGTTGCCCTGTTTTGCTGCAATGGGGCCGCCTGGATCCCCGGGTTACACAGGGTGAAACCGATTTAATTTATGCCAATATAGTTGCACCTAAAAAATTGGTAGTGTACGACAGCGCAGGCCATGAATCTTTATGCAAAAAAGAAAATGAAAAATGGACGGGTGAAGTGCAAAATTTTCTTAAAAACTAACTACCGCATGCTTCCGCAAAAAATTGCAATTACAGATTATACTTACCAGCTTCCCGAAGAAAAAATTGCCGTCTTCCCGCTTGCAGACAGAGATGCATCCAAATTACTGGTATATAAAAATGGTCACATTCAACAGGATGAATATAAAAATATTGCGGAATTTTTGCCTGGCGGCAGCTTACTTGTTTTTAATAATACCAAGGTAATTCCGGCAAGGATTTTATTTCAAAAATCTACTGGTGGCATCATTGAAATTTTTTGTCTGGAACCGTATGAAGCCAACAACGATTACACCAGCATCATGAGTACAAAAGAAAGTGTACGCTGGAAATGTATGATTGGCGGAGCAGGTAAATGGAAGCAGGGACCATTGTTAAAAAAGTTTTCTATTGGTGGAGTTGTTACAGAACTGCAGGCAACCCTATTAGAAAAATTAAGCGATGCGTATGTTGTTGAACTAAGCTGGCAACCTGCCTCCATTAGCTTTGCGGAAGTGATCGCCTGCTCGGGAGAAATACCGCTGCCGCCCTACATAAAAAGGAAAGCTGAGCATAGCGATACCGAAAGATACCAAACCATTTATGCAGCCCACGATGGCTCAGTTGCAGCACCTACTGCCGGTCTTCATTTTACTGACAATGTCTTTACCTCTTTTCAAGCAAAAAACATTCACCAGGCTTTTGTAACACTGCATGTTGGTGCCGGTACTTTTAAGCCTGTTAAAGCCGGCATTATGGAACAACACGAAATGCATGCTGAATGGCTGGATGTAACAGCGGAACTTATAGAAACGCTCATTACAAATGCGGAGAATAATATTATTGCGGTAGGCACAACTTCTTTGCGAACGCTGGAAAGCCTTTACTGGATGGGCGTTAAAACAGTCTTGTTTCCTGGAATTGTTGCAAAAGAATTGGGCATTCAACAATGGGAAGTGTACGAATCTTCGCTGGCTGAGGTTTCCATATCCCCGGCAGCAGCTTTGCAGTCTTTGTTGCAATGGATGAACAAAAACAATTACAAAAATATTATCGCAAAAACACAAATACTGATTGCACCGGGTTATAAGTTTAAGATAATAAAAGCACTTGTAACCAATTTTCATCAACCACAATCCACCTTGCTATTACTGGTTGCAGCCGCCATTGGCAACAACTGGAAAAGCATTTACGATTATGCTTTAAAAAACGATTTTAGATTTTTGAGCTATGGAGATGGCAGCCTGATTTTTATAAATCAACAATAAAAATTTATGGCTGAATGGTAACCTTGGTACCTACAGGAATATAGCTGAAAAGGTCTTTCATTTCAGTGTATTTTACGGAAATGCAACCATCCGTCCAGTTGTAAAAATTGTCGATGGTCCATTCTTCTTCTGGCCTTGTTGCATGTATGGCGATGCCTTCGCCGATTTTCGCAGCTTTTGGAATCAGTCCTTTTTGTTTACGTTCATTAAAACGCTGGTAGTTTATTTGGGTAGGATAATCCAATAATAACTCAGGGCCCCATTTAGGATGTATTTTTTTCAATATTATTTTGAAACTTCCATTGGGTGTTTTTCTATCTCCTTCTTTCATTTTATCCCCTAAATCTTTACCACCAAAAACGACCGGGTAAGTAGCATACCAACCATCTTCGTCAAATACTTTTAATTCATAATCGCTTTTATCAATAATTATGTAATAAGGATTGTCGGTGGTATCAGTAGCGTGATGTTTTTTGAAATGAACCGTATTGGGAAAGGTGGCAGCGGTTATTGTATGTTCGGCACCGGGCACAAATGCCATCATCAAAACAAGTGAACATGTAATACCGAAAATAACCACCAACTTTTTGTTCATACAATTATTAATTTGATAACAACATTCAAACGACATGCCGGTTGATATTATTTCATTTACCTATGCAACATTAACAAATTTATAATGAGACATAAAAAAATGCCATCCGTTTAAAGGGATGGCAAATACAAATTTAAAACGTTGTTTTTTACCAGTTACTTAATCTTATTCCCAGTGTATAAGGGCGCATATCCAATTCATTTTTAAATATAGATTTTGGACTATAAGAGCCGTATAATCTTACTGGACCAAGACCAATTTCTGCGATATAAGAAAGTTTGAACTGCTCCAAATCGTAATCTCCCTTATTTTTTTGCTTACCTCTTTGTGAACTGATCTGCTTATTGCGCTGACCATACAGGTATCCTGCGCTCACGCCTGCGCTTAAACTAACACCCTTTTTATTATCACCGGGGTTGGTGGTAAAGTTGAGCATCAGCGGAACAGTAATATAGTCTGCGGCCAGCTTATTTTTAGAAAAACTAACAGAGTCTCTTATTACATAAGCGTTGGGTATTGATGCTGTAGCGGAATAAGGAGAAATACCAGGCTCTTTAAAAGAAATGTTGGACCGAAAACGGTAATTATTTAATTCCAGTCCCAATCCGTATTTTAAATTAACGTGATGTTGTATCAGGTTAAGCCGCTGCATAAAAAGCCATAAATTAACGTCTACACTTTTAGCAGCTCTTAATTTAAAATCACTGGCGCCCAAAGGAAAATTACTGCCGGGTGCATTTACCAAATCCTGTGCTGCCGTGGCTGCGGGATAGTTGGTTTTATCAGTATAGTTGGCAAATCCCAAATCAACAATACCCCAGTTGGTGCTGATGTTGGATAATTTTTTATGACGCCTTCTTTCCATTGAAATACTGGTATTACTGCCAGATTCCCGGTGGTTTGTTCCGTTTGTAATGATTACAATATTTCCTATGCGGATGGTGTCACTTCTTTCACTACGCCCTTTAGTGGAATCCGTTTTTGTACTGTCGTTTTGAGCCTTGGCAGCGGTGCATATAAATACCAGCACCATTAGTGTAAATAACTTGTTCATTGTTTCTTTTTTAAATTTATTGAATTGCAAATTCCAGGTTGGCGACTTTTACATTGTTTTCGCCGGGTTTCATTTTTGTGTTACGTTCAAGTAAACGTTTTGCTTTGCGAAAAAGACCTCCAATCCTTGACTTTTTGGGTTCATCATCTGAAAAGGCAAACTGATCCTGTTTGTCATTATTGGTTTCAGAAAATGCAGCAGGGTAAACGTTATTGTCTGCTGAAGATTGTCTGTTTGTTGCATCCGCACCTTCATTATTATTTGCGGAAGGACTGCTTTTCTGCGTTTGTAGTGTTACGCTGGCAACATCATTTGGGTTACTTTTTGAGTTGTTAATTTTTTCAAAATAAGGTGTAGGCAAATTATTACTGGGTTTAATTTCTTTTTCTGTTTTTACAAGTATTTTTTCTTCTGGTACAACCATGCGCCTGGCCTTGATTTGAGTAGCGGGTTCAACTTTTTTAGGGGTAATATTTTCTGTTGGTGCAGCAACCTGTGTAGCTGCGATCGCTTGTTGCGATATATCTTTATTAACAGAATCTTCCTTAGCTGGTTTGGCCGGTTGAATAGTTGTTGAACTCGCAATCTGCTGTGCCGTGTCTCCTGGTTTGTTTGCATACCATTTCATACCCCAAACACCGAATCCTATAAAAATGGCTGCAGCAGCCAGTTTCCACCATCCAAAGGGTATTACTTTATTGTCTTCTTTTCTATACAACAAGTTTTTATCAGGAAAAACAATAGTTGCATCGGCTGATACTTTTGTTTGTTGTAATAAGCTTAGTGCCGCTGCAATTTTGTCATCTGCACTCACCATTGTTTTCAACTCTTTCGATATTGGTGCGCTTAACTCCCCGTCGATATACAACAATAATTTTTCTTCAGTTTCAGCTGAAACGGCCGTTGGTTTCAACAGGTTGTTCTTGGCTGAAAAAATAATTTTATCTGGCTGTACAACAGTTTGCTGCAACATGTCCAACTCCTGTTGCAGGTCTGCATTATCCTTTACAAATAACTCAACAGCTTTTCTCTCTGCAACAGACAATTCATTGTCTGTGTACAGTAAAAAAAATGATTCGTAATTATTTCGGTTAATGTTCATTGCTTTAATTTTAAAAACCCATACAACACTTTTCTCTTTTCTAAATCCGGTTGTTAAATAACATTTTCCGGATTAACAATATATTCTCTCAGCAGTAAGCGAGCCCTGTGTAAATATACTTTTACCTGGCTTTCGTTCAGGCCTGTGATTTCGCCAATTTCCTGGTAACTATACCCTTCATAATCTTTCAGCATAACTAAACTTTTCTGAATATCGGTCAATTTATTCAATGCATCATTCAGTACTTTTTTTGTATCATGTTGCTGATGGTTGGTAATTTTTGCCTCCTCCTTAAACTCATCCTTTAAAGTAATTCTTTTATTTTTTCTGATATGGTCAATCATTTGATGATACGCCACTGTAAATAAATAACTTTTGCACCGCTCATTTTCTACCTGTTGCCTGTTGACCCACATTTTTTCAAATGCTCCCTGCACCACATCCTGCGCATCTGCTTCATGCCCCAGGTTTTTGAGGATAAAACGGTACACATTGTCTGCATACTGATTTACACATTGATTATACTCTCTTTCCGTCATAAACAATTGGTGCCTGGTTAATTGATTTAGTTGATTGGTTATATTAAATACGGCTGGCTAAAATAAAAGTTACAAAATAAAAAATAATTTATGCTTTGGATAGCAGCATGGAGTGCGAAACCATATTCCAGGGAACAAACAGCTCGTTTTGATTCACCTGGTTGCAACAGTTTATTTTTTTAGCTGCGGGTATGATTTTATTTGCTGAAAACACCAATACTGAAACCGAGCTTATTGCAAGTGCGATCAGTAAAAGAGCAGATTTTTTTAGTGGCATAAACGGCTGTTTGGTGGGGTGTAACGAAAATAAAAGTAAAAAGTTACAGTGTTTAGTAATAATTGTTAAACTTATTGTAACTCCACTATAAATTGAGCGGCGGCTTACACTAAATTTGTTATGCAGTTGAGGACTAACAGGTGTAGAACATTAATAGCCTTCAAAAGAAAAATGCAAATTTTATTTTCTACAAAAATTAATACCAGATGAACCAACAATTTGTGCAACGAATAGCAACCGAACTTTCAGCAATTGAAACCGCCGGTTTAATAAAAAAAGAACGCATTATTGCCAGCGCTCAGGGCGCTGAAATAATAGTGAATGGAAACAAAGTACTTAACTTTTGTGCCAACAATTACCTGGGGCTTTCGGCCCACCCAAAGGTAACAGAAGCCGCAAAAAAATATATTGATACCAGGGGTTATGGCATGAGCAGCGTACGATTTATCTGCGGTACGCAAGACATACATAAAGAATTGGAAAAAAAGATTGCCGATTTTTTGGGTACGGAGGATACTATTTTATATGCAGCAGCTTTTGATGCCAACGGCGGTGTTTTTGAACCCCTGTTTGGCGAAGAAGACGCCATCATTAGCGATGCGCTGAATCATGCCTCCATCATTGACGGCGTAAGATTATGCAAAGCACAACGTTTCCGTTACGAGCACAATAACATGAGCAGCCTGGAAGAGCAGTTAAAAGCAAGCGCCCACCTGCGCAGCCGTATAATTGTTACCGATGGCTCCTTTAGTATGGACGGGACCATTGCGCAATTAGACAAAATTTGTGACCTGGCCGACCAATATAATGCTATTGTAATGACGGATGAATGCCATAGTAGTGGCTTTTTGGGCAAAACCGGCAGAGGCACACATGAGTACCGTGGCGTAATGGGGCGGGTAGATATTATTACGGGTACATTGGGCAAAGCCTTGGGTGGTGCCAGCGGCGGTTTTACCAGCGGCCGAAAAGAAATTATAGAAATGTTGCGCCAGCGCAGCCGCCCCTATTTATTCAGCAACACACTTGCACCCAGCATTGTGGGCGCTTCAATTGCCGTGCTGGATATGTTGAGCGAAACAACAGAGTTAAGGGATAAATTGGCCTATAACACAACATATTTCAGAACAAAGATGACGGAAGCTGGTTTTGATATTAAACCAGGCGAACACCCGATAGTACCAATTATGTTATACGATGCGGTGGTAGCGCAAAATTTTGCAGCCCATTTACTGGAAGAAGGCATTTACGTAATTGGTTTTTTCTTTCCGGTGGTAGCCAAAGGCCAGGCCAGGATAAGAGTTCAGCTAAGTGCGGCTCATGAACAGGAGCACCTGGATAAAGCCATTGCGGCATTTACAAAAGTGGGTAAAGTATTAGGAGTGCTGACTTCAACCTTGTAGGTATTTTATACCTTTAGATTTCAGTGCCGTACATCACGTAAATAGCAGTTAATCATTTGGTAACTTTATTAAAATAAAATCTTGTTGTTGAAACTCAAGTTTCGCAAAAGCACAACTCCATGTCCGAACAATCAGCAACCTTTATCGCCAAAAGTACCATCAAAGCTGCCGACCTTGACCATCGCCGCAAAATAAATTTTAATATTGGCCGGTACAATGCGGTCGTACCAAAAGGTAAAGAGCAGTTTACCAATATTGAGCTTGCAAAAAAAGCAGCCAAAAATATTAAATGGCAAGCCATTGAAAATTTGGATGAACACCTGTTGACATTTGAAAAAAACTTCACCAGACGGGGTGGTAAAGTAATTTGGGCCGAAACTGCCAAACAGGCTATTGAAGAAATATTGGGTATATGCAAATCCAACAACTGTAAGACTGTTGTAAAAAGCAAAAGCATGGTAACTGAAGAAATTCACCTGAACCATGCGCTGGAAGAAAATGGAATTGAAAGTGTAGAAACCGACCTGGGCGAATACATACAGCAACTGGATGGCGAACCACCTTACCATATTGTAACACCTGCCATGCACAAAAGTAAAGAAGATGTGGCCAGGCTGTTTAATCAAAAATTGGGTACTCCGGCCAATTACAGTCCCGAAGAATTAACGCAGGTGGCACGAAAAATTTTGCGTGAAAAATATACGCAGGCGGAAATAGGTGTTACCGGTGCCAATTTCATCATCAGCGATATCGGGGCGGTGGCAGTTACCGAAAATGAAGGCAATGCCCGGTTAAGTTGCGCCTTTCCAAAAACGCATATAGTTGTTGTGGGCATTGAAAAAATGATTCCCTCAATGAACGACCTGGCTTTATTTTGGCCACTACTTTCTACTTTTGGAACCGGCCAGACTGTTACTGTTTATAATACTATTATCGCAGGGCCAAGGCAGCCAAACGAAACCGATGGGCCAGAAGAAATGTATGTGATATTACTGGACAATGGGCGAAGCAATATTTTAAAAAATCCGGCACAACGCCAAAGCCTTTATTGTATTCGGTGTGGGGCTTGCTTAAATGTTTGCCCGGTTTACAAAAATATAGGTGGCCATGCCTATGGCACTACTTATAGCGGCCCGATCGGAAGTGTAATTACTCCCAACCTGCAGGGAATGCAGGATTTTAAACATTTAAGCTATGCGTCTTCTCTTTGCGGTGCCTGCACCGAAATTTGCCCCATAAAAATAAACCTGCACGAATTGCTGTTGGAAAACCGGCATGAATCTGTTGAAGAAGGCCTGGCTACCATTACCGAAAAGATGGCCTGGAAACTTTGGAAACTCTCCAGTCTGAACAGGCGGCTCATGAACATGGGCAATGGCGATATAAAAAATAAAGTGGTCAATGGTTTATTTAAAGGATGGGCCAAAAACCGCAGTAGCCTTGATTTTAGTAAAAAAACTTTCAATGAAATGTGGAAGGAAAAATTTAAGCCCTGACTTTTTTCGCGCCTTTTTCTTATGTTTTTTGTTAGCCGCTTATTTGTGGTAAAACCCTTATTTTACTACCACTTTAGGGTATTTGCACAAATAATATTTCTCCTTACTTTTATCTCCTCATTCCTCTATAGTCAATAACCAAAAACATTTTTTATGAAAAGGTTTTTATACCTCTGTTGTTTACTGGCAGCAGTCACGATTGGCCGTACTGCACATTCGCAGGGATTTTTAAAAAAGATAAAAGACAAGGTAAATAAATCGGTAGACAAGGCACTTGGAAACGAAGTAGAAAAGAAAACTGGTTTACCAACAGACCAGGGAGGGGACAACAGCAATTCCAATTCTTCTTCGGGCAAGCCAACCAATAAAGGTGGTGGCGGTTTAAGTAATACTGCGCCACCAGATGTAAAAGCCGAGATGGCGGAAGCAGAAACAGCTCACGGTGCTAAAAATTACAGCGATGCCCGCTATTCTTTGCAACAGGCGTTGATGGGGGTAGAAATACAACTAGGCAGGCAAATTCTTAAATCACTACCGCCAACAATTGTTGCTTTACCGGCAGATACACTGCAGGATAAAGTAATGAGCACACAATGGGGATGGAGCAACCTGAATATTCAGCGGGTGTATAAAAACGGGGCAGATAAACAGTTGACGGTGAGTATTGGCAATGCAGGGATTTATTCAGGCCTTGCTACTATGTATTTTGCCAATGCCACGATGATGGAGGCCAATGGCGAAAAGCAAAACTTTAAACAGGTAAGGGTAAAAGGCAATAAGGCCATTATTCAATATGAAGACAGTAAGGGCTATACGTTGATAGTGCCGCTTGGCCAAACCTCGATGATTGTATGGGAATGCATCAACTTTGCCAATGAGCAGGAAGTGATGACTGCCGCCAACAGCTTTGATATTGATGGCATTAAAAAAATGCTGGGAGAACAATAGTTTTAATCTGCAATAAAAATAATTATGAAATTCATTATAACACTTAGCGCTATTTTGATATGCAGCATGACTGGCAAAGCGCAGGACTTTGCCAAAGCAATGACCAATGCTAAAACTGCCTATAACGCTGGTAAACTGGAAGACACTCATTTTGCATTACAGCAGGCCATGCAGGAAGTTGATTTGATTGTTGGCAAAGAAGTATTGAAACTACTACCGCCGAAAATGGACTCCTTAACAACCAATGCCAAAGACGATAATGTGACTTCCAATGTTGGTTTTGTTGGTTGTACCATTCACCGGGTTTATGGAAAAACAGGTAAGCTGGCGGACCTGTCGATCATCAGCAATTCGCCTATGGTGGCGATGATTAATTCATTTTTAAATTCCCCTTTGCTTGGTGGCATGATGAGCGATGGCAAAACAAAAACAGTAAAGGTGCAAGGTTACAAAGCAAGGCTTGAAAAACAACCCGGCAGCACAGATGATAAAAACGATTACCAGTTGCAAATGCCATTGGGCAATGCACTGATTACTTTTAAAGTGGATGACTGTACAGACACCCAAATTCTTGATATGGCGAATACTATTCCCTTTCAGCAGATTGCTAAATTGATACAGTAAAATAATTTCCAGACAATGAGGTCAAGAGTTACTTTTAGTGCTATTCACTAATGAACAACAGGCTATTTTTACCTTGTTGATTGATTTGCCAAAGCCCGTCAACAGTATTACCTTCAAACATATTTATCAGCTTAATGAAGGTACTTTTATACACGCAAAATTATTCGCCCAGGTTACAGTATATCTGTGCTTTTATTTTTGAGGAATTGCTGGGCATCGAATGTGAAATAACTACCAGTCTTGAAGCATTTAAAAATGATGACAGGTCAAAAATCAATTACAGTAATAACGGGATTTGTGAAGAGGAGTTCCAGCTTTTACCAGTTAATTTATTATTCGAAAAAAACATCGTTCCGCAGGAAGTTGAATGTTTTGAAGCCACTAATAATACAGCGTTTTTTAGAACCGGAAGCCCGGCCTTTTCGTTTGATATTTTTGCAGCTGCGTTTTATCTATTGAGCCGTTATGAAGAATACCTGCCGCATCAAAAGGATATGTATGGCCGGTATGCACATGAAAACTCGCTGGCGTTTAAGAACAATTTCCTTCATCTGCCGTTGATAAATAGTTGGGTAAAAGATTTTGCGGCGGCTTTACAAATAAAATTTCCGGCCCTTGTTATTCATCTTCCGACATTCAAATTTATTCCGACTTATGATATTGATATTGCTTACTCCGTTAAGCAGAAGGGTTTGTTGAGGAATGTTGGTGGCTTTTTTAAATCTCCTTCTTTTGAAAGAATACAAATATTATTGGGCATGCGTAAAGATCCATTTGATACGTATGATTGGCTAATTGCATTGCATGAACAATACCAGTTAAACCCGGTTTACTTTTTTTTAGTGGCGGCAAAAAATGGATTGTATGATAAAAATATTTTACCTGCTACAAAAGCCATGCAACAACTGGTAAAAAAACATGCAGATAAATATGCCATTGGCATTCATCCTTCCTGGCAAAGCGGCGATGATGATGGTTTATTAACAACCGAAATAGCGCAGTTGAAAAAGATGAGCCAAAAAGAAATTACCAACTCACGGCAACACTATATCCGCTTTAATTTGCCGGCAGGTTACCGCAGGCTTTTGAGGGAAAACATCAGCGACGACTATAGCATGGGTTATGGCAGTATCAATGGATTCAGGGCTTCTGTTGCTTCTTCTTTTTTTTGGTTTGATTTAGAAAGAAACGAGTCAACTTCTTTGCGCATTCACCCCTTTTGTTTTATGGAAGCCAATGCTTACTACGAGCAGAAACTTACGGCTGATGAGGCTTTTGAAGAACTGATGCAGTACTATACCGCATGCAAAGCGGTGAATGGCGAATTGATAACCATCTGGCATAATCACATGGTGGGAGAAGATAAATTATACCAGGGCTGGGCAAGCATGTATGAAAATTTTTTAAGAAAAGTTATGTGAGTTGTAAGTTGAATGCTTTGGGGTTATTGATTTTTTTGCTGTTGGCAATAACGTAATTACCGCCGGTAAGAAAGCTGAAGTACAAAAAAGGTTTGCCGTACAAGAGGGCGACGCAACGATGGTCCACAGGGCTTCCTGGCCCGGACCAGGATTGTTTTTATATTTACTGCAACAGCTTTTTTCTGAAACTATCGTTGACAAGGAACACGCCAAAAATAGTTACCGCACCACCAACTGCTACATACATATTTAATTTTTCGTGAAAAAGAATGGCTCCTAATAACACTGCTACTACCGGGTTTATATAGGCATAAATTGAGCCCTGTGAAGTAGGCAGACGCTGGAGCATATACACGTATGCAATAAAGGTTAACACCGAACCTACAATAACAAGGTAGCTTATAGCCAGCCAGCCATTCAACGGAATATCGCGAATATTGATAGAGTCGCCGGTGCTGTAAGTGATACTGAACAACGCCACACAGGAGATAAGCATTTGCAAACCCATACTGAAATAGGGATTAAAATTGGCTGCATGTTTTTTGGTGTACACGCCGCCGAAAGCCCAGGAAATACTGGCTGCCAGCGATAGCAAAATACCAAAGCGAAAATCGGCATTTAAAAAATCTTTGAGGTGATCGTAAAAAATAATACATATACCGCCAAAGCCAAGAATGAGTCCTGTTGTAGCTTTTGAAGGAAGACGTGCGCCCTCAAACATAGTGATGAGCACAATCCATAATGGAACGATGGCTGCGATGATCGCCCCCAAACCGCTTGAAATATATTTTACGCCCCAGGTGCTGAGCGTATTGGTAAGCATAAAATTAAGGAAGCTTAAAATTAAAATGGTTACCCATTGCCTGCCTTTTGGCCACGGTTGTTTTTGATACAAAAAATACAATAAGTAAAGTGAACCGCCGCACAATTGGCGTATGCCGCACATCTGTATTGCCGGAATATATTGTACGCCTTGCCGCGACGCAATCCAGGTAGTGCCCCAAAAAAAACATACCCAAATCAACGCAAGTATGGGCCGTCCGCCGGGGCGGTTGAAGGGCGTTTTAGCGATGATATTATTGGCGAGCGCTTTCATTGACCGCCTTATAATTAAAGGCGTTTGTACTTAATGTTTAAAATGACGCAGGCCCGTTATTACCATGGCCAGGTTGTTTTGTTTGCAATATTCGATAGAGTCTTTATCACGGATAGAACCGCCGGGTTGAATGAACGAGGCAATGCCTGCTGCATGGGCAATTTTTACGCAATCATCAAAAGGGAAAAATGCATCGCTGGCAAGTGCTGCACCAGTTAAATCGAAATTAAATTGTTTTGCTTTTTCAATTGACTGGCGCAAGGAATCGATACGGGAAGTTTGTCCGCAGCCTTTGCCGATGAGTTGTTTATTTTTTACAAGTGCAATGGAATTACTCTTTAAATGTTTGGCTACCAGGTTGGCAAAAGCAAGGTCTTCTTTTTCAGCGGCAGTTGTGTCTCTTCCGCCAGTTTCTTTCCATTCTGTAAAATTGCCGACGTCGTTCTGCTGGGTAAGCGTTCCGTTTAAAACAGATTTAAACTGGTGCGTAGATGTTAAGACTGTTTTTTGAACTAATAATATCCTGTTCTTTTTTGTCTGCAAAATTTCCAGTGCATCTGCATTGAAAGATGGTGCAATCAACACTTCAAAAAATATTTCGTTGATGGCTTCGGCCGTTGCTTTATCAATGGCTGCATTACAAACCAACACGCCACCAAAAGCACTTTCTGGATCTCCCGCCAGCGCTGCATCCCAGGCTTCTTTTACGGTTGGTCTTGCTGCGATGCCGCATGGATTGGTGTGTTTGATGATAGCAAAAATAGCCTCTTTCCCGCCCTCTCCTGAAGTGGAGTTAGCGGTGTTACAATCCTGTATCAATTGCACAGCCGCATCAACATCTACCAGGTTGTTGTACGATAATTCTTTGCCATGCAACTTGTCAAAAATTTCTTCCTGGTTGCCATAAAAAATGCCTTGCTGGTGTGGGTTTTCGCCGTAACGCAACACGGTTTTTGTTTTATCAAATGGATTGGCAAAATCTGTTTGGTTAAAATAATTGGAGATGGCGAGATCGTAGCCTGTACAGACATCAAAAGCTTTGATGGCAAAAGCACGTCGTTGTTCCAGCGTTGTTTCGCCTTTTTGATCTTTTAAAATCTGTTCCAGCAAGGCATAATCTTTTTTAGCGGCAATTACCACGACATCTGCATGGTTTTTTGCTGCGCCCCTGATCATTGACGGACCGCCAATGTCAATTTTTTCAATGATTAATTTTTCTTTTTCCTCATCCCCGGCTTGAAAGCCTGGGCCATTCACCGCTGCCACGGTTTCTTCAAAAGGATATAAATCCACAATTACCAGGTCAAGTTCTGGAATATTGTATTGCTTCATTTCCTGCACGTGGGTTGCATCATTCCTTTTACCCAAAATACCGCCAAACACTGAAGGATGAAGGGTTTTAACCCGTCCGCCTAAAATGGATGGATAGCTGGTTAATGATTCCACAGGAACGCAGGGAACATTCAGGGCTTCAATAAATTGTTGTGTACCACCGGTAGAATAAATAGTAATACCGAGTTGGTGCAATTCTTTAATAATATTTTCTAAGCCATCTTTGTAAAAAACGGAAATTAGTGCCGACTGAATTTTTTTGTCCATTGCTTGGTTGTTATAGATTTCCGGAAAGTTTTTCCCGGGTTTTTTAATAATGGCGCAAAATTACAATTTTTTACCGGTGGTATTATTGATAAAAGGATTGTATTACAAACAAAATGTAAACAAGCGTGAAGAAATAATTTGAAATGTCAGGTCATAAAAACTAATGTCGGACCAAAGATATTTCGGCCCTTGCATTGCTGATAATTTCGAGCGGGTTTCTGCCGGCATTTAAGGATTTCGATTTTCCCAGGCCTTTGGCGGATATAATTCTGCGTGCTTCAATACCGCGGCTTAATAAGTAACGCCTCACAATATCGGCGCGTTCGTTTGCGAGTTTTTTGCAGACTGCATCTACCCCTTCGGTTTTATAGGCATACCCGGAAATGATTATTGAAATGGCTGGATCTCTTAACAACATTGCTTTAACACTGTCCAGTACTGTGTAAGCAACAGAAAATAGTGAGAATTGCTCAGGCTCAAAGGGAACGATGATGGCGCTTCTATCCGGGCATCCGTATTTCAATATTTCTCCATACTCATCGGGGCATTCATCCACTTCATCTGCCACGCCGTCTTCATCCCGGTCATTTACAGCCAGTGGAGGCGGCGGTAAAGGATAGCTGAGCATTATCTCTGCCCGGCAATTATACCGCAGTATTTCTGCGTTGGTTTTACGGTTTTTCGACCGTACATTACCCCAACCTTTTAATGATGTAATCCGTCCACTGTCGATGCCTCTTCCGAGCAAATAATCTTTAATGACCAGTGCCCTGTTAAGCGACAAATAATAACAGATTGAATCACCCGCCTCGTCTACATGCGCATAGCCGTTAATGTCAAGTAGTACATCATCCCGATCCAGTAATATACCAATTACGCTGTCAATTGCTTTAAATGTAAATGGCTGAAATAAGGCCGATTGCTTATACTCAAAAGGGATCACAATTGTATCAACACTGTATCTTGGCAAACTATCATTTAAATAATCCGCGGAGAAATTTTGTAAAGGAGAACTTACAAAATGGGAATGCAATTTGGCAGAAAAGTGATGGTCACCTGTACCGGGCAATTTTACAGCCCCTGCAGCGTAGGTTACAATAAAACAAAAAATCCAAAAAAACAACAGCCTTACAAGGTTGTTTGTGCACAGGTATATTGGCAATTGGTATAGAGATAATGGCTTTTTGATAATAGACTATTTTTTAAAAAATTCGCACAAAAAATCAACTGCAAATTAATAACTTAAATCTTAATATTACAAACATAGGCGCCATTGGCAGGTATGGAATAATAATCCAAATGCAAGTCAATACAATCTTGTTGCCATTGGTTAATTTTCCAAAAGCTGTTGGAGGCATCAAAAATATATTTGCCGCAATTAAATACTGCTGCCAGCCGGGGTAAGCTAATTGAAGGGTTTTTAGAAATGATGATGAGATCAACATCTATTTTTTGCTGCCCCTGTTCAAACCATACAGGCTTATCAATCACCAAAATTTTTTTAGCCCCGAACTGGTAAAATTGCTGCTGTTGAAAGATCATCGGCATCGAATCGGTACGCTTTTGTAATTGCAATGCAATACGTGCCGGCTTTAAATGAAAATTTTGCAATACACCATCCTCCAATAAAACACTGTCTCCGACAAACCGATATTCATTGCCCGCAATAAAATCAATGGCCTGGTGTTGCGGTACATTGTACACAATTAGCTGTTGCTGTTGCTTAATCTGCCAGCTTTCCCATGCCTGCAATGTAACAAATGCCAGCAAGCAAATAATTGCCAGGCGAAAGGCATTTTTGTTTTGATTCAGTAGCCACACACCTATACCAATTACCACAGTGTATAGCAGCCAGGTGCTGGCAATAGAAGAGGGTATATTATCCCAGACTGCGAAAGATATTTGGCTTACTGTGCTGATAATACTGTTCATTAACCACACCATCCAGCCTGCGAGTATGCCAAGGCAATTGCCGGCAAAAGGAACCCATGAAAAAGCAACCAGTCCGATTTCTACGAATAATATCAGGCCAGATAATGGCACTGCTACAATGTTGGTGATGAGAAAAAGATTCGGAAACTGGTGAAAATAATAAATGCAGATAGGGAACGTAAGCACTTGTGCCGCCAGTGAAATGGCCATCAGTTTCCATATTTCGTTGAACAATTTATTTTTAATGTACAACCAATTGTAAATAGATTTTTGAAAGATAATGATGCCTACCACTGCCAGGTAGGATAATTGAAATCCAACATCCCATAAAAAATAAGGATTGTAACAAAGCATTACAAGCGCTGAACCGGCCAGCGAATTATAAATGGAAGATTGCCTTGATAATTTTTTACCTACCGCAATAAAAGTAAACATAACGGCAGATCTTAACACAGAGGCGGCAGCGCCTGTCAACAAAGAAAAAATCCACAGGCAGGCCAATATCAATATTACCTGCGTGATCTTTGATTTATTGATCAGGGGAATTTTGGCAAACAGCCAAACCAATAGGCCATAAATCAATGCCAGGTGCATACCCGAAATGGCAATGATATGTACTACACCCGTATTGCTGTAAGCCTGCACCAGGTCTTTATCCAAATCATTGGTATACCCAATCAATAAGGCTTCTGCAATGCCAAGTTCATCTTTGCCAGCCGATATATTTTTTTGCAAAACAGACAAAATAGCTGCCCTGGATGAAAAAATAAACTGTCTGAAGACATTGATATTTTTCTCCTTCAATTGAACCCAATCTTTTGGCTGTAAAAAAACATTGTGAAAAACAGATTGAAACGCGGCATAGCGCTGGTAATTAAATGCACCGGGATTTCCGGAATTTTTTATGGTCTGTAGTTTTTTACTGATGATAATTTTATCGCCATAATGCAACCCGGAAGTAAGGGAATCTTTTGCGAAATAGAGTAATACTTTTCCTTCGGCTTTCACCAGCGTATCGTGATGTATAAGTGCTTCTACATAACCATCCGCCTTATATGATTTTGATTTTTCAACCAGGGGTTCGTTTATCCTTACCACCAAATAGTCACTGTCCTTGTAGTATTGGCCAAACCAGTTATTGTTATGCTGTATATCTTTTTGCCAGGTTACCAGCAGGCCGAAACATACAATGAGTAAATTTAAAATAACAGCTTGTAAAGATTGTAGTTTAAACTGGACTGCTAACGGAAAGAGAAAAAACAATCCGTAAGCAATACTGAAACAAATGGCCCCGGTTAAACATGCAGCAACCGAAATTTGCAGGTACCATTCAAGGAGTATGCCTGCGATCAAAGGCAATAGCAGCCGGATAAACGGCGCTTTTTTCCAAACGGGTATATCAAATGTTTTTGACATACTTCAAGATAACTATAAATAAATGAATAAGAAAGTGCTATTGAAGAAGCTGAAGGTCGAGCTCGAATCCAGGCAACGTATTTTCTCGGGAGAGTTTTTTGTGAAAGTCTTTTAAAACTTTTATGCTGTAGTCTGCTTTGTAAATAAACGCTTGCTTATCGGGTATCGTTATTTTTTAAATCCTATTCTTTCTCTGTCTTCCCATTTTCTTTGTGCGGCTTTTTCATCGAGCAAGTTTTCCATGGCGTCATAAATCTGGTTTAGTTGCACATCATGCTCACCCAATCTTTCTTTAATTTCTTTCAATTGCTCTTTTAAATCGTTTTGCTTTAACAGCACTTTTTTTTTCGCTACAAAAGCCCTCATAATGGCAATATTCATAGAAATGCCTTTCCCGAGTTTATCACACCACTCAACATGGCAACACCTTGTTCGGTAAAAGCATAAGGCAATGCAGAAGCTGGTCTTTTTCCAGGGTATGTCATCACAATTTGTGATGACATACCCTGGCCTTTGTTTGCAGCATCAATCTGAAACCGAATATCTTCAAATTCGCTTTTTGTAAGCCTAAACATAAAATCTTCGGGAAATCGTTCAAGGTTTCTTTTTACTGCCTGGTTTAAAATCCTGGTTTCAACCTCATATAACAATGCCAAATCAAAATCAAGCATCACCCGTTCACCCCGAACATCGTATATTCTGTTTTGAATGCTTTGAATTATTTGCATAACAATTTTTTACAAAAAACTACTTGCTCAAATGCATACTACGCTCTTTATACAACTGCCTGAAGTACGGATCACGCAAGTCTTTTATAAAGCGGATGGCCTCTCCGGTGCTCTTCATTTCCGGGCCTAATTCTTTACTTACACCAGGGAATTTATTAAAGGAGAAAACCGGTTCTTTAATGGCAAAACCCTGTAGCTTTTTATCGTAGGTGAAGTCGCTTAATTTATTTACACCCAACATAATTTTAGTAGCAATATTCAGGTAAGGTATTTGGTATGCCTTTGCAATAAATGGTGTAGTGCGACTGGCCCTTGGATTAGCTTCGATCACAAACACATTGCCGTCTTTAATGGCAAACTGAATATTGATGAGCCCTTTAATGTTGAGCTTGCGGGCAATCTTTTCGGCGTAGTGTTCCATAGTAGTAACAATCAACGGCGACAGATTGAATTGTGGCAAGACGGCATTACTGTCACCACTATGTATACCAGCGGGTTCAATATGTTCCATCACACCCATGATGTGGAATTCTTCTCCATCAAAAATGGCGTCAATTTCAGCTTCCTGGCAACGATCCAAAAAGTGATCAATCAGAATTTTATTACCGGGCAAATGTTTGATTAAACTTAATATGCCTTTTTCAAGATCTTCGTCATTTAAGACAATCCGCATCCGTTGGCCGCCAATTACGTAGCTGGGACGAATCAACACCGGGTAACCTACATGTTTGGCTACTTCGATGGCTTCGTCAGTATTGTAAGCGGTACCATAATTAGGGTAAGGTATACCGAGTTCTTTCAACGTATCACTAAACCTGCCACGGTCTTCCGCAATATCCATACTATCGAAAGAAGTGCCGATAATTTTGATGCCCTTTTCGTGTAATTGCCTGGCAAGTTTCAAAGCGGTTTGTCCGCCTAATTGAACTATTACACCTTCAGGTTTTTCATGCTCAATGATTTCCCAAAGATGTTCCCAAAAAACGGGTTCAAAATATAATTTGTCGGCAATATCAAAATCGGTAGAAACAGTTTCCGGGTTGCAATTCACCATAATGGCTTCGTAGCCAGCTTCTTTAACTGCCAGCAATCCGTGTACACAGCAATAATCAAACTCAATACCCTGGCCAATTCTATTCGGTCCACTGCCAAGTACAATTATTTTTTTCTTGGTTGAAACAACAGATTCATTAGACACTATTGAAGCAGTATGCACTGCATCTACACCACCCCCCTTGAGGGGCAGGGGGGCTGGCTTATTTTCAAAAGTAGAATAGAAATACGGTGTCTTCGCTTCAAACTCCGCACTACAAGTATCTACCATTTTAAACACCCTTGTTAAACCCATTTCTTTTCGGCGGTTATAAATAATTTCGGCGTCATCTTCTTTCATTATCCGCACAATCTGCTCATCACTAAACCCTAAAAATTTGGCCTGTGTCAGCAATTCGTCCGGCAAGGTTTTAAGATCATATTTAGCAATCTCTTTTTCACAATCACATATTTTTTGAATCTGGTAAATAAACCAGCGGTCAATGCCCGTACTTTCACAAATTCTTTTTACGCTGGCTCCCGCCATCAGCGCATCTTTTATGCGAAACACCCGATCCCATTTTGGTATCTTAATGTATTCAATCAGTTCATCGGCATGCATTAAGCTTTTGCCGTAATAACCCAAACCAACCGCTTCATTTTCTAAACTCTGACAAGCTTTTTGTATTGCCTCTGCAAAGCTTCTGCCGATGGCCATTACTTCACCCACGCTCTTCATTTGAAAGCCCAGCGTATCGTTAGCGCCTTTAAATTTATCAAAGTTCCAACGCGGTATTTTTACAATCACATAATCCAGCGCTGGCTCAAAATAAGCGGAAGTGGATTGCGTTATTTGGTTCTTCAATTCATCCAGGTTATAACCAATCGCCAGCTTGGCGGCAATCTTGGCAATCGGGTAACCGGTAGCCTTACTGGCCAATGCAGAGGAGCGGCTAACCCTTGGGTTAATTTCTACCACTATCAATTCTTCCGTTTGCGGATTAAGGGCAAATTGTACATTACATCCGCCGGCAAAATTGCCTAACGCACGCATCATGCGAATGGCAGTGTTACGCATTAACTGGTAGGCGGTATCGCTCAAAGTCATAGCCGGCGCCACTGTTATACTATCGCCGGTATGTACGCCCATAGGGTCAAAATTTTCAACGGCGCAAATAATTACTACGTTGTCATTGTTATCCCGCAGCAATTCCAGTTCATATTCCTTCCAGCCCAGCACCGCTTTTTCTACCAGCACTTCATGTATCGGCGATGCGGTTAAACCATTGTTCAGCGCTTCATCCAAATCTTCTTTTTTAAAAACAATACTACCGCCGCTTCCACCCAAAGTAAAAGAAGGTCTTATTACTAATGGAAATCCAACTTCCGCCGCAAATTCCTTTCCTTCTAAAAAAGAATTAGCAGTTCTTGCCGGGCAAACGGGTATGCCCATTTCAATCATCCACTGGCGGAATTTTTCCCTGTCTTCGGCTTTATCAATCGCTTTAATATCAACACCAATCAGCTTCACGTTAAATTTTTCCCAAATGCCCAGCTCATCTGCTTCTTTACAAAGGTTCAGGGCAGTTTGTCCGCCCATGGTTGGTAACACTGCATCTATCTCATTTTCTTCCAATATTTGCTCAATGCTTTCCACCGTTAAAGGCAACAGGTACACCCTGTCGGCCATCATTGGGTCCGTCATAATTGTAGCGGGATTGCTGTTAATCAGCGTTACTTTAATACCTTCTTCGCGTAAGCTTCTGGCAGCTTGTGTTCCGGAATAATCAAACTCGCAGGCTTGTCCTATAACGATTGGGCCTGAGCCGATAATTAACACTGAGTGGATGGAATTGTCTTTTGGCATAATATGTTGCCTTCTGTAGGCGTGCAAAAGTAAGGGACTGAGCGGAAAAAATGAAATGAGAAAATTAAAAATTCTGCAACCAGTAATGGCGGCAGGTTTTAAAACAAATGATCCATGCCAATCATTTCATGGCGGCCTGGTTGCCCGCCCGTACCGAATCGGGCTTTCGTCGCAATCTATTCATTGGCAGTATTGCTATTTGGCCTTTGTTAAAGCGTTGGTATTTGTGTACCTTATAAAGTTATTTTAGTAATTATTTAACCCTTTTGGCGCCTTTCATCCTAACAAACAATTTCTTTCTTTTCATCACATATTTGGTGGCATCATAATAATCTTTGTGCCAGGTAAATGTTTCATCCAACGGTTTTAAAAATCCCTGTAACGGCTGATTGCTTTTTGCCTGCAATTTGCTTAAATACCTTGGCCAAAAATGTACAAACAAGCGGTCGAATTCTGTGAGATAAATATCTGCCACCCTGTTATCGCCCTTTATTATAATGGTGTTTTCATCATTGTTTTGAATTGAATTGGCGCTAAAGTTTGCCGAGCCGGTAACCACAACAGGCTTATCAGACAACGGATCTACCAAAAAGAATTTATTGTGTACATACAAAATGCCGGCCCCCGTTATCGCTTTGGTTGTAATTTCTTTTGCCCATTGTTTTTCACCGCCTTCATACACAGCTCCTGCAGTTACCTTCACATCAGTATCATTACTCTTAACACCAGCGGCATCGGATGCAGATTCAAACAACAGCAATCGTAAATAAGTTTTATCTCTTTTAAAAACTGTATTAAACACTTCATCCATGTTAAAAGGAAAAACCATGCAAACCAGTTCCTTTGCGCTGTCGATTAAATCGGCATAATGCTGCAAATGCACAGGTGCCACATCTTTTACAACAGGCAAATCTCTCGGACTAAAAAAAACATAGGTTCCTTTTGTAAGGCTCAGCAGGTCGGTGTCCGGCTGTATGGTCTCACATAATTTTGCCTGTATACTCATAAACGGGTTACCCTGGATGCCCATCCAATAATCTAAATATTTTTTAGCGATGGTATCATCCACAATCCAGTGACCAGTATTGCACTGGCCAAAAATTCCTGCCAGCGTAATATTGGTGGAACCAGTCCATACCTGTTTAGGTTTTCCGTTTTGACACAAGACCATAAACTTATTATGCGGTTGACTGGGCTTGGTGCGCAGGGTTTTTACCATCGGTTCAAGACCTGCCTTTTTAAGCATCGACTTGTTGTTCAGCCGAACAGTACCGTCTTTGTACACCTTATCATCGTACTGGTCCGGCTTGCCGCTTACTATTAGCTGAACATCTGCGCCCCTGTCGGAAGCTGCTTTTAATTCATCTAAAAAACCTGGGAATTGCAGCTCATAAAAAGAGCCATAAATGCTAAAATCATTGCCGGTGGCCTGTTGCACAAACTTCATCAAACCTTCACTCCACAAGTCTCTGCCTAAAAAAGCGAGTGCATGTTCCAGTGCTACGCCCTGTAAATCGCTGATGGGTTTGTTGCCATATTCTTTGTTATGCGCATAGGCTTGTGACCCGGTAACACCGTAATTAAAATAAACAGAATGTTTGCCTTCCTGCAGGTTCTCTGTAGTAATTTCAATACTGTTCTCAAATTTGGGCAGGTGATTAATGGCAGTTCCAAACATCGGCTTAATGGTATAAGTATAAATCTGCCCGGGATCGGCTGTATAATCCTGCCAGTAAAAGGTTTGCAAAAGTGACGCATACCTGATCTCAGGATCGGTAACCGTTTGCAACGATGCAAAATATTTAGTGCCATTCAGGTATTTAACAATGCCATTTTTATCCTTTCTTTCCAGGCTAAAACCTAAAAAATGCTTGTTCTCAATTTTGCTTCTGGCAATGTCAAAAGATAACAATACTGTTTGTGTTCCTGCAACAACATAAATTTTAAGATCACTGCTTTCTTTTTTGTA
This sequence comes from Chitinophagales bacterium, assembly GCA_038210625.1. Classification (GTDB taxonomy): domain Bacteria; phylum Bacteroidota; class Bacteroidia; order Chitinophagales; family Chitinophagaceae; genus Ferruginibacter. Next base: position 8,662 of record JBBQWL010000006.1, on the reverse strand, counting down.
ACGCATGGCTGTTTAGTTTAGGGGCTTATAAATTCATCATGGCTTATATTTTTGCAACTGGCAATCAGTATTAATTGGGACAGTTAAAAATCCAGGGGTTTATATCAGAGAGGAAAGCAGCTAATTAACCAGGAACAATTAAGTACAAAATAGTAATTAAATTAATTTGTTTCGGGGAAATATTTTAACGCAGGTATTTTAATTACAAAAAACAAACGCCAGCCTTTATATTAAAGCTGGCGTTGGCGTACCGGGAGAGGTAATAAACTGTGGAATAATATTGTACTGCGTTAAGAAGGTGTGCCGGCTGTATTATCCTTTTTACCAAATAAATCGCTGATTGTTTTTTCAGCTTCTCCAAAATGTTCTTTAAAAGCCTCGGTGCCCTTTGTCTTTAATTCATCAAAATAATCTTTGGCTTTGTCAAAGGCACCTTCAGCCTCGTCTTTCATTTTATGTGCTTTATCTTTTAAATCTGCCGCCAATTTTTCTTTTTCTTCCGGCGTCATGCTCATATATTTCGCACCGGCCAAAGCTGCGGCAGCGCCCAATAAAAAAGTTGCGATGTGTTTTGAATTTACACTCATGTTAGTAATTTTTAGTGTGATTTTACAATTAAGTTTGCAAATTGATTTTACAATATGAATGTACACAAACTAGCAGCGTCATGTCTTTTTTCGCTAATATTTATTTCGGCCACTGCGCAAATTTTTCCGGCAAAAAATTATCCCCAGGGTTACTTTCAATGGCCGGTTATAGCCAAACACGCCTTAGCAGCCAACTTTGGTGAGTTAAGGCCCAATCATTACCATATGGGGCTGGATTGTAAAACGGATCAAAGAGAAAATGTACCGGTTGTAGCCGCTGCGGATGGCTATATAGCAAAAGTAAAAATTGAACCTTTCGGGTTTGGCAGGTGCATTTACATCAATCATCCCAATGGCCTTACAACGCTGTACGCCCACCTGAATGATTTTTATCCTGCACTGGAAAAGTACATCACCAGCCTGCAATATGGGCAACAAAGCTGGAAAATATTTATCGATATCCCTGTGGGTTTATTCCCTGTAAAGAAAGGCCAGCAAATTGCTTATAGCGGCAACACCGGCGGATCGCAGGGCCCACATACGCATTTTGAAATAAGGGATACCAAAACCGATAAAGTGCTCAACCCGTTTTTATTTGGGATGGGATTACCCGATAATATTCCACCCGATATTTTCCGCCTGGCCATGTATGACCGCTGCATTAGTACTTACGAACAAAGTCCGACGTTTCACAATCTGAAAAAAGAGAACGGCGTTTATACTGTTCCCGGGGTAATTATTGCTACTACAGATAAGGTTAGTTTCGCCATTGCGGCTACAGATCGTTTTATCGGCTCACCACACAAATACGGTATTTACCAGGCGGAATTGTCGGCGGATGAACGCCCGGTAATTGGTTTCCAGATTGACAGCATTAGCTACGATGAAACACGCTATGTAAATGCACACATCGATTATAAATTACGCAGCGGTGGCGGACCTTTTGTACAGCATTTGAGCAGGTTGCCAGGTTACCCTGAAGGAGTTTATAAACAAATGAGTGGTGATGGCATCATTGATCTTACAGATGATAGTGCACACGCTATTAAAATAGTAGTAAAAGATGCAGCCGGTAATACTTCCATTTTAAAATTCCATGTAAAAAGAGGCGCTTCGGCACAACCAAAAAAATCGGCAGGAAGTCCTCCTTTTCCTTCGCAAACATCGTTCAGACCAGGCTTTGTTAATGTTTTTGAAAACGAAAAAATTTGCGCTTACTTACCCGAACCCTGTTTATACGATTCATTCCGTTTTAGCTACAAAGAAATTATTCCGGCAACCGGCTTCCCTGTTTACCAGGTACACAACGCTTCTGTTCCGTTACAAACTAAGTTTACCCTGATGATAAAAAACAGCAACGCGGTTTATCCCGATAAAATGGTAATGCATCGGTTTGCAAATGGTAAAAACGATTACGTAAAAGCGATATACAATGATGGGTGGTACACAGCAGCATTTAAAGCGTTCGGCAATTTTCAATTGGTGCAGGATACCGTACCTCCTGCTATTACTCCAATTGGTTTTAGAGAAAGCATGAACACTACTAAACTAAACCGGCTGACTTTTGTTATTACCGATGCCACTGAAGAGTTGGAAGATTTTTCAGCAACACTGGATGGAAAATGGCTCCGGTTCAGCAACGATAAGGGTAGAACATTTATCTATAAATTCGACGAACATTGTGGGCCGGGTGCACATGAATTAAAGATGATGGTGTCGGATTGTGTGGGCAATACAACAGAAAAAATTTATCATTTTAGCAGGTAACTTTTTTACAATAAGCCTGCTTATAAACTTCAAAAAATAAAACATGCCAATACCAGCAGAAGGAAAAAAAGCACCCTCATTTACGGGAACAGATCAAAACGGTGGTAAGGTTTCGCTTGCCGGCTTAAAAGGTCAAAAGATAGTATTGTATTTTTATCCGCAGGATGATACGCCTACCTGTACGGACCAGGCCTGCAACCTGCGGGATAATTTCAGCGCATTGAAAAAGGCTGGTTTTACGGTTATCGGTATTAGTCCGGATGCGGTGGCAAAACACAAAAAATTTGAAACAAAATATAAGTTGCCGTTTACATTGCTCGCCGATCCTGAACATACTATTATAGACAAATATGGTGTTTGGGGCGATAAGCAACTGTTTGGTAAAAAATACCAGGGCCTGATACGCACCACTTTTTTAATAGGTGAAAATGGCATTATTAAAAAAGTGTTTTTAAAGCCTAAAAGCAAACAGCACACCGAAGAAATTTTAAACGCCTGGAAAGAAATTGGCTGATGAACAGTTTACCATAAAAGAAAATTCCTGGCTGGCTAAATTAGCCGCCAAAAAATTAAATACTTCCGCTGTTGCTATGGTGATAGGCAGCACCATTCATTTACACAATACCGCTACGAGCGAATTTTTAAAAGATACAAGATGGGTGAAACATGAGCTATGCCATATCAGGCAATACAAGCAACATGGCACCATGGGCTTTATTGTAAAATATTTGTGGGAGAGCCTGAAAAAAGGCTATTACAATAACCGTTTTGAAGTGGAGGCAAGAGCAGCTGAAAATGAATAGTTGTATATTTATTGTTCATTTTCTTTCATGCTTACTTTTTCGAAATACCTTTTTTTTCTGTTGATTATGGCGGCCAATGCCAAAGTAACTGCGCAGCAATCCGGCTCAGCAGCATTAAACGCTTACAAAGATTTTATTGAAGCCGATTCTTCATTCAACACCAACAGCAGGCACCAACTATTTTACATTTGCAGCCTTCCTCCCCGCAAATTAAAAACACTAACCAATAACAAGGTTTTTCATATTCACAGGCAACTAAGTGATTCAGTTTTTATTATTACCCTTGGTCAACCCGTTGGTAATGACAGCTGGCAATCCAATTTCACCTGGATAAAAAAAGCCTCTGCCAATTGGAAACTATCTCCGGTTGTATTGTGGCAGCAAAAAAATAAGCAACTTCTTTTTCCCGCTTCCTTTATTATAAATACTGCGCCTGCAGCAGATTTGTCTGACATCCAAAAAGAAAAAAAACTGTCCCTGAAAACTACGCCGGTTGCAAATACTTTTATTGCAACAATCAATACCATTGCAGATTTCAATAAATTGCTACAGCATGATAACATCATTTTTATAGGTATTTATAACCGGCATCCAAAGGAAGAACTCCAGATAAATGATCTTGATTTAAGTGTGAATAAAATTGATTTATTACACAGCAAGTTGCCTGCTTTAAATGGAGAAGGGACCACAATTTCAATTAAAGAAAAATTGCCGGATACATCCGACATTGATTTTTCAGCTAGGTACCGGTATAATCCACAAGCAGCGACAGTTGTATCTTCTCACGCTTCCATCATGGCTACTATGGCGGCGGGTGCCGGCAATAGCTGGTATTTGGGTAAAGGTGTTGCCAGCGCAGCAACAATTACCTCCTCCGATTTTAGCAACCTGCTTCCCGATAATGACGCCAGCTACCAGCAGTCGCACATCACCGTACAAAACCATTCTTACGGGGTTGGTATCGAAAATTTCTATGGTGCAGACGCTGCCGCCTATGATGCTGCCGCTTTCAAAAACGACAGCCTTTTATTCGTGTTTTCGGCTGGCAATTTTGGCACTGCAACTGCCCCTGCTTCTGCAACGTATGCTGGCCTTCCGGGCTACGCAAATATTTCAGGAAGTTTTAAAATGGCCAAGAATATAATTACTGTGGGAGCGGTAGATTCTTTTGAAAAAGTAGCCAATGCCAGCTCCCGCGGTCCGGCATATGATGGAAGAATAAAACCTGAAATGGTGGCTTATGGAGAAGATGGCACATCCGGCGCAGCTGCTTTGGTATCGGGCACTGCCGCTGTGTTGCAACAGGGTTATGCCAGGTTACACAATGGCAATTTTCCTTCAGCTGCTTTAATAAAAGCCATTTTGTTAAACAGTGCCGATGATGTTGGAACAAAGGGAATTGATTATGCGGCTGGTTATGGTAATCTCAATGCAATGAAGGCAGCGGAAGATTTATTCGGTGCCAACTATTTATCGGGCACAGTGACTAATAACAATAACCGCGAATTTTCGATGACCATTCCGCCTGGCATCAGCAAAGCTAAATTAACGCTGGTATGGAATGATGTTCCTGCATTGCCAAATGCATACAAAGCGCTGGTAAATGATCTTGATTTGGAACTGGAGTTACCCGCAACAAACCAGTCATGGCAGCCTTGGGTTTTAAACAGTTTTGCCAATGCTGATTTTTTATCTGCGTTGCCCATTCGCAAAAGGGATAGTCTGAATACAGTTGAACAAATTACACTCGATAATCCCACCGCTGGCGATTACAAAATTGTTGTGAAAGGCTTTGCTGTAAATGAACAAGGTCAATCTTTTTACATTGCTTACCAGCTGGACACGGCCAATAATTTTTCGTGGAATTTCCCTTCAGCAGGTGATAATCTTTTTCCTGGCACGGCAAATATCATTCGCTGGGCAACCGACACGCCTGTTGCCAACGCCCGGTTATTTTACAGCTGGGACGCCAGTGGTAAATGGATTGCGATTGACAGTTCAGTCAATACCGGCAAACCATATTTTTATTGGAATGTGCCCGATACCAATGCGCTGGCCGTTTTAAAAATGCAAACCAACTTCGGTGATTTTTTAAGCGATACATTTACGGTGAGCAAAAAGACGGATTTTAAAACCGGCTTTAATTGCGTTGATTCCGTATTGTTTTTTTGGAATAAATTGTCTGGCGAAAACAGCTATCAACTATTCAGTTTGCAAGGCAAATCTCTTCAACCGGTTGCCATTACCAGCGATACACAATTCGTCTTAAATAAAATCAATTTGCCTCAATATCGATTTGCCGTAGCACCGATCATAGGGGGCAAAACAGGGGTAAAAAGCTATACTATTGATTATAGATTGCAGGGTGTTGACTGCTACATAAATAATTTTATAGCCGACCTTAAAAATGATCAAGCGGCTACCATTCAATTGCAGTTAGGAACAGCCTATTTAATAAAAAGAATTGTGTTCGAAAAATTGATTTCCGGGGTTTTTGTTGGTTTAAAAGAAATCAATGCCATTTCCTCATTGAATTTTAATGCGATAGATGACAGTCTTCAAAAGGGAGTCAATACTTATCGTGCCCGGATTGAATTAAAAGATGGCAGAATTATTTACAGCGCTATCACGCAGGTTTTCTATTTTAAAAAAAGTGAAATTGTAATCTATCCAAATCCTGTTGAGCAGAACCATGCCATTACAATTCAAATGAGCGCATTGCAAAACCAGCAAATAAAAATTACTGATATTGCCGGGCGGGTAGTTTATAACGCGGTAACAAATTCAACAATTGAAAAAATTCAGGTTTCGTTTGCAAAGGGCCTTTACTTTATTACAGTCAATAATCCGGAAACCAACAATTTGGCAATTTTTAAATTATTGGTTCAGTAATTAGGTGGATAACAATTGCCGCTTAATTTAATTTTTCTCAAAATTTTAACCTAAATTTTGACTTCAAATTAATTATTCATCGAAAAAACTCTTTATGAAGAAAGTCTTACTAAACCTGATGCTGGTTTCTGCAATTGCGCTTACTGTAAGTTCATGTAAAAAAACAGCCGCCACTGATGTACCCGCTACTGATGAAATTTCCGCTGAAACAAAAGCAAAAATTGCCAAACTCGGTTTTGGAACAAGCGATGTGCGAAAAACAGAAGATGGTTACCTTGTAGAGGGTGACATCAACCTGACTGATGAACTGTTAAACAGCACTCCAAGTCGGCTGTTGGTTAGAGTTGGCAATGCTGAGCAGTACAGTACAACAAATTTAATTACACCAGCCGCGGGACGGGTGTACAAAATATTAGTAAGCAATTTAACAACTGCATTTGAGCAAGGAACTGATTTGGCCATTGCCCGCTATAATGCGTTGGGTTTAAAATTTACATTGCAGAGAATAACTTCAGGTACCCCGGATATTACAGTCCTGGGATTTAATCAACGTGCAAGAGGTGGTTATATTACACTCGGATCTTCTGGTTTTCCTACTTCAGCAGGCGCGCCATACAATACCATAAAAATGAATACCAATGCCCAGGCGTACGGAACCAATCCAGATGTTACTTATGTAGGCAGTGTTCTTCAACATGAGTTGGGACATTGTATAGGCATGCGTCACACAGATTATTACGATAGGAGCATTAGCTGCGGTGGTTCTACCAGCAATGAAGGTGCTTCTAATATCGGGGCCATTCTAATTCCTGGTACTCCATCCACAGCAACCCTCAAAGCAGCTTCCTGGATGCTTGCATGCTCTAATGGCGGAGACCGCACATTTAATGCAGATGATGTTATTGGATTAAATTACCTCTACAAATAAATCTCAATAATAAGAGAGTGAAAAAACGGGTTGCTTTCAGGCAACCCGTTTTTTATAAAAGCCATTCCACTTCTCCAAAATCAAATAAATTATCTATCAGATCTACAGTAAACAATTGGCCATTTTCGGTTACCTCCTTAATGGTAGTAGAAAAAACAATATTTCCTTTTTTTAATTGTACAGTTTGATTCCTCTTAAAAAGACGTTCATTGTATTGCTGCAATATTTTTTCAAAAGGCTGGGTCAGCAATTGATTGAATGACTTCAATACCATCAGGTGTAACTGTTGCGCCAGTACAGTTATGTCAAAGTGCTGCCCTGTTACCTGTTTCAACGATATTGCTTTATCCAGTCCATTTTCGAATGAGGCCTGGTTAATATTTATACCAATCCCTACCACTGAGTACTTCCAGTAAGCGCCATAATGTTTATCGGCTTCCCTCTTTTTACCATGTTCACCATGGCCAATCACATTTTCGATTAATACGCCCCCTGCCTTTCTGTCACCCCAGTAAATATCATTGGGCCATTTAATAGTTGTGTCAGTGCCGGCAAACAGGCCAAAAAAATCAACACAAGCAATTGCAACGGCGGCAGATAATTTAAATTGTTCACGAATATGCAGCTCGGAAGGATCGGTAATGATACTAAGCGCAATGTTTTCTCCGTTACCCGTGTGCCATTTTTTTCCACGCTGTCCTTTACCGCCGGTTTGGTTAGATGAAAAGTAGGCATCGCCATGATTCGCCAAACCAGCATGAACTTTTGCCATGGCATAGTTGTTGGTACTGTCAACCGAATCTAAAATAATAAAGGAAGGTTTGGTTGCTGGCATCATACAACGAATGGTAAACAATTAGTACTTTTGTTAATAATTGCAAGCTACACGCAGGCAATCATAAAACAAAACATAATTACATTCGTCTACAAGTATTATACATGGTGCACCATGTAATAGTTAATTAAAACAGCATATAATTTGAACAATCTTACATTATTGGCCAACAGAAAAAAAAGCTCCGTCACACGGCTTACCAAAAACAGCAAAATCTTAAAAACAATCATTCACGCCATACAGGAAAAAAAAGGTGAAAATATTGTAAGCCTGGATCTTCGTAAAATACCTGAAGCTGTTGCCGATTTTTTTATCATTTGCGAAGCAACCAATAACACCCAGCTAAAAGCCATTGCCGACTTTATTGAGGAAGATGTAAAATTAAAATGCGGTGAACCTCCTTATAAACATGAAGGCAGACAGGCACAACAGTGGATATTAATTGACTATGTAAATGTAGTTGTACATGTAATGCTGCCTGAACCAAGAAAATTTTACCGGTTGGAAGAAATGTGGAGCGATGCCGCAGTAACCGAACACAACGATTAAACCATCATAATGCTATTCTTTACAGGTAGCAATCAAAATAAATACTGAAGCATAAAAACATGGCAGAAGATAAAAAACCTTTACCAAAGAGGAAATTCAACCCGGATAATATACCCCCGATTGGAGATGATCAGCAGAAAAATAAAAACCGTTTTAATATTTACTGGGTGTACGGCCTTGTATTTGCGGGCATTTTGGCTTACAATGCCTATAGGGGCTTTGGTATTTTAGGTGCAGAAACTAACCAGATTAAATTTACCGAACTGGTAAAGCAGGGAGATGTGGAAAGCATTAAAACCAT
>JBBQWL010000005.1:0-184889 GCA_038210625.1 Chitinophagales bacterium | reverse complement strand
TTTTAATAAGGTAATGTCCTGTGTTGTGCCTTCCAGCCCAATTACCCTGCCTTCTTTATTATGTAACAGCGTTCCTTTTTGTAACAACACTTTTATAGTGCCATCATTTAAAACAATCCGGTGTTCATAGTCGTATGCCCGCTTCCCTTCAATGGCATCGGCATAAAATTGCATAACATTTTTTAAATCACCCGGATGAATAACACCGGCTATCTGCTGCAGTGGCACCGGTTGACCGTTATTTTCAAACCGGTGAATACTGTATAATTCATCTGACCAAAATGCAGTACGGCTCTTAAGGTCTACTTCCCAGTAGCCGAGCTTAGCCATTTTCTGTGCGGTTTCCAGTTTTTTATTAATGGCGAGCAACTTGTCTTTTTGTATTTTAGTCTCTGTTATATTCCTGCTATAGCAGGCAATTCCTGTTATTTCGTTGCCATTATAAATGGGATTAAAGCTCACCTCATTCCATTCAGGAGCGGCAATTTTTTGGATATTGCTGCTGATTTCTTTTTTGATAGCTTCCCCTGAAAGTGCGCAGTAATACATTTCGTGCCATACCAGGAGCATATCTTCAGAAAATGTATCCTTTCTTAACAGGTAATCACCAGGCTTAATTAATACACCGGTTTCTTTTTTGAAATTTTTTACAAATGCCTTATTGCCTGCAATTAATTTTAAGTCTTTGCTAACACTCCATATTAAATCGTCGGTACTATTAATGAGTGCTTCCTTGTCTCTTCTTTCGAAGTTTTTTAAACTGTCTGCTTTTCTTTGCTCTGTTACATCTCTTATAAACGAACAAAAGAACTGCTCGCCTTTCTGTTTAATAGATTGAATAGTCATTTCAACAGGAAATTCTTTCAAGTCTTTATTGACAACATATAAATTTAATACACTTCTTAAAGCGTGGCCATTGCCGGGTTTTAAATACCTGTCGATTCCCTGCTGAGGCATTTTGCGGTAACGTTCAGGAGTCAGCAGTGTCGACACGTTATGTCCCATCGCTTCTGTTTCCTTCCAGCCAAATATTTTTTCTGCCTGCGGATTCCAAAATGTGATTCTTCCCTGCATATCCATGCAGATAATGGCGTCCAGGGCGGCATTCATTATAAGCCTTCTTTTTTCTTCACTTTCCCTGGTGGCTTCTTCTGCCTTTATTTTTTCTGTAACATCATCCAACAAACTTAGCACACATTTTTTACCATTATAGTCAATAATGTTGCCCGTGTTTTTCAGGTACATCAGCTCCCCATTTTTTTTTCGGTGCGTCCAAATTCGTTTATTCACATTGCTGAAAGCTTCTTCACTTGTCAGCATCTTATACATAATGTTAATTTCTTCCTGTGGTGTCAGATGATCTATGGTGAGGGATAAAAATTCTTTTTTTGTATAGCCATATTTCGTAAAGGCAGCAGGGTTGGCTTCAATAATATCGCGTGTTTTAAAATCAAAAATAAATAACGGCAGGGGGTTATTGTTAAAGAGATACTGATAACGCAATTCAGAAAGGCCCAGCGCATATTCCTGCGCTTTTTTTTCTGTTGCATCTTTAGCGATGCAATACATAGTTTTTTCATTTTTGTCCCAGCGTGCAGTCCAGGAAAGGCTTACAATATTTCCATCTTTTCTTACATACTTGTTTTCGAAATTGTTAATCTGTATTCCCTTTTCAGTAAGGTGCTGTTCCATTTCAAGTGTAAGCTGCTTATCTGCATCTGCCACAAATTCAATTGCCTTTTTACCAATCAGCTCTTCGGGTTGAAAGCCTAAAACTTTTATACATGCTTTGCTAACCTGTATAAAGTGGCCTGCCGCATCAATTTCACAAATCATATCAAATGAATAGTCCAGTATTCGCTGCCGGTCGGCCAGTGTTTTGTTGAGCAGCTTAAGCGCATTTTTTTCTTTGGTGATATCTGTTACAATACAGTACACACCGGTAATTTGGTTACTAATCAAAATGGGTAGCGTTACCAGCGAAACCTGTAGTGTATTTCCTTTAGCAGTTATAATTCTTACTTCATGCTCCTGCGCAACGCCATTCTTTGTATTTTCAAAATAATCTTTTACGTCTGGCAAATCTTCCGGCAATACAAAATTGGTATAGTGCATTTTACTCAGCTCATCCATTGTGCACTCGGCCTTTATAGCCAGTATATTGTTGGCACTGGTGATATACCCTTCCATATCCATTGAAAAAACAGCTGCCGGATTTTGATAAAACAGCGATTGGTACATTTCGCGGCTCTCTTTTAAATCCTGTTCCATTTTTTTGCGGTCAGTAATATCCTGTATAACGCCGATTAAAATATCCGGGTTACCTGCAGCATTGTATTTTGTTGAGCCATATGCCATGATGGCCCTTTCTTCTCCCTTAGCAGTAATGATCCTGGTTTCAATTTGCTGCGATTCTATTTTGTTGGCAAGCCCATGTTGCAGCCATTGTATATAGGCACCCTTTTCTTCCGGATGCAGAAATTGTATAATGCCTTCCCCGGATGGTTCAACGCTACCGGGTTCTAAACCAATAATGCGGTAAAACTCATCCGACCAGATGCGCTTGCCTGTTTCGATGTTGATTTCGGCACTGCCAATTTTGGCTAAATTTTCCGCACTGTTAAGCAGTTTTTTTAACCGCCATTTTTGTTTTTCTTCTGTTTTCTGTTGGGTGATATCGTGTAAAACGCCCACCAGCTTTAAAGGTTTTCCGTCAGCCGAGTAGGTTGCCTGTGCGTACGCTTTTATATGTTTTTCCGTACCATTTGCTGTTATAATCCTGGTCTCCAGCTGGCCTGCCGGCTGCCGGTTTGTAATTTGCCGGTCAAGTGTTTGTAAGCAGGCATCCTTATCTTCAGGATGTAAAAATTGGATAAAATTATCACGGGTACATTCTATTGAGCCCGGCTCCAGGTCCAGTATCCTGTAAAATCCTTCAGACCACAGGCGTTTGTTGGTCGCATAATCAATTTCAATGCTACCGGTTTGAGTGATAGCCTCTGCACGTTTTAATAAATTTTCTGCTTGTGCAATTTGTAAATCCTTTTCTTTTTGTTTAGTGATATCTCTACCGGTTAAACAAATTCCAACTATATTATTTTTTACTTTTACCGGGTTAACATGGATGTTTACCCAAAGCGCTCCATTGGTTTGTTTATTGGTGGCTAACAGATCATAATTAAAAGATTCACCAGACAGTGTGTTCAACAGGATAGCTTTAAAAAATTCTTTTCTGTGTTCTTCCACATAATTAAAGATGGTATCACCTATCTTCATTTCGCCAGATGTAAACACATTGTACCTTGCAATATTATTACATGATTTTACTGTAAAATCCGGGTTAATTAGAACGAATCCTTCATCCGTATTTTCAAAAATGGCATGTAGGTTTTCTTCCGACTGCCTGATTTTTTCAGCCGCCGTTATGCGGTCGGTTACGTCTCTGAAATTGTTTACAATACCTTCAACCGAAGCATCATGTAACAGGTTATGGAAATTGCTTTCAGTCCATCTCCAGCTTCCATTTTTATGCATCATACGGCACAGGTAATTTTGGATAAAACAATCTTTATGCGCCAGTATTTCTTTCCAGGTCTTTTCCAGGTCCGCAACATCATCAGGATGCACTAACGAAAACGGACTCAGTTGCAAAATATCTTCATCTGTATATCCAAGTACTGTATTTACTGCGGCTGAAATATACTGCAGCGTTCCTTCTGCAGACACAATAGCAACTGCTTCATTACCGTTATCGATCAGCGCCTTGTACCGTTCCTTTCCGCTAATAAGTTGGTTTAGTGTTTTTTTCTTTTCGGTAATATCAAAGGAGGTTACAAACGCAGCAGAAATATTTCCATCCTCATCAGTCAATGGTTTTAACTGATAATAAAATGTTGTTACTATGCCGTTTAAAGTATGATCTGATTCAGTGAATTTTTTTTCGCCTTTAAAAACCGCCTCATAAATATTTTTTACTTCCGCAATGCGATCAGCATCCCAATACGATAAGATAGAGTCGCCGTTCGTAACGTCTTTTGATAAAAACTGTTTACAGTTGGTTTGAAATTTTTTGTTGAAATTGATGATGTTCAAATTCCGGTCAACTATCACAAAACTTTCTTCCGTGTTGTTCAATAGCAAAAGATGACTGTTGTGTATTTTTATCCATTCAGAGATGTCGGTCATGCTAACCGTTGTATACTGTTCGCCATTTTCATTTGTAAACAACACAGATGAAACCTCTAATGGAAAATGAACACCATTTTTTTTAATGCCGGTTAAAAGGCCTTTTATCCTGCCTTCCTTTTGCCGGGTGATTAAATGCAGGTTGTAATTGACATCTTCCTGGTCAAGAATTCCTTCTCTTCCCAATTGTTGAAACTCTGTTACGCTGTAGCCAAACATTTCGCAGGCAGCTTCATTGGCATCCACAATTTGTCCGTTTGGCCGGATAAGAAAAAGCGCTGTTAATGAATGTTCAATAACAGAACGAATATAATTTTTATCTTCCGCCGTAACTTTTGATCCTGTTTCATCTGCAAGGATATTTTGTACGGTAAGTATACTATAATCCGTTCCATTCGTATGTGGTAATGTTGAAGCCGTTACAATGATGTTTATTTTGGAACCGTTTTTATGTGTTACTGTACAAACCACTGAAGTTTTCTTGTTGTCATCTGATAATGGCAGAAGGTTATCTTTCGAAAAAACATTGCATGCAGCGGCGTTAATTTCATCTTTTGTATAGCCGCAAAGGTTGCAAAAAGATTTATTTGCATCAATTAAATGGAGGTTGTTATCAACAATAAAGATCGCCGTATCAATGCAATCGAAAAGGGGTGTTAATATAATTTCGTTGCCGGAAAAATTGAGTATTGAAGTATTGGTGTCAGCTGGTAAGGGTGTAATCTGTTTGTTTTTTGCAGCTGCTTTTTTTGCATCAGCATTCGATGGATGCATTGTTTTTTTTTCTGAAAAATCTACTTTCGTTTTTACGGAAACTTTTTTCATTTTTGATCAGTAATTTTTAGATTGCCGTTGGCGGAAAAAGACAGTCCTTAAAGGTATATCCGGCAGCGTTATCAACAATGAAAACGGCCATATTTTAATTGACGTCACTAATTCTGAATCACTTATTATTTGCCGCATAATTTGCTCTACAGTCAAAGCTTATTCCAGTATACAGCTTACACCAAAATCCCTCTCAATCCTTTTATCTGCCGGCAAAAAGCTTCTACCTCCATTGGCTTTGTCATAAAGTAATTTGCTCCATGTTGCAGGCAAAGCCGGATGTCTTTTTCAAATGCAGAAGTCGACAACATGATCACAGGGATATGCCTGGTCGCCTCGTTTATTTTAATGGTTTTCAGTACTTCAATGCCATTCATTTTTGGCAGGTTAAGGTCAAGTATTACCAGGTCAGGCATTAATTCATTAATGTACTTATCTTTTTTCTTAAGCAGCATTATGGCTTCCCAGCCATCTTTTACCACGGAAAGGGTGAAAGGGAAATTACTTTCGTACAATGCTTCAGTTGTAAGTATTACATCACCTTCATTATCTTCAACTAAAAGTATGTGGATCGGTTTCATGAATAAATATTTGGTAAAGAGAACGGGCTGTAAACCTGCAGTTGCATTGCCCGAAGCGCTACTGTTTTGTTACATTTATTTTCTTTATAAACATACTCCATTAAGACTTTTTACGCTACAATCTATACATTCTTCTGCTGTCTTTATTGCCTTTTTTCTCTCCTGTTTTTTAAGCCATTAAAGTAAAGCAAACAGGTTGATTAAAACGGCCATTGCCGGCTTAATCAACCTGCTTTTTTTGAACCTGTATGTTCTAATCAAAAAATGTCAATAATGGGCATATAAAGTTTTCTGTTGGATTTAAAACGGGACCGTCTGACAGCAATTTATCTATAGTTATTTTTCCCTTTTTCAATTACAAAAATAACACCTGTTAAAGTGTTGTATGGTAATAGATCAATGTATTGCTTGTAGTATTTTTACTACGATAATAATTAATGCGCTCCTTCGTTTAAATAATGATTTATTGCAATCGAAGGAACACTATCTTTGTAGCAAATAGTGTTTTTTGTTTGCCGTTATTTGCGCAATTTGATGTAGATTTATTTTCCTGTTTACTCTTACTAAAATTACTTTTACCGATGAAAAAATTTTTAATTGTTGATGACCACGACGTTGTACGTTCAGGCATTAAAGGCTTGCTGCTTGAATTGTTTAAACCTTCAGAAATAGACGAGGCAAGTGACGGTGAAACAGCAGTGGAAACATTGAAGCACAATCAATACGATCTTATCATGATGGACATCCAGATGCCTAAAACGGATACGTTGGGCTTGATGGAATACATTCACATTAAATACCCCAATTCCAAAGTGCTCGTATTTTCAATGAGTGCTGAAAGTATATATGCTAAAAGATTTTTAAAAGCCGGAGCAAAAGGGTTTTTATCAAAAGATGCTCCATTGGAAGAAATTAAGAAGGCCATCAACCTGGTTTTAAATAACCGTAAATACATCAGCGATACACTTGCTGCAACACTCGCTGAAGAATCTATTTCCGATACACCCAGTAATCCATTTAATCAACTATCGCCCCGGGAATTTGAAATTGTATCGCTTCTTTTAACAGGGCAAACAATCAGTGAAATATCAAGGCTTTTGAATTTGCAGGTGTCAACAATTGGAACGCACAAAGCCCGGTTGTTTGATAAATTGCATGTAACCAATTTATTGGAGTTAAAAGAAATGGCAACCTCTTACAATCTGTAGGATTTGCTTTTTATAATAAGATTGTTGGCCTATGGGCGGTTAATAAACGTTTTTATCTGTTTTATTAACCCATTCCAGAAAAACTTCCATTGCTGATTTTTTATTTACCGGTAGTATTGGAATTTTTCTGCCTTCAATGTTTGTGCTCATTTCTTCATAAATCATAGCGTCGTCAAAACCTATGCTGGCAGCATCTTCCCTGGTATTGGCATAATACACCACTCTTGGTCGTGCCCAGTATATAGCGCCCAGGCACATGGGGCAAGGTTCGCAACTGGTATAAATCTCACATCCATCCAACTGGTAATTACCAAGCGTTTTACAGGCATCTCTTATTGCGGTAATTTCGGCATGAGCCGTGGGATCCTGGTTGCAGATTACTTTGTTATTTCCCCTCCCGATAATTACATCATCCTTTACAACGATGCAGCCAAAAGGCCCGCCCTCATTATTTAGCATGCCCTGTTTGGATAAAGCAACCGCTTCCTGCATAAATTTTTCTTCTCTTGTCATAGCTGTTTGAGTGCAAATTTATAACCACTTCGGCAACATTTTTTTTAATCAATAAGTTAAACAGGAATTTGTGCTATTGATATTGTGGGATTTACGACCATTAATGTCTGGCAACAATATCATCTGCACAACGATTTAATGGTTGTTTCATAAACTGGGTACAATGCAACCAATGCATTGCTTTCTGCCATTTCAAAATCAGCAAAATCAAATCCCGGAGCCACGGTACAACCAACAAAGCAAAAACGGCTTCCTTCTGCAGGCCGGCTTGCAAACCAGCAATTGGCAGGCACCGTAAATTGAAAAATTTGTCCGGCTGAAATATCCTGTCCAAGATGAACAATAGTAAGCTGTCCACCTGGTTGAAGAATATATACGAGTAAAGGATCGCCGGCATAAAAATGCCAGCATTCATCACTTTTGATTCTGTGAAAGGCGGAAAAATTACCCTGTTCAAGCAGGAAATAAATGGCAGTAGAAAAAGCTCTTGTTCCGGTAAACCTTACTGGCAGTACATCAGCTGAAATAGATTCGCTGCAGCGGTATGTTTCTTTATACCAACCACCTTCTGGATGAGGCTGCAGGTTATATTGCTGTATCAGTTGCGTTGCAGTAAGCATAATTTAAAAGCAGGAATATTAGGTAGTCTTGTACGTGCCAATTATTGAGAAAGAAATTGTTGAAATAAATCAATCGTTTTATCAAGGTCTGCATACGTTAATGCGTTATTTAAAAACCAACTTTCATAAGCCGACGGAGGTAAGTACACACCATTATCCAGCATAAAATGAAATAGTTTATTAAAGCGGCCAATGTCTGCCCGGGAGGCAGAGTCAAAATCAGTGATATCATGATCACTGAAATGGATGCTGATCATACTACCAAAACGATTGATGCGGTAAGCTACATTATGTTGTATAAATACTTTCTCTATTCCATCAGCCAGGTAGTTGGTTTTCGCGTCCAGTTCGTCGTAAATAGTGGGATTTGCTTTTAGTTCGCTCAGTAAGGTATAGCCTGCAATCATAGCGATGGGGTTGCCGCTTAAGGTGCCAGCCTGGTAAACATTTCCCAGCGGAGCAATGTGCTGCATAATTTCTTTTTTGCCTCCGAAAGCACCTACAGGTAAACCTGCACCGATTACCTTACCATAGGTTACCAGGTCGGCATTGATGTGTAGTTTAGCCTGTGCGCCACCTGCCGCCAGCCTGAATCCGGTCATTACTTCATCAAAAATAAAAATGATTCCTTCTTCGTCACATATTTTTCGCAGACCTTCTAAAAAGCCTGGTTTAGGAATAATGCAACCCATATTGCCCACGACAGGCTCTATAATGATGGCAGCGATTTCTCCTTTGTATTGTAGAACCAGTTGCTGTACGGCTTCTAAATCATTGTAGGCACAGGTAAGCGTATCGTTACTAACACCTGCCGTTATGCCGGGTACTGTTTGAATAGATAAAGTTGCCATACCACTCCCAGCTTTTACCAGGAAGGCATCTGCATGACCATGATAGCAACCCTCGAATTTGATAAATTTATTTTTACCTGTAAATCCCCTCGCTAAACGCAGTGCGCTCATACAGGCTTCTGTACCGCTGCTCACCATGCGTACCAGGTCTATATTAGGCGCCATTGTTTTTATCAGTTCGGCCATTTCTATTTCCAGTTCGGTAGGTGCACCAAATGAGGTGGAATGAATGGCTTTTTCCTGTATTGCTTTTACAACAGGTTCATAAGCATGCCCAAGGATCATAGGGCCCCAGGAAGCAATATAATCGATGTATTGGTTACCATCGGCATCATATAAATAAGCGCCTTTGGCACTCTTAATAAATACCGGAGTTCCGCCTACACTTTTAAAAGCTCTTACGGGTGAGTTTACACCGCCCGGTATTGATTGTTGTGCCCTTTCAAAAAGTTGCTTGCTATTTTGGTACATACTATCGAAATGATTTAATTAATTGCAGGCGGATACTTTAGGCAAGGCTGCCCGGCAATGATGAATTGTTTGTTGTATCAATAAGAATGAGGACGGTAATATTAATCTCCCCAGATCTCGTCTTTTCCTTCCAGCCATTTTTTTACCAGGTCTGTTGTAACAGACTTTGGACGTTCCAGCGGAAAGCTCAGGGCTCTGTCCCAGCAAAGGCTTGCCAGTACACCCAATGCCCTTGAAACGCCAAACAAAACAGTATAAAATTCATATTCAACCATGCCATAATGTACCAGCAATGCACCACTGTGTGCATCTACATTGGGCCATGGATTTTTTATTTTACCGAGTGATTGCAACAATGGAGGAACCGCTTCATAAATATTCCAGACTGTATTTACCAGCGGATCGTTTGGTAAATGTTTTTTACCAAATTCCATTTGGGCGGTAAACCGGGGGTCTGTTTTACGCAATACGGCATGGCCATAGCCCGGTACTACTTTTCCTTCACTCAACGTCTTCTTTACATATTCCTCTATTTGGGCTTTTGAAGGCGTCTCAACACCCAATTCTTCCCTCATATCATATATCCACTTAATTACTTCCTGGTTAGCCAGTCCGTGTAACGGACCTGCCAATCCATTCATGCCAGCGGCAAAAGAAAGGTAGGGATCACTTAAGGCAGAACCTACCAGGTGCGTAGTATGTGCAGAAACGTTACCACCTTCATGATCCGCATGAATGGTCATATATAACCGCATTAATTCTTTAAATTCCACATTGTCGTATCCCATCATGTGGGCAAAATTGCCTGCCCAGTCTAACAGTCCGTTGGGCTGTATGTGCTCGCCACCCTTATATTTGCGTCTGTAAATATAAGCGGCCACTCTTGGCAGCCGGGCTACCAGGTCCATTGAGTCATCAAATGTAGCTGCCCAGTAATCTTTCTTACTCATGCCGGCAGCATAGCGTTTGGCGAAACTGCTTTCTGTTTGTAAAGCCATAATGGCAACAACAAATTGCGTCATTGGGTGAGTACTCACCGGCAAAGCTTCTATGGTTGCAAATACATGATTGGGTACATGGCTGCGTCGCTGCCACAATTCAGTAATATGCTGGGCATCTTCATCTGTCGGAAATTCATCCATCAGCATTAAATGAAATAAACCTTCCGGCAATGGTTCACCGCCAATTTCCGCTTTAGGAAGCTTTTCCCTTAAATCTGGCAAAGTGTGTCCGCGAAAACGAATTCCTTCCTGGGCATCCAGCAATGAGGTTTCAGATACAAGCCCGGTTATTCCCCGCATCCCCTGGTAAATCTGGCTTAGGGTTACTTCACCTATTTTTTTATCACCATGTTCCTTTAACATGGCTTTAATTTCTGCTCCAACCGTATCTGCTTTTACCTTAAAACTGTCTTTGATATCGCCCATAAATAGTAATTTATAAATTCAAAATTGCCCGCCTTTTAGAATGGATAAAAGTACAACGCCGGTTGGTGTTAAACAAAAGTTTTTCAGGCAATGTTCACCAATCTTCCTTTTTAGAGTTAAATAATAAGTATTGGCAATAATACTAATGTAGCGTCATTCATGATTGATAACAGCATATATGCTTTAGTCATTTACCCATGAAGTTGACGTAACATATAATAGTAACGATGGTTAAAAAATAATGTTGAACTTTTTTAGGCTGAAATCCTTAGTGGGTAAGCGTTTTGTTTTTTTGCGAATTGTTTGTCGATAAATCATCCCTGTAAATTTTCTCCTGCCGATTTTTTGCTGTATTTTTGCCTGACCTCACGGATATTTTATCTTTCATTTTCCGATGGTCATCACGGATTGAAACAATTACCATTTCGATATTCTTTTGCAGCTAATATGTTCACCTGTTTGTAATTTATTGTACAGCCAGGTAGGTATAACCAGGCAGGCAATTTTTTGTTGCGTCCATAAAATATGACAAATTAAAAACTGATAATTTCATGAAAACGGCCAAGTATATTTTTGTAACCGGGGGTGTTACTTCTTCATTAGGTAAAGGTATTATCGCAGCTTCGCTGGCAAAATTATTGCAGGCAAGAGGCCTGAAGGTAACTATCCAAAAGTTTGACCCTTATATTAATGTGGATCCTGGTACGTTAAATCCCTACGAGCACGGAGAGTGCTATGTTACAGAAGATGGCGCGGAAACAGATCTTGACCTTGGACATTATGAACGTTTTTTAAATATTCACACCAGCCAGGCCAATAATGTTACTACCGGGCGTATATACCAAACGGTTATTAACCAGGAAAGGGAAGGAGCGTACCTCGGAAAGACAGTACAGGTAGTTCCACATATAACCGACGAAATAAAACGCCGCATGCTATTGCTGGGAAACAGCGGAGAATTTGATATTGTTATTACTGAAATTGGCGGAACCGTAGGTGATATTGAAAGTCTTCCTTTTGTGGAAGCAGTGCGTCAGCTGCAATGGCAAATGGAAGAGGAAGATTGCCTGGTAGTGCATCTTACATTAATTCCTTATTTAAAAGCAGCGAAAGAATTAAAGACCAAGCCTACACAACATAGTGTAAAATTGATGAGTGAAAATGGAGTACATCCGGATATTATTGTTTGCAGAACGGAGCGTTCGCTTAACCTTGAACTTAGGAAAAAAATAGCCTTATTCTGTAATGTAAAAACAGAGGCGGTGATTGAAGCAATGGATGCCAATTCAATTTATGAAGTGCCTTTAAAAATGCTGCAGGAAGGGTTGGATGTGATAGTGCTAAAGAAACTACATATTAATGGTTACTCAGCACCGGAGCTCACCAAATGGAAAGGATTTTTAGATAAGCTGAAATATCCGTCCGGAAAAATTAATATCGGCCTGATAGGAAAATACATTGAACTGCAGGATGCCTATAAATCTATTTTAGAATCTTTTGTTCATGCCGGAGCCATCAATGAATGCAAGGTGAATATTGTGAACGTACACAGCGAAACAATTACAGATGAAAACGTACAGGAGAAATTAGGTGGACTGGATGGTTTGTTGGTAGCGCCAGGTTTTGGTATGCGTGGAATTGAAGGGAAAATTATATCTGTAAAATTTGCCCGCGAAAACAGGTTGCCATTTTTTGGAATTTGCCTTGGTATGCAGATGGCTGCGATTGAGTTTGCAAGAAATGTATTGGATTTGAAGGATGCCAATAGCACCGAAATGCAGGCTGATACAAAGAATCCGGTGATTGACCTTATGGCAGGTCAAAAGAAAGTGAAAGCAAAGGGTGGCACCATGCGATTGGGAGCCTATCCATGTGAAATAAAAGAAGGCACACTGGCATACAGTATTTACGGTCAGCCATTAATAAGCGAAAGGCACCGCCATCGTTGGGAGTTTAACAACGCCTACCTACAGCAGTTTGAAGACGCTGGTATGATTGCCAGTGGAAAAAATCCCGGCACCGGACTGGTAGAAATTATTGAGTTAAAGGACCATCCTTTTTTTATTGGAGTGCAATACCATCCTGAATTAAAAAGTACGGTAGAAAATCCGCAACCGGTATTTGTAAATTTTATTAAGGCCGCAAAAGAATTTGCTGATAATAAAATGTCAGCAAAAAATGCTGTATTACAAACTGAGTTGATATAAAATGTGTGACGGCTGATTTTTTGATGGTCTTAATTTATATTAATTCATACTCTATCAAAAAATCAGCCCGTTCAATTTGGTGAAGATGGTGAAGAGAAGGAAAAAATAAATATCCTGTAAGTCGAAAGAAATCAGGCATCAAAAAATCAGACATCAGCCATCCGTTCTAATGTTCTTGCCTGGTTAAAACTTCCGCTTTCATTTTTTCCCACAAGCCATTAAAAGTTGGGTTGTTTTCCTCCTTCCACCTGCTGCTAAACCCTTTAATTTTTTGCGTGCGGTCTTCTTTGGTAAACTCAAAAAATGCAGCAATGGCTTCTTTATCATTTTGATGTGCCAATGTATTGTACAATTCTTTCAGTTCCTTTTCTTTACTGATATTGGAGGTAACCATTTCTTTTTCCATGGCTTCCCGCTGCATAGCTCTTTCATCGTATGTACCCGATGGCAAAATAGTTTTTGCAATTACCGGCATCAACTCTATCAGCAGTAAAATAATCACCAGTAGATAATACCTGAACTGCAAAGCGGGATTCGTTTTAATTAAATTGTTCAATGCTTCAATCTGTGTTAGAAACCCGTTGTTGAAATATTTCGTGAAATCAGTTTCCTCCTTTTTAACGGTCTCATCAATCGTTTTTAAATCTGTCTCAATTGCTGCAATTTTTGGCTGTTCAGTTTTCAGCAATTGTTGGTATTCGCCGTCCAGTTTTTGGTATTCACTTCTTTTGGCAATGGCAATGTCTTTTATGCCTACTCTACCGGTGCCGCCACTGCCATCGGTTTCTGATAAAAAATTTTGCCTGGCCTTTGCTACATCTGCATACTTTTGCTCCAACTCCTTTTGAACAATTTCTTTTTCGGCAGACAGCAGTGCCTTTTTATCTTTATACAGGTCATTCAACTCCTGGCTTTTTACCATTTTCTTTTTTTCATTATCCAGTGAAGTCTGCAACCTTATTTCTTTGTTGAATATATACAACAATGCCGGCTGAGCCATAAATGTGCCAATGGTAACGGCCAGCAATCCTCTAAAGAGTAAAGGCAACAATTTGTTTTTTGAAAATTTATTAATGCCTTTTATCAATGCCCTGTCGATGGTTAATATAATAAAGCCCATAAAAAAGCCTAAGGGTACTGCCAGCCAAAGGGCAGTGGTAACAGTACTAAAAAAATAGGTCCAGGCCAACGTAGCAAAAGCCCAGGTTGCCAGCACTGTCATTCCGATTATAGTATGCCGGTTACGGTCAACAACTGCGTCTGCCAGCAATTCTTTTTCCGCTGCAGACAGCCACCATAAAAACTCAGTTAATCGGGTTGGCTCATAGGTTTCCCTTTGGGTGAGGGGAACAGTTTTTTCCATCATGTTTCGATGATATTAAGTGATTACAAAATTGAATCAATAGCAGAGAGAAGTATGTTGAGTGTTGAAGTGCGTGCAAAATACAACTTGATAATAACTATCAACGTTAACAATCTTTATTTATTTGGTATTAAAAAATACATTAACACTTCATTAGAGACCAAACTTAAACCTGCGCTTTGTAAGACAGTCTATTCACTTATCTTTGGTCTCTTTTTTGAAAAACAAGGATAAAATCTAATAAGAAATGAAAAAAATAATTACTTCTGTTGCACTTTTACTTGCAGGTATTGTAACTGTTTATGCCCAACCCAAGGGCATGGGGAACAACGACCCCGATGCGAAGAAAATACTCGACGCTGTAAGTGCAAAGTTTAAATCTTTCAAAGCGGTACAGGCTAAATTTGCGTTGAATATTGAAAATGCTGCAGGTAAAAGTTTAGGCACAAAGACAGGTATTGTATTTATGAAAGGCAATAAATACCGGGTGACTATAACAGGCCAGGAAATTTTTTGCGATGGTAGTAACATCTCTACTTACGATAAAAGTGCCAATGAAGTAACCATCACAAAAATTGATCCCTCAGCAAACAGTCTTACCCCGCAAAAAATATTTACCAATTTTTACGACAAAGATTTTTTATACAAACTCAACCAGGAAAAAACAGTGGGCGGTAAAAAAGTACAGGAAATTGA
Source organism: Chitinophagales bacterium (assembly GCA_038210625.1). GTDB lineage: Bacteria > Bacteroidota > Bacteroidia > Chitinophagales > Chitinophagaceae > Ferruginibacter. The sequence goes on along the minus strand of JBBQWL010000005.1, from coordinate 169,942 downwards.
ATTGACACCGATTGATAAAAGTAAACCGTTTTTTAAGGTATTGGTGTATGTAGATAAGGCAAGTCAAATTATAAGCAGTACAAAAGTGTTTGAGAAAACAGGTAATAAATATACCTACTCAGTTACGGGTATGAATACCACTACTCCGGTGAACGATACGCAATTTGTATTTGATGCAAAGAAATTTCCGGGTGTTGAAGTGGTAGATTTGAGATAGTTCTTTAAAAAATATTTAAAAAAAAGCAGCATGAGAAGTGATGCTTTTTTTATGTAGAATACCATTGAATATTTGATATTGTAATGATTATTCATGCTTTGTTGGTTCTCCCCAGCGATAGGTATTAATGGTAAGTCCGGCAAGATCAATTACCCGGTCAACTACCGTGGCGGCCACTTGTTCAATGGTTGTAGGTTTGCTGTAAAAAGACGGAGTGGCCGGGCAAATAATTCCACCGGCAAGGGTAACTGTTTCCATATTGCGAATATGTACCAGGTTGTAAGGAGTGTCCCGCACAACACAAATCAATTTTCTTCTTTCTTTTAAAATAACATCTGCTGCCCTGGAGATAAGGTCGTTACTGATTCCGCCGGCGATTCTTCCCAATGTGCCCATGCTGCAAGGAATAATAATCATAATGTCGTATTGGCCGGAGCCAGAAGCGAAAGGCGCCATGAAATCCATTGACGTGTGCATTGTTACAGGATAGTCTTTATACCCATCATTGTCCATTTCTGTCCTCCATACTTCCTTCGCATTTTCTGTTAAAATTACCGATAGATCACTCCATTGATCTTTTATGGTTAGTAATTTGTCTAACAAAACCTTAGAATAAACAGACCCGCTTGCTCCCGTAATGGCTACAACAATTTTATGCATTTTTCGTCGTTATGTGATGGTGTAAGCTACTAAACAATTATCGTATGCAAAAAGTTACCAGTTTTTTAATTGTGGTTGTGTTGTTTTTTATAGCAGTTTCTTTTGTGCCTAAAACGAAAGAAAAAGTGCAGTGGCTTACCGTAGCGCAACTACAGGAAGCATATAGCAAAAATCCTAAACCGATTTTGGTAGATGTGTACACCAACTGGTGCGGCTGGTGTAAAGTAATGGACAGGCAAACGTACAGTAATGAAAAGGTTGTCTCTTACATCAATGAGCATTATTATGCAGTAAAACTGGATGCAGAACAAAAAGACTCATTGGAATGGAATGGAAAAAAATTCGGTTACAGCCAGCTTAATAAAGTAAATGAACTTGCCGTTTATCTATGTTACGGACAATTGAGTTTTCCGACAACAGTATTTGTTGCCGATATGAAGGCGCAGCCGGCGCCACTTCCAGGGTATTTAAAAGTAAGTGAAATAGAAACGCCCCTGAAATTTTTTGGTGAAAACGCTTACAAAACGCAGAATTTTAAGGATTTTAATAAAGCATTCAGCAACAGCTGGTAAACCGCTATATACCATATTTAATATTTGTTTTCGATTATTAATGATTCCGAAACAAGCAGGCTTCCAAAGGGGAGCTGTTTGTTTTTATAGTATTACCCTTTTGTATTAAACTTCCCCATTCCGCTTTAATATTTACCTGATTTGCACGATACACACAAATTATTTTGTCGTTGCTAAATTGTAATTTCCGTTCTTAATTATTTTAATGGCAGCCAACTCTTCACTACAGCGCCGTTTGGGGCTTTTTCATTCTACAGTTTTGAATATGATCGATATGGTGGGTATCGGCCCGTTTGTGACCTTACCAATTGTAATGGGCCTGATGGGTGGCATGTTTTTATATGCCTGGATTGCAGGCGCTTTGCTTTCATTGGTAGATGCGATGATATGGAGCGAATTGGGTGCAGCCTATCCCCTGGCGGGCGGCAGTTATAATTTTTTGAAGGAAGCTTATGGAAAGAACCGGATGGGAAAGCTGATGAGTTTTTTATACGTGTGGCAGACTGTTATACAAGCGCCGCTGGTAGCTGCTTCCGCTGCGATTGGATTTTCTCAGTACCTGGGATACCTGGTGCATTTGGAAGATTGGCAGGCGAAAGCGGTGTCTGGAGCTGTAATTGTTTTAATCACCTTTTTATTGTACCGTAAAATTGACAGCATCGGTAAAATAGGTGTTCTGTTATGGACAGGCGTATTGCTCACCCTTGGCTGGATCATCATTGGTGGCATTGCTCATGGTAATATATTACAGCCACTTCAACATATTAACAGCGATTTTAGCTGGGGCCAACTATTATCTTTTGGGTTTGGACAAGCGTGCGTTAAAACTATTTACAGCTATCTTGGCTATTACAATGTTTGCCATTTGGGTGGCGAGATAAAAAATCCTGGAAAAAATATTCCCCGAAGCATGTTTATTTCGGTTATTGGAATAGCGATATTATACCTGGCAATGAATATGAGTGTGAGCAGTGTTATATCCTGGCAAGAGATAAAAGGTTGGCAGGATGCCGGGCAAAATAATTTTGTAGTAAGTACATTTTTAGAAAGATTATATGGAGCAACGGCGGCGAAAGTGGGTACTGTGATGATTTTATGGGTGGCGCTCTCTTCCCTGTTTGCAGTAATGCTGGGTTATTCCCGTGTTCCATATGCCGCAGCCATTGACGGGGCTTTTTTTAAATTTTTTGGCAAACTACATCCAACCAAAAATTTCCCTTATGTCTCGCTTCTCGTGTTGGCTGGTTTAGCCTTTATATTCAGTTTGTCTTTTAAAATGAAACACATCATAGATGGTATACTGGCCATGCGGATCATGGTGCAGTTTATTGGCCAGGCAGCGGGCGTAGTGCTGTTAAGGCAAAGAAACGGCATAGCAAACCTGCCCTATAAAATGCCGCTGTATCCATTGCCAGTTATAATGGCGATTGTGATGTGGTTGTTTATTTTTTATGCCACCGGCTTTACCATTATGTTTTCTTTTTTGTTGGTTTTTGGCAGCGGGTTGACTGTATATCTTGTGATGGCGAAATTAAAAGCGCAATGGCCTTTCAATACAAAATTACAATAACCGTCATTTGCGTATAGGCGCAGCTGTTAGTGTGCCCAATTCTTTTATATAAAATAGATCGGAATAGCTGCCTATAGTAAAACATTACACCTGTAACAAGACTACTCACAAAAAAAGGGCTGCTAAAATTAGCAGCCCGATACCTTTATTAACAAAGATCAATATGTTCTATTAGATCAATTTAACGTTAACGGCATTTAAACCTTTTTTACCTTCCTGCAGGTCGAATTCTACATGGTCTCCTTCTTTAATGTCATTGATTAATCCGCTAACATGTACGAAAGTTTCTTTGTTAGAATCATCGTGCTTGATAAAACCGAATCCTTTTTCAGAATTGAAAAACTTAACGGTGCCTAGTGTTTTGTCCATTTTTTAAAATTGTATTGTATTAAATTAAGTTGCAAATATAACTTTTTATTTTAAATAATACACAAATACTACAGATAGTGTCTTTTACACTGAAACTAAATGGTTTCACTTTTTAATAATTTGCCATCCAGGTACAAACGCCTTTTTCTTACAACAACGTCATTAATCATTTTAACATTATTCCATCAATAAAATCCGCCAGCTTTCTTCAGAGATTTTCTTGATAGCATGGTGGCTCCCAATAATACTTATTGATGAGAAGTAAATCAGCTTACCTTGCAATGGTCCAATAAAATATATAACTGCATGCTGTATTATTTTTTTAAAATATACCTTAAGTTAACTGGGTGGAAAGCAACAGGGCCAGTGCCGCATGATTTAAAAAAATTTGTTATGATAGTTGGTCCGCATACCAACAGTGCGGATGTTTTCATGGGTTTTGCTTTTAGAAGTGTTCTAAAACTGACCTATATAAAATTCATCGCTAAACAAGAATTGTTTAAACCCCCGTTTGGTTTTTTATTTCGCCTGGCCGGCGGTGTGCCTGTTGACCGTTTTAATAAAAATAATTTTGTAGACCAGGTGGCAGATATGTTTAGCAAAAACACATCCTTTGCCATTGCCTTGTCGCCAGAAGGTACCAGGAAAAAAGTGGAGCGGCTTAGAACTGGTTTTTATCACATTGCCAAAAAAGCCGACGTGCCCATAGTAATGCTGGCATTTGATTTTGAACACAAAGAATTTCGCTTTGCGCCCGCATTTTTTACCACTGAAAATGAAGCATTGGATTTCAATAAAATACTTACTTTTTTTGCCCCTGTAAAAGGAAAAAATGTTGGATTGGGAATGGAACATCTTTTAAGCCCAAAGTAATTTAAGTTGCGCTAGGTTGCTTATTGATGGTAGATTACATATTACGTTTTAATACTTCACCAAGTCCGCCTGAAAAAGACTACATTTGCAAAAATTTTAATTATGATAAACGATGTAATTGCAAAATTTATTGAAGGTGGCCACCTGGCTAAAAACCCGGTAAAAATTGAATTTAAGAAAAGGAATACCATCCTTGGTATTTTTGTTCAGTCGGCGGATTACGAAGATCTGAAATCTAAAAACTTCTGGCGCATTGTTTCTGAAACCAATATTAAGGAATGGAAAGAATCGCATGATAACAAACTGGCCAAAATATTCAGCGGTGCAGAATTTAACCGCATCACCCTGCCAAAACAGGCCGTAGCTGTGTAGTTATTAAAAGCTTTTTGCTGATATTAAATTTATTTCAGGCATTTTTTCAATACTACTTTAACCTCAACTAATATTTTTATAAAAAAAAGTGCAACATTCCAATGTTGCACTTTTTTGTTGCTATAATATATCTTTTAGGCGTATGCTTCAACAGGCTCGCAGGTACATATTAAATTTCTGTCGCCATAGGTATTGTTAACCCTGCTGATGGATGGCCAGAATTTATTTTGCTTTACATAAGGTAAAGGAAACGCAGCTGTTGTTCTTGAATAAGGTTTTGCCCATTCATCTGCACATATTACAAATTGGGTATGCGGAGCATTCTTCAATACATTTTCTTTTTTATCGGCATCTCCATTTTCTATTGCTTTTATTTCATGATAAATACCAATCAGTGCGTCGCAAAAACGATCCAGTTCACTCTTGTCTTCGCTTTCCGTTGGTTCAATCATAAGGGTTCCTGCAACGGGAAAAGAAAGGGTAGGAGCATGAAATCCATAATCCATTAATCTTTTAGCCACGTCTTCAGCTTCAATACCTGCGCTGGTTTTAAATGGCCGCAGGTCAACAATAAATTCATGCGCCGCTGTTCCATTTTTTCCGGAATACAAGATCTTGTAATATTTTTCAAGCCTTGCTTTCATGTAATTGGCATTCAATATGGCGTATTCAGTAGCGCTGCGCAAACCTTTTGCACCCAGCATTTTTATATACCCGTAACTGATTAATAAAATACTTGCACTACCATACGGAGCTGCACTAACTGCATGTGTATTGGTAGCTTTATTATCAAGGTTAACATGGCCTGGCAAATAAGGTACTAACTGCGGGGCTACACAAATCGGTCCCACCCCGGGGCCACCACCACCATGTGGTATAGCGAAAGTTTTATGCAGGTTCAAATGGCAAACATCGGCGCCAATCATTCCCGGGCTTGTTAAACCTACCTGAGCATTCATGTTAGCTCCGTCCATGTAAACCTGTCCGCCGTGTTCATGTATTGTGTTACAAATTTCAATGATACTTTCTTCAAACACACCATGTGTTGAAGGATAAGTAACCATTAATGCTGCTAAATCATTTTTATGTTCTTCCGCTTTTGCTTTTAAATCAGCAACATCAATATTACCAGCATCGTCGCATTTCGTAACAACTACTTTCATACCGGCCATTACAGCACTGGCGGGATTGGTACCATGTGCCGAAATAGGAATCAATACCACGTTGCGGTGACTTTCGCCTCTTGCCTCATGATAAGCACGGATGGTTAGCAAGCCCGCGTATTCGCCCTGCGCACCACTGTTTGGTTGTAGAGAGGTGGCAGCGAAACCAGTAATTTTACTTAAATAATTTTCCAGTTCAGCAATGATTTGCTGATACCCCAGCGTTTGATCGGCGGGAGCAAACGGATGCAGCCTGCTAAAGGCAGGCCAGCTTACAGGAATCAACTCCGTAGCAGCATTCAGCTTCATTGTACAACTGCCCAGGCTAATCATGGACGTATTTAAACTAAGGTCTTTGTTTTCTAAAAACTTAATATAACGCATCATCTCGCTTTCGCTACGGTGAGTGTTAAATAAGGGATGCGTTAAAAAGTCAGAGGTTCTTGTGAGCGCAAAAGGAATATTCGAAAGATAGGCATCTGCATCAAAACCAGCTACTGCAGTGTCAATATTAATGGAGGCAGCCAGTACGTGCAATATGTCTACCACATCACTTTGAGAAGTGGTTTCATCCAGGGAAATACCGATGTGTTTATCATCAATCAGCCGGAAATTAATCTCCTGCGCAGCAGCCGACTTTACCACCACTGCCGCATCTGCTACACTCACTTTCAGCGTGTCAAAATAATATTCGTTTACATTATCAAAGCCCAGTTCGTTTAGTTCATCGCTCAATGTTTGTGCAAGTATGCTAATGCGTTTGGCAATATTGGTTAATCCATCCGGACCATGATAAACGGCATACATCGCCGCCATGTTACTCAACAGTGCCTGTGCAGTACAAATATTACTGGTCGCTTTTTCGCGACGAATGTGTTGTTCTCTTGTTTGCAATGCCATGCGCAGGCAACGGTTACCAGCCGCATCAACGCTAACGCCGATTATCCTTCCGGGAATGGTTCTTTTAAATTCATCCCTGGTAGCAAAAAAAGCCGCATGTGGCCCACCAAAGCCCAACGGCACGCCGAAACGTTGTGAAGAACCAACGGCCACATCTGCATCCAATTCTCCGGGAGGAGTTAATAACGTTAAGGCCAATAAATCGGTGGCCATAACCACCAGCGCATTTACGCCATGGGCAGCTGTTATAAAGTTGCGGTAGTCCCTCACGGCGCCGTCACTGTCAGGGTATTGAACGATGGCACCAAAATAATTTTCATCCAGTACTACCTGGTCAAAATTGCCAAACACCAGTTCAATGCCAATGGGCTGAGCTCTTGTGATCAACACATCTTTTGTTTGCGCAAATATTTTGTCATCAACAAAAAACCTGGGTGCGGTAATATGATCGTGATCTTTATTTTTATGATTGAACACCATGGCCATAGCCTCAGCTGCCGCGGTACCTTCATCCAACAAACTTGCATTGGCAATTGGTAAGCCGGTAAGGTCGGCTACCATGGTTTGATAGTTTAATAAACTTTCCAAACGGCCCTGCGAAATCTCCGCCTGGTATGGCGTGTATTGCGTATACCAGCCCGGGTTTTCAAAAACATTCCGGAGTATAACCGATGGCGTAATGGTATCGTAATACCCTTGGCCAATATAGCTTTTAAAAACTTTGTTTTTTTCGGCTGTTTTTTTCAGTTCGTTTAAATAGTCAAACTCACTGATAGCGGCTGGTATATCAAGATCACCCTTAATCCGGATGCCATCCGGGATGGTTTTGCTAATTAGTTCATCAATAGAACTTACGCCAATGGCGGATAACATTGCATCTTTTTCGGTTTCGTTTGGTCCTACATGCCTGCCTTGAAATTCACATTGTTGTTGCTCAAAAATATTCATATTGCTGTTTGAAAGTTGAAATTTCTCTTTATTCTTTGTCCGGGCATAGTGCTGAAAGGATCATTATTGCATCGCCCTCTTTTACTTTTTCAGCTACTGGGAACATTGCTCAGTGAGTAGGCAGGTGTCCGGGATATTTCTTCGCTGCGGATTAAATATTGTGCAAACTGATTACCTAGCTGATTTTTGTATGCTGCAAAATTACTGCATCATAACAATATTTGGTGTCAATATGTTCACACATTGAAAACTGTGGAAAACTGTGGAACAAACTTTCATTGCTATGTTTAAGCGAAAGCTTATGAACGGATTAAACGAAATTAATTCGGATGTGTATATTGATCTACCTATCTTTTTAGCCTTGTTATGAAGTACAGTTTCTGTTTGCTGCCATTATGTTCGTTACTTTGCAAAGGTGAAAAAGGCAGGCCTTAAAAATTTGCACAACATTCACAGCAACCAATATGAGCGACGAACTTTTAAGAGCCTGGGAAAAAAAATCGGGCGACAGAAATAAATTATACAAAAATTACCTGCACCGGGCAGATAAAAACACCGTACTAAAAGCCCTGCCGGAGCTGCATGAAGAAGCATTTAGCAAAGTGGATTGTTTGCAGTGTGGTAATTGCTGCAAAGGCTATTCGCCGCGGTTGAAAACACCCGATATTAAGCGGATTGCCAAATATTTAAAAATGAAAGAAGGCGATTTGATTAACGACTACCTACGGGTGGACGAGGATGGTGATTACGTAATGCGAACAGCGCCCTGCCCGTTTTTGGGTGCGGATAATTATTGCAGTATTTACGAAGTACGCCCATCTGATTGTGCCCGTTTTCCTTATACAGATGAAGATGTGCTGTTAAAAAGACAACCTCTAACTTTAAAGAATTCAACTTTTTGCCCGATTGTATACTATGTGCTGGAAAAATTAATGGCGCAGGCCAAATAACTTTGAAAAATCAAAAAGTTATTCTCCATGGCCATTATCAATTCTCAATTAAAAAATTGTCAACTATTATTTAGCCATCAATTCTTCATACGCTGCGGTCAAAGGTCTTTCAATGCCGTCGCCCTTCCACTCAGGAGCACCAGGTATTTCTGTCGCTTTTAAAACTTCTTCTTTTGTTTTACCTGCTTTAATTTGTTCTCCAACAAACAATAACACTTTACTCAGGTAATCTCTAAAGGCTTTAATGTCATCTTTTGTAACGATGATATCGTAACCATCAGCCGCGTGGCCGCAAACAAATGTTGTTTTGTTGTTGAAAGTCGTATCCGCTTTGTCAAGTACCTGTATCCAGCTGGCAATATTTGCACCTGCAGAACGGTCAACAAATGGATGCCGCCTGTTAAAAACCAAATCACCGGCATGAACAATGTTTGCTTTCTTAAACTGAACAAAACTATCACCATTGGTATGTGCCGCGCCAAAATAATGCATACAGATTTCTTCTTTGCCCACAAATTCACACCACGTGGTTGAATAAGTATGATCGGGATATAATTGCTGGTCTTCGTTCTTCTTTTCTTTGGCTACTCTTTCCTGGTTGCTTTTGCTGTTTTCATGCGCCAGTACATGCGGCACCAATCCTTTAAAAGAAATGTTGCCTGCTGTATGGTCGCCATGATGATGAGTGTTAATCAACAATTGAAAAGGCTGCTGGCTTCTCTTTTTCAATTCATCAATCAGGTGCTGCGATTGTTCAGGGAACTGCGAATCAACCACTATCAAACCCTTTTTGCCAATCATAAATAAAATGGTGCCACCCTTTTCGGTGAACACCCCCATCGTATCGTTCAGCATTTTTATTTTCCACGCCGGATCAGCTAAAAACTGCGCCAGTGATTGATTGCTTAAAAGGGCCAATCCAGCCAAAGTAAGGCTGCTGTTGCGAAGAAAGGTTCTGCGTTGCATAGTTGAATTTTTATGAGTTGAAGTTACGATCAAATTTTATGGGTTTCTTTCAAGGTATTTTTTAATTGCCATTACATCTTCGTCCCCAAGCCCTGCCTGTTGGGCTTTATTAAATGTATCATACAAGGGAGTAATTAATGGGGCATTCAATCCAGCTTCTTTTGCAAGTCTTAAATCTTTTACTAAATGTTTCAGTGCAAATGCTGCCGGATAATCATCATTTAAAATGGAACCAGACTTTAATTTTGTAATGCCGTTTGCACAAGCGCCTTCATTCACAATGGTAAGCATGTCCTGTTTGCTAATGCCATTTTTTTCAGCAAACAGAACCGTTTCAGCAAGTCCCTGCAGGTTGAGCGCCAGTAGATAATTGATGGCCAGTTTTGCTGTACTACCCATGCCGGATTGGCCCAGGTGCAAAGAAAGTTTACCCAGCACATCAAAAACCGGTTTGGCTTTTTCATAATTTTCTGCACTTCCTCCTGCTAATATAATCAGTGTTCCATCCTGCGCAGGTTTAACGCTGCCCGATACCGGGGCTTCCAGGAAATGCATTCCCGTTGTATCGCAAATGCCCGCCAGGTAACGGGATGTTTCGGGAGCAACTGTACTCATGTCAATGAACAGCCTTCCTGGATGCGGCTTTGACAGCAATCCGTTTGTACCTTCAAATATTTCTTTCACAGCAGCGTCGTCCGATAACATGGTGATAACCATATCACTGTTGTCCACCAATTGCTGTAGACTTTCAGCAGAATTTGCGCCGGCTTCAATCAGGGGGTGTTCCTTACTTTTGGTACGGTTGAAAACGCTCACTTCAAAACCCGCCTTTAATAAATTTTTTATCATGGGCGTACCCATATTCCCTAATCCAACCCAGCCTATTTTTGATTTGTTCATAAAAATAAAGATAAGAGTATGTTTGATTGTATTAAACGGAGATGACTGTAAAATGGTTTACTTCAACTGAACATAAATTTTTTTTGGAGATAATGGAAAAAGAACGCTTCTCTTTTTAAAACAAGTCACACCAATAGAGGCAATGGTTCAATTTTAAACAACTTAATACTCTAACTTCTTCAATGACGGCGCTTTTATCCACGTGGCGACGACCACCAAGATAGTCATGCAGCCTCCGAATACCACAGAAGGTATTACACCCATCAGCTTCGCAGCCACACCACTCTCAAACTGCCCTATTTCATTGGATGAATTGATGAACATTGAGTTTACACTCAGCACCCTGCCACGCAATTCGTCAGGTGTTTTTAATTGCATGATATTGCCTCTCACCACTACACTCACCCCATCAAATATGCCACCTGCAACCAACGCCAAAAAAGATACCCAATACCATTTTGACAAGCCAAATAAGATGATGCACAATCCAAAACCGGTAACTGCCATAAATAACTTGATACCTTGCTTTTTCTTCATTGGCTTTAGCGTAAGCGCAATTACCATACTAATAGAACCTATGTCAGACGCAGCATTGAGCCATCCAAAACCGATGGGCCCTACGTGTAAAATGTCTTTTGCATAAACAGGAACCATGGCTACTGCACCACCAAATAATACAGCAAACAAATCCAGCGTAATGGCGCCCAGCACCTCCTTTGTTTTGAAAACATACTTTAATCCTTCGGCCACTGCTTCCAGTGTTTTCTTTTCCGAACTTATGCCCGACGGTTTAGGTTTTAACCGGCTTAGTAATAAAAACCCGGTTATGATAAGTGAGGTGATAATAACGAAAGTGCCTGTAACATGCAGCCAGGCGATTAAAAAACCTGCCATGGCATGGCCAGTAATACTGGCAATTAACCAACTGGTAGAACTTAATTGCGATGCCGGAATCAATAAAGGTTTTGGAACAAGAGAGGCGATCATGGCACCAAAGCTTGGTCCTGAAAAAGCCCGGATTGCTCCAGTCATAAAAATGATGCTGTAAATAAAAATGATAATAACCTTGGTGCCGAATTGCTGGCTGAACCAATGGGTAGACGTTGCCAACAAAATAAACACGCAAATAATATAGAGAAAAATGGTCGTCAACAATAATTTTCTTTTTTCATTGCGGTCAATTACATAGCCGGCGTACAACGCCAAACCTATGGCAGGGATGGCTTCTGCCAGGCCAATCATTCCGATGTAAAACGCATCTCCTGTTAATTCGTACATCCACCAGCTTACCAGCGTACCCATCATCCGCAAGCCCATGATGAATACAAAACGCCCCATAATGAAATTTCTGAATTCGGTAATTTTTAAAACTGAGAGGGGATGATTTGCCAATGCTTGAAGATTAATGATTGTACAAATGTAAAAAACAAACAGGCAAAAACGGTCTATTAATTCAATTAGGGTAGGGTAAGAAAATACTGGCCATTATCATATTCTTTATCCAGCGCAGCAATGATGGTTTTCAGGTGTTCATCATTACCTAAAAAATCAGCATTAGACGCATCCACAAAAATGGTTTTTATATGATGCTGTTTAATGTACTGGGTATAGGTTTCCTGTAAAGAAAACAGGTATTCATTTGCAATGTTTTGTTCGTATACGCGGTTACGTTTTTTTATGTGCTGCTGTAACACATTCACCGGGCTGTGCAGGTAAATGAGTATATCCGGTTGAACAATTTGCGGATAAATGATATCAAATAATTTTTGAAATAACCTGAATTCTTCTCCAGGCAAATTTACTTTGGCAAACAACAGGCATTTGGTAAAAAGATAATCTGCGATGGTAACATTTTGAAACATGTCTTTTGTTTGCAGTAAATCTTTTAGCTGCTTGTAACGTTCAGCCATAAAAAACAACTCCAGCGGAAAGGCATATTGCTGCTGGTTTTCGTAAAACTTTGGCAAAAAAGGGTTGTCCGCAAACTCTTCCAGTATCAGCCTTGCGTTGTAATGTTTGCTTAACAAATGCGCCAGGGTAGTTTTGCCGGCACCAATATTTCCCTCTATTGTAACAAAATTGTATTTCATATTTTCAAAGCCGAAAATAAGTGGAATATGCAGTTGAACAATTAAAACTTTTTAACATCCAAAACATCAGTACAATCCTGCAGCAACTGGTGGATGGTTTTATGTGAAACCGGATGTTTAAAACCGGGCGACAATTCATTTAGTGGAATGAGCACAAAGCGCCGGTTCTGGATTTGAGGATGCGGAACGGTCAGTTTTTTTTCACTGATGATTTCTTTATTGAAAAATAAAATATCAATATCAATAATGCGGGGTGCATTTTTAGTGGTCCTTATCCGGCCCATTTTTTCTTCAATTGTTAATATAGTATCTATAGTAGCAGCTGCGCTTAGTTTAGTTTCTACCACAATCACCTGGTTTAAAAAATCTGGTTGATTGGTATTGCCCCAGGCAGCTGTAGCATACAAGTTGCTTTGCCGCGTAACTTTGCCTATTTGTTGGTTGATATTTTTGATGGCCTTCAGCAATTGCAGCCTGCTGTTACCCATATTGCTGCCAAGCAGTAAATAAGTTTTATTCATCTTTTAAAAACAGTCTTTTATCGAACATAAACCTTTTGACGGCAACAATTTTTACCTTTTTAAAATCAGCATGTTTGGGATTCAGGATGAAATTATTTTCCTGGTCCACTACGGCAGAAGGAACTTTTAAAAGCAGGCTGTCATTGGATTTCATAAATTCATCACCCATCCATTGTGTATAGCCAATATCATCTTTCCATACTGTTTTTAATTTCGCCGAAGTAATAATAAGCGGCTGGATGCTTTCGGGGATTTCGATGTTAATCAGGTGATAAGTTAGTGGAATAGTGTAAAGGTCAGCCCGAACCAATATTTCCAGTACAGCCAGCGAAATATTTTCGGTAGTATATATAACAGGAATACCTAAGGAATTCCACCTGCCGCCAAACAATTTTGCTCCGTTGCCGCTAAGGTCATTCTTATAAATTTCGGTAGCCAGCCTGTATACAATCATGCCAGTATGCCGTGTTGAATTCTTCCTAATTGGGTTAATACCAGTTGAATACCATAGGCAGTGGCTAAAGAGTCAAAAGAGAGAGTACCTTCCAGCATCAGCGGTTTTCTTTTTAGCCAGTTGTAAAACAGTTCAGTTTTACCAAATGTTTTTTTTCCTTCATTTATTACCTGCGCAATTTGCATTGCCCTTTCAGCATTAATAGGGGCGAAACTACCATTATTTTTGGCATAGCGTTGCAGCGTACGTTCGCTTACATGTAATATAGAAGCCCATTCTGCCTGGGTAAAGGGGGCTTTATCAGCAATTTTTTTGAATTCGCTATAAGTAAAGTTTTTAACAGTTGGAATGATTTTTACAGATCTGTTATAGCTTACATCAGGTTCTTCCAATTTGGTAACTTTGCTATGCGGGTTATCTAAATTTATTTTTTTTGGTTTAGTGCGCTTTTCCATAGATGCGTCATTTGTCGCTAAAGTTACGACAAGTGTCGCTAATTTTACAAATTTTTTTTACCGCATTTTTACAAATAGCTTTACGCTTTAAAATATATTTTTTGATGCCCCAATACAGTCAGTTAACCGCCATGCTGGCCATCACCCGTGCCGGACTTAAATCTATTTTCAGAAGCCCTTCTTCAGTAATTTTTGGTTTTGCTTTCCCTTTTGTATTTATTTTGGTTTTTGGTTTTATTGGTAATAACGGGGGGGTACCGGTGTATAAAATTGCATTGGATAAAAACTGTGATACGGCCAATGCCTTGTTTGATTCTATTAAAGCAAGCAACCGGATTAAGATTGTACGTTTTCGAAATGACAAGGAATTAAGGGATAACCTTGTAAAGGGGAAAATTACCGGCATTTTTAATATCAGGAAAAACGAAACGGCAATACCCGCCTACACATATACCATTTCAACTACAAGCGCCAGTAATGATAAGTGGCCGCAGTTTATGCCCGTGGTAAACAATATTGTCAATACCATCAGCAATCAAAAATATAATAACAGGCCAACTTTTGCGGTGCCCGATTTTAACTACAAGCGTGATATCGAAGAAATAAGGGAATACAAAACAATCGATTTTATATTGCCCGGCCAATTGGGTTTTTCTTTGTTAAGTTCGGGTGTATTTGGCGTGGCATTTATGTTTTTTAATTTAAGAAATACATTGGTGTTAAAACGTTTTTTTGCGACGCCCATTAGCCGTACCTATATTATTTTAGGCGAAGGCCTGGCGAGGATACTCTTTCAGATGCTCACTGCCATCGTAATCATTGTTGCCGGCCATTTTATTTTCGGATTTACCTTAATTCACGGGTTGTATACCTTGCTGGAAATGCTGGTGTTGAGTTTTATAGGCCTGATAGTTTTTATGGGGCTTGGGTTTATTGTAAGCGGATTGGCCACCAGCGATAGTACCATTCCTCCTTTTGCCAATTTATTAACGCTGCCCCAATTTTTACTGGGCGGTACATTTTTTTCGGTAGATGTTTTTCCCAAGTGGCTACAGCCTATTTCCAACGCATTACCTCTAACGCATTTAAATACGGCAATGAGGGCCGTTGCATTTGAAGGTCAAAATTTGTGGGACGTAAAAACAGAAATTGGTATTTTATTATTATGGGGTGTGATAGTGTATGCTGTTGCCGTAAAAGTTTTTAAATGGGAGTAACTATGATGCGATTTATAAAGGCGTTTCTTTTTGGAATCACTGGTTTGTTGATTGTAATCACTTTACTATCGCTGTTAATATCCGGCAATGTAAGGGTATCACGGGTTGTAATTATCAACACGTCAGATGTAGGTGAAATATATAACCAAATTGCCAATTTTGATAATTGGAAAAATTGGCATCCAATATTTACCATGGACTCAGCGAAGATGATTTGGCATACACCCACAATTGTAGGTAAAGATTCAGGATGTAGTATTTTGCACCGCGGCAAAGAAATAAGAGTCAAATTGATTGCCGCAGATTCCAGCGCAGTGCGATTTGTATTAAAATCGGGGGGCGAAAATGACATTGAAAATAATATTGTGTTTACACCTTTACCCAACCAGTATGCTGTGCAGGTGGAATGGCGTTCGTTAACCCGGTTGCACTGGTATCCCTGGGAAAAATTCTATGCTATTTTTATGGATAAAATAACTGGCCCCGGTTATGAAGCTGCACTAAATGGGTTAAAAGAATTCGTGGAAAAAAATCCTGCGAAGTAATTTTTTGTTTCATAAAAAATGGCAATTGTTTTACTACAACTAAAACATTGCTCTTTTTAAATTGAACATCGTTTCTCCTCCATTGGAATAATTCAAAAATAAAATATCCAATATCTAAATATTCCAATACCGGCCTTTCTCAAATCAGCCATCAGCAATAAATCCACCTATTTAAATTATTTTAGCGGCAATGCAACCACCTGCAACAAATGCTTGTCAGGCAGGTGTAACACATATGATGGATTATTCAGTATTGGTAAAAGAATGTCTTAAGCAAAAGCCAGTTGCCCAACAGCAATTGTATGACCATTTTGCGCCGTCTATGCTGGGTGTTTGCTACCGTTATACCAAATCGCTCAGCGATGCGGAAGATGTGTTACAGGAAGGATTTATAAAGGTATTTACGCATTTGGCAGACTATAAATTTAAGGGTGAACTGGGAGGATGGGTTCGCAGAATTATGGTGACTACGGCGCTTAACTATTTAAAAAAGAACAAACTTTACCGGCAGGAAATGGTTTTTGCGGAAACGCCGTTGCACCCGGTATCAGATCAAAACCCGGCAATTGATTTAGATGCCCGCCAGTTGAGTGATTTGATTCGCCAGTTACCCGCAGGTTTTCAAACCATATTTAATTTATACGCTATTGAAGGGTACACACATGTGGAAATAGGTCAGATGCTGGGTATCAGCGACGGCACTTCCAAATCACAGTACGCCAGGGCCAGGTATTTATTGATTGAGTGGATAGAAAAATATTCATCACTTCCAAAAAACGAACAGTATGCCGGAAAATGAATTTGAAAAAGAGGTGCAGCAAAAAATAGATGGGTTAAAATTGAAACCCAATGTGGAAGTGTGGCAAAATGTTTCCACTGCAATAACAAAGCGAAAAGCAGGTAAAAGAATTTTTATACTTATTTTCTTGCTGTTATTCTTTTCTACAGCAGGTCTTTTTGTTATTTATAATGGCACAAAGCAACAAGAAAAATCTGCAATTGTAACGCAGGAAAACATATCCGTAAATGTAAATGTTACTAAGCCTTCGATAAAAGAAGATAAACTTACTAAGCCTGTCGCTGCTGCAACTGATAATGGAACGATAGAAAAGGAAAAAATAGGCACGGGAACATTGAGCACACAAAAAAAAGCAGGGGAGATAATAACGTCAACAATTCAGCCGAAAGTGCCGCTGCCACAAGCACAGGGTAAATCGGAAAGAGCAGAAAATAAAGAAAATTTTGTCAATAAAGACCAGCCGGATATTGCAGATGTACATCATAATGGCAACCCAAAAATTCAATATAAAAAGAAGCAAAAGCTTAGTACAAAAGTTAGCAAAGGATCTGTAGAAAATGATGAAAATAAAAACATCGCAGCAGCTGGTAAAGAAAGTGAGAAAGTGGTGGTCGATCCAGCGCCGGGTGTGGCAGATTCAGCCAGTGAAAATATTGTCAGATCACCAGTTTTAAACCCCATAGAGGAAAATATTTCGTCAATAAAAGACACTGTAGTATCGCTAAAAAAATCGACTGAAAAAACCAACGTTGTTGTAAAAAAATCTGAACGGTTAAAGCAAATCAATACCTGGAAGTGGGGCGTAAATTTTTCTGCAGGTGTCGCAACAACGAGTAATGGATACCTCGGCATCATTGGTGCATCAAACAGCGATGCCAATAAGGCTTATTATTCTGCTGACCAAATAAGTGGTGCAGGTAATAGCCAGGCAAGTAATGCTGTTTATCGCCCGTCAAAAATAAGGCCCGGGGTTGGTGTCACTGTAGGAATATTTGTGCAAAAAAATGTTTCGATTAAAACAGCGGTTTCTGTTGGCATAAATTATAAAACGTACAACACTACAATGGCAGTCGGCAGCCAACTGGATAGTATTATTCCTGCAAACAATTATTTAAACCTTAACTCAGCTGCTTATACATTTTACAGAACAGGGGCCTCATCCAACTATAAAAATCATTTTCGTTTTATAGAATTGCCAATAGCTGTGAACATCAATTTAAATAAGCAACATAAACGTCCCGTATATTTAACTACTGGCATTGTCATCGCAAGGTTGATTGGCTCAAACGCATTGCAATTTGATACCGCGTCAGGCAAGTATTATAGCAATAATAACCTACTGAATAAAACGCAGGCTAATATTTCAATCGGTGCATTATTTGGGCTGTCAAAAATGGTTAAAAACCCCGTGCTCATTGGTCCTGACATTAGCTTTGGCCTAAACAAAATCGCCAAAACAAATCTGTATGCCGATCGCCGCTACAGTTATTTCGGACTTCGTTTGCAAAAAAACTTTGGTAAAAAGTAATGTATAAAATTTGCTGATCAATGCAACCCTGCAATATGAATCGTTGTCATTCCAGAAAATCGACGGTATAAAAATGTCATGGCCGGTGAGGGATTAAAAAACAGCTTCGTATCGGCTGTGATTTAAGCCCGGTTTAATTCACCCATTATTACAAGTACTTACATGAAACTAAAAAGCTTTTATCTTACCGTAACATGCATGGTTGTTTTGCTTGCAGCAAAAGGCCAGCATGTTACAAAACAGGCATCCGTTAAATTTCAAAGCAACCTGCAAACCGGACTTTTAGCCGGTCAGAAAGGTAGCAAAGCTGCATTGCTTATTAATACAGTAAACGGATTACAATACCACAACTGGTTTGCCGGAATTGGCCTTGGTATTGACTATTATGGACCCAAGCGCACCGTGCCTCTATTCCTGGATGTTCAGAATGATTTTTCTGCAAGACACAATACTTTGTTCTGGTATGCCAATGGGGGATATAATTTCCCGTGGCTAAAAGACAATGAACGGCTGCAATATGCTTCTAACTACCAGGTATTTGGTGGCTTGCTGTATGAGGCAGGCGCAGGTTACAGATTTTCTCTTTTTAAGAAAACACATGTAGGCTTTAGTGCAGGATATTCTTACAAGCAAATAAAAGAGAAATTCACTCCACCTTGTTACTGGTGCGAATTAAATATTCCTCCCCCTCAAACAAATAATTATCAGTTCAGAAGAATAGCAATAAAAGTTAACTGGTGGTTGTTATAAATTTCAGGTTGCGTTGAATGCCCTTAAACTTGCTGCGCTTCAGTGGAGAATTTTTAAAAATGAGTTTAAAGCCATCTTCTGTTAATTCATCCCAATCATTCACAGAAAAATTTAGAATAGCCGGTATTGGGGTAAAGGCAATTTCATTGGTTGGTTTACTAAAGCGGTTCCAGGGACAAACATCCTGGCAAACATCGCATCCAAACATCCAGTTATCAAATTTGCCTTTCATGCCATCCGGTATCAACGCGTCTTTTAATTCAATGGTGAAGTAAGAAATACATTTGCTGCCATCTACTACTTTGTCCGGCAATATTGCTTCGGTTGGGCAGGCGTCAATGCATTTGGTGCAGGTACCGCAATAGTCTTTGGCAAAGGGATCATCGTATGCTAACTCCAAATCGGTAATGAGTGTGGCGATAAAGAAAAAACTGCCGCTTTGTTTGTTAAGCAGGTTGCCATTTTTTCCAATCCAGCCAAGGCCCGTTTTTTGAGCCCAGCTTCTTTCCAGTACCGGGGCACTGTCAACAAAACCACGGCCATTTATGTCCCCGATGTTATCTTTTATTTCCTGAAGCAAGGTCTTTAGTTTACTGCGGATCACTTCATGGTAATCGTTTCCAAACGCGTATTTGGCAATTTTGGGTGCTATTGTTTTTTGCTGCTGTGCAGGAAAATAATTAAGCAATAAGGTAATTACAGATTTTGCACCCGGTACTAATTTTCTTGGATCTGTTCTTAAGTCGAAATGATTTTCCATGTACTGCATTGTCCCATGCAATCCTTTGCTGAGCCAGCTTTCCAGCCTTTTGGCATCTTCAGTTAATTGAACTGCTTTAGCAATGCCGCAATGATCGAAGCCAAGTTTGGCAGCGGCGTGTTTTATAAATTGGGTGTAGTCTTTTTTGTGAACGTTCAATGGTATTTTTTTACAACATCAATTACATGCCGAAGGTATTTCTTCATCGATGCGTTTTTTTATTTCAAGGTACAGTTCTTTTTTTTGATCACTTAACAGTGACTTTACAAAAACAATACCTGCATATCCACGGCACTTATCAACAAACGGCCAGGTACCAAAAAGACCGGGGCAACTTACCACGGTGCTGTTTCCTTTATCGTCCTGTTCCTGTATCCATTCGCCCAAACCGTATTCAAAACCTTCCGCGGTTTTCGGTGTATATTTTTTAGGGATGTTGGTTGTTTGTGCGGTTTGCATTTTTTCAATGGCCGCTTCACTCAAAATTCGTTTTCCATTAAACATGCCTTTGTTTAAAATCATCGACAAAAAATTGATGTAATCTTCAGGAGTGGAAACAGCACCTCCGGAAGGATTTAACGCATCCGCATCGCCTTCGAACGTGGTGTGTTTCATATTCAACGGACTCAGAATTCTTTGCTTTATCAGCATGCCAAAATTCTTTTTACTAACTACTTCAAGCACCCTGGCTGCGATATTTAAGCCAATACCACCATAAAAAAATGTTGTGCCCGGGTTGGCTGCTATCTCTCTTTTTGCAAACGAATTTACTTCCTCTTCCAGGGATTCAAACTTTCTGCGTTCCAGAATTTTTGCAATGGTGTGTTGGTTATCTGTAATCCCAGTTTCGTGCGCCAGGCAATTGCGGATGGTGATATATGCCTTGCCATACGTTTCATATATAGGCAGATAAGTACTCACCTTATCATCCAGTGAAATTTTGCCTTCATCAACAAAGGTCATTACAAGGGCAGCTGTCAGCCATTTACTGCAGCTTGCTATTGGTGCCTGGCTCTTCAAGGTAAAATCCCCCATTGCCTTCTGATAAACGATTTTGCCATCTTTAAAAACAACAGTTACAAGGTCTTTACCCAATGCTTTTTGATTGGCAGTTAATAAAGCGTCTACCCCACTAAAATTATATTGGCTTCTCGTTAGCAGACAGAGTAGCAGAAAACTCAATACCAGCATGAATTTTAGACAGTTAGAGCTAATTTTTTGCGCCATATTTTCCTGTTATTTAAATTGGATAGAGATTTGACAATTTTTATAAAGTTATTTGAAATTGTGTAACCTTAAACGGGTTAGCCAATTAGAATGACTTATTTAACATCTCCGAAATTAGGTATTAAAAAATGCTGATTTACGGGAAGGGTTGAAACGTAATTAAATTGATAACTAAAATAAATTTTGCAATATGAATCTTAATAATTTCACTATTAAAGCTCAGGAAGCGGTCGCACAGTCACAGCAGCTGGCTTTCAATAATAAAAACCCCAACATTGAAACAGAGCATTTATTAAAAGCTTTGTTAAGCGAAGAAGATTCGCCGATAGAGTTTTTGCTAAAGAAAAATAATGTGAACGTAAATTTTGTGGAAACCAAAATTGATGAAAGCATTAAAAAGCTGCCGAAAGTACAAAGCGGTGAGCCAGCGCAATCTGTAAGCAGGGACATGAATAGTGTAGTGCTTCGTGCAACCAGTGCATTGAAAACATTCGGCGATGAATTTGTTAGTGTTGAATATTTATTGCTGGCCATTTTGCAGGGAAATGATAACAGCGCCAAGTTGCTGAAAGACGCCGGATTAACCGACAAGGGTTTGATTGCGGCCATAAAAGATTTGCGCAAAGGATCTACCATTTCTTCTCAAACGGAGCAAACCCAGTTTAATGCATTGAATAAATATGCAAAGAACCTCAATGAAATGGCAAGGGCCGGAAAGCTGGATCCGGTGATTGGCCGCGATGAAGAAATACGCCGCACACTCCATATTTTGTCAAGAAGAAGTAAGAACAATCCAATTTTGGTGGGTGAACCAGGTGTTGGTAAAACCGCCATAGCAGAAGGTTTGGCCATGCGTATAGTGAATGGCGATGTGCCGGAAAATTTAAAATCAAAAATTATTTATGCGCTGGATATGGGCCAGTTAATTGCAGGTGCCAAATACAAGGGAGAATTTGAAGAAAGATTAAAAGCTGTAGTAAAGGAAGTGGCAGGAAGTGACGGGGATATCATTTTATTTATTGATGAAATACACACACTGGTAGGAGCTGGCGGTGGTGATGGAGCAATGGATGCTGCCAACATTTTGAAACCAGCTTTGGCACGTGGAGAATTAAGGGCTGTTGGTGCGACAACACTGAATGAATACCAGAAATTTTTTGAAAAAGACAAGGCACTGGAACGCCGTTTTCAAAAGGTGTTGATTGATGAACCTAGTGTGGAAGATGCGATTTCTATTTTAAGAGGATTGAAGGACAGGTATGAAACTTACCACCATGTGCTAATAAAAGACGAAGCTATCATAGCCGCCGTTGAATTATCACATCGCTACATTACGGATCGGTTTTTACCCGACAAAGCAATCGACCTGATTGATGAAAGTGCGGCCAAACTCAGATTGGAAATGAATTCAATGCCCGAAGAACTGGATAAACTGGAACGGCAGATCCGGCAGCTGGAAATTGAAAGAGAGGCTATTAAGAGAGAAAATGATGCTACAAAATTAAAGGAACTAAATACAGAAATTGGCAACCTGGCCGTTGAGCGGGATACATTTAAAGCCAAATGGCAGCAGGAAAAAGAAGTGGTTGAAAAAGTGCAATCAGCAAAAAGTGAAATAGAAAATCTGAAAGCCGCAGCCGAAAAAGCTGAGCGGGAAGGAAATTATGGGCTGGTTGCGGAAATACGGTATGGTAAAGTACAACAGCAGGAAAAAATTATCCAGGAACAAACCGCATTGTTGGATGAGATAAGTGAAAAGCGTTTGTTGAAAGAAGAAGTAGATGCGGAAGATATTGCGGTGAGTGTTGCGAAAGCTACCGGTATTCCCGTAACAAAAATGTTACAGAGCGAGCGGGAGAAATTACTAAACCTGGAAGAAGAGTTGCACAAAAGGGTAGTGGGACAGGATGAAGCCATTGAAGCAGTAAGCGATGCTATCCGCCGAAGCAGGGCTGGATTGCAGGACCCTAAAAAGCCAATCGGCTCGTTTATTTTTCTGGGTACTACTGGCGTGGGTAAAACAGAGCTGGCAAAAGCATTGGCAGAGTATTTGTTTGACGACGATGGCATGATGACAAGGATCGACATGAGCGAATACCAGGAAAAGCATTCTGTGAGCAGGTTGGTAGGCGCACCTCCGGGATATGTTGGGTATGATGAAGGCGGACAGTTAACCGAAGCGGTTCGGCGTAAACCTTACAGCGTAGTTTTGCTGGATGAAATTGAGAAAGCACACCCGGATGTTTACAACGTTTTACTACAGGTGCTGGATGATGGCCGGCTCACTGATAATAAAGGCAGGATAGTGAATTTCAAGAATACGATTGTCATTATGACCAGCAATATGGGAAGCCACATCATCCAGGAAAATTTTGAAAAGGTAAATGATGACAATAAGGAGGAAGTGGTAGAGAGCACAAAGGCAGAAGTGTTAAGCCTGTTGCGCCAAACCATCCGGCCAGAGTTTTTGAACCGTATTGATGAAGTAATAATGTTTCAGCCATTGATGAAAAAGGAAATTAAGGGAATTATCCGGATTCAGTTAAATGCCCTGAAAGAACTCGTGTCAAAATCAGGAATTCAGCTGGAATTTAGTGATTATGCCCTTGACTACCTGGCCCAAAATGGGTATGATCCGCAATTTGGAGCAAGGCCGCTGAAAAGACTGATTCAAAAAGAAATTGTAAACCAGTTAAGCAAGCGGATTTTGATGGGCGACATTGATAAAACCAAGCCGGTTTTAGTGGATGTTTTTGATGGAGTGGTAGCCTTTAGAAATGAGTTCATTCCAGACAAGAACAAAGAAAATGCAGTGAAAGCTGGTTAATATAAAGTTATTTAAAGTTTACTTGTAAAATTAAGTGCTTGTAAATCAGCCTTGTGGATAAACTGTGAACGAATAATATGTAAATGGTAGTAAAAAAAAGGCAAAAAATATTACCTTCAAGCGCTTACATAACCTTTTTGGGGACACATATATTATAAAAAAGGTAAAAACATTTCCTCCAATTTGGTTGTTATAACAGGTCATAATCCAGGTAAGTAATGTGGGGTATGACATAAAAAATAAAATATATATTATGGCATTTAAAAAAGAGGTGGTTGAAATTATTGAACCGAGAGACGTGTTTGTTGGCGATATCAATGCTCCGGTAACATTGGAAGAATTTGGAGAATACGAAAGTGAAGTATGCGCAAAAGCCAACGAAGTTGTAAAACAGTTGCTGGAAGAATACGAAGGAAAAGTGCGTTTTAATTTCCGTCACTTTCCAATGACAAATATTCACCAGCGCAGTTTAAAAGCTGGCGAAGCTGCAGTAGCAACAGCTCAGGACGGTAAGTTTTGGGAAATGCACAACATTCTTTTTGCTAACCGCAGAAACTTAGGTACAACCAGTTTAAAATTGCATAGCAGGGAAGCCGGTGTACAAAACAAACGTTTCTTAGATGAACTGGTAAATGCCACTTACGGATGGCAGGTCCAGGGTGATATGAGAGAAGGCATCAATCGTGGCGTAAAAGATGTGCCTACTTTTTTTGTAAACGGAGAGCGTTTTACAGGGAAGGTAACCTACGACGAATTAAGCAAAGCGGTAGAAGCAGCACTGAAAAAAGTAAAGAAAAAAGTTCCTGCAAAAGTTAAAGCATAAAAAAATCCCCGGTAATTTTTATCGGGGATTTTTTTTATTTCGCCAGTAGCGTCTATTTAACTGATCCCATTCCAAACACCAGGTTTTCCAGGTTTAGTTCACCAAAATAGTTCTGGCAAATTTTTTCGGCTTCAACAAGAAGTTGCTCTAATTTGGGTTGTTTGGTTCCTAACAACTGGTAAGCTTTTTTTAATGCGTCTGCATCTGTTAGTTCCGTTGTTTGTTGCAATGCTTCTTTCACTGCTACTACATGCAACCCCTTGTCTTTTATTTTTCCCAATGCGTCAATCATCCAGCTAAGCGCATAAAAATAATTTTGTTCCAGCAATAAAAAATAAGTGGCGTCACCCGCATCTGGCATTTTGTTGTAGGGAGAACTTGTTATCTCTTTCGTTAAATATTTGGCAAGATGCTTTGGCATTTTTTTATTTGTTGATAATTGAATGCTGCCACGTAAGGCCTGCGGATAAATACTAAGCCAGCGTAATTTTCGCCGCAGTTCGTGAACATCCGCTTCTATATTGCTAAAGTGAAGTTTATCGTTTTGAATAAATTCGCTGATTGCATATATTGAATTTCCGTAAAATTCATTGATAGCATTTATTTCGGGTTCTTCATCCAGCCAGTCTGCTTTGGCCAGTTTTTTTTGTATTTTCTTTATGCGGATACCTCCCGCTGAAAGCCATTCTTTTTCAACCAGTATTTCATTAAGGCTTTGTATTTTTTCCCTTGTTTGTGCCTGTAGGTAACTTGTAATAGTGGCTGGAATTTTTTTATTTACACTGATGTCTTTTGCAATATTATCATAGTAATCAATAGCCCCAAGGGTATCTTCCAGCAATTTAAACTGTGCCTTTAATTTTGTAAATTTTTTTGGATTATTCACAGATATGTACAACTTGGCCAATCCTTCCAGCATAAAAAGTGGGGTACGGGCATCATTTTTATATAGCCACAATGCAGGATTTTTTTGTTTGGCAGCTGTATCCAATAAAGTTTGTAAATGGGTAAGATAAAATAGAAATCTGGCTGGTCCTTTTATCATGGTTGAATTTTTTATTTGTTTAGTACTATTGTAAAAAAGGCATGTGGAGCGGCCAGCAAAAATGGCCGTTCAGCGCTCAAAAAAAGCCACCGTACCACCAACCCAGGTTTTATCTTTATTGTACCGTGTGCCAATCATTTTGCCTTTGCTAAGCCGGGAAAGGTTGTGTACAGCTATAGGGCGGTTCCATTCTTTTTTCCAAAAATAGAACAATCTTATTTCTGCCTTTGCCGGCATGTCCGGTGTTTTAATAACATCCGCATATTTAACTTTTCGTTGCAGGATCCAGTTTTCAGGGTCTGTAATTTTATTGATGTCATCAATGGTAACATCAATAATTACGCCCATTCCGGCAAAAGAAAACAATGGTTTCAATACATAATTTTCCAGGTCGGCCGGTATTTGATTTAATTTGTCCAGGTAGAAGGTAGGAGGAACAAAAGGGTTGTCAATCAACGGCAGCGTGTATTTGCTAACGCGGTAAAACCAGTTTGGATGCGGTATCCACTCCACATTCCATGGATGGGCTATATCGATTGTGTGTGTGGGATAATCCTGCTGGTACAAATCGTCAAAAATAAGTCGGTTGTAGATTTTTTTTATGAGAATTTTGTTTCCATCCAACTCATAAAAAAGTTGATCTCCTTCACCAATTAATTTGGTAAGGCACACCGTTTTTATACCCAATACATCCTCAGTACAATAAAAATCAACGCGTGTTTTTTGTTGCTCCGGATAAATTTCCAGCAGGATAACATTTTCGGGGTCACAATCTCCAACAATAATTTCTTTCAGTAATTGTAGGTATGTTGCTTCGGTATAACCGTTTAAATAGGCATCATACGTACCTGGAACTTCAGCGTACACTTTTGTTATCGCCGTATGAAATGCCTGGAATGCAAACAGCGAGGGAAAGCCCTGCATTTCTATTAACTGTGGTTCCAGTGTGCCATTGGCATTTTCGCAGATACCAAAATCAAAAGCAATAAATTCAGGGTGATCTTTTTCATCGCCTGCAACTATGTTTTTAGGAATTGATTTTTCTGTAAGGGCTTTAAAGTTGGCTGCAACAATGATGTCAATAATGTCTTCGCAGGCATCCAGCATTTTTTGTGTAAAATCTTTAGGAATAAAAACGGGAGTTTCCGCAACTCTAAAATCCAGGGTTCCCGGGTGAAGATTTTCTAATTGCTGCAAATAAGCTGCGTATTTTTCTTCAGAAAAATTATCATTAAAATTCCGCCTTAATTCCTGCTGCATGATTGGTATGATTGATACTATTTTATTGCTTAAAAATAATCATAATACCATACTTTATCATCAATTGTAACAGAATTATATTTCCACGGGTTGTAAACTTTGCACAGCTATTTGTAAAAAATTAGGAAGGATATGCTCGTAGGTATAAACAATTTTATCAGGGTCGTTTAATTGCTCAATCATGCTGCTCCATTTGTCATGACCATAATTTTCAATCACAGTTTTCTTTTTATCTTCTGTTTGTAAATGCATGCTCATACCAACAGCATCTGCTTCAGGGTGAAACTGCGTGCCAATCATATATTCATTAAATCTAACGGCCATAATCGCTCTTTCCAGCTGCACATGCGGCCGTTCTTTTTCTATTGCAAGAATGGTTGCGCCCAATTGGTGGAGCGTATTGTGTTTGGGTTCAATTACCTGGTAATCCCTGCTGTCAACAGCGTAAAAAGGATCTTTCATTTCTTCAAAAACAATTTCTCTTTTACCATCTTTTAATAAATGAACCGGAAATACACCAAATGAAGTACTTTTCCGCTGACAAACGTTGCCAATATTGTAATGCCTGCAGGCTAACTGAAAGGAATGGCAAATAAAGAACACATATTTTTTTTGAATGTTAGCTTCGTTTGCATTCCACTTCTCGATGTTATGCAGCCAGGTAAAATACACTTTCTCCCATTCGCTGTCTATACTGTCCAGCGGACTACCAGGTCCACCACTGGAAATAAATATATCGTATGAAAGATCCGGAACTTCATTTTTTTGACGAACATCAAATTCATCCCAGCTTATTTCAAGGTTATTAAAATCACTAAACTGGTTGATAATTTCACGAATGCAGCGCATACCCTGATTGGCAACTCCCTCATATAAATCAAGAATGGCTATGCGAAACTGCTTTTTTTCTACTAAAGACATGGCGCAAAATTAATAAATTTTGCTGATTTTATCCCAGCGGGCAGGTAGTAGATCTATTTGAAATAAAGATGTTACTGGTTAAACAGGATCAATGATAGCTTTAATAAATGTGGAAGGCTGCTTAGATGCCCGCTAAAAAATTACCCTGAATGTAATCTACCACTTCAACAAGATTTTTATTTTGTTCATAAACCATCAGTTGTCTATCTGCACCCGTGCCTTGTTCAAGCATATTGTGTACGTAATTAATAGCATGGCGGCTGCCTAGTTGCGGCACTACATCATCAATAAAATCGAGCAATTCATAAATAAGTACCCTCGTGTTTACTTCGGTCTCCTTGCCAAAATCAATCATGCTACCGTCAATTCCATAGCGGCTGGCCCTCCATTTATTTTCATTTATCAGTGCCCTTGAGTATGTCATAAAGTTGAGGTTCTGGCTGCGCAATTTGTAAAGTTTGGCACACAACGCCTGGAAGAGTGCCGCAATGGCAATGGTTTCCTGTACCGTCATGGGTATATCGCAGATGCGAAACTCTACTGTATTAAAAAAAGGATGTACCCTCAGATCCCACCATATTTTTTTTGCATTATCAATGCAGTTTGTTTTTACCAGTAGTTTTATATAACTCTCGTAGGCTTCTATGCTTTCAAAATAATCAGGTATGCCTGTGCGGGGAAATTTATCAAATACTTTTGTGCGATAAGATTTATAACCTGTTTTTCGGCCTTCCCAAAAAGGAGAGTTGGTACTTAAGGCGTACACATGTGGCAAAAAGTAACGGGCCGAATTGGCGATGTGGATAGCCATCTCCCTGTTTTCCATCCCTACATGCACATGTAAACCAAAAATAAGGTTACTGCGGGCGGCTTCCTGCAACTCATTTACAATTTCGTTGTAACGGGCATGGTCAGTGATTAACTGGCTTTCCCAGTGGCTGAAAGGATGCGTGCCCGCGGCTCCCAGTTTAAGGCCCAGGCTTTCACCAATGCCACTGATTGTTTTACGCAGCGTGGCTACATCTACAAATGCTTCATCAATATCCTGGCAAATATCTGTGCCTACCTCAACCACTGCCTGGTGCATCTCTGCTTTTACTTTATCCTTAATTATTTTTTGGCCTTCCTGAACAATCTTTTGTTCGTGACTTTTTAATTCCCTTGTTTGAGGGTCAAGCACCATGTACTCTTCTTCAACACCGATAGTAAAACCCTTGTATGATAAGCTCGCCATATGAATTGATAATTGCTTAATTGATAATTGATAATTCTTTAAAACGCAAAGGTGGACCCATGTCCAAAATCCTTTATTTTTTAGAGACTATTTTAAACATGAATAATCTGAAACGATGATGAATGGTGATAAAAATTGTCATGCTCTACTGAGTAGGTCATTATCCATTATCCATTTAAAAATTATCCATTAAAAAGGTGTTGCTTCGCAGCGCTTCTTTTAATGTATTCGCCCCAGGTTAAATTATCGGCGCCATCCACTTGCGCCTGCGCTTTTTCGATGGCAAATGAGGCAGCTGTTTCCACTACCCACTCAAAATTTTCTTCGCCTACACTTGTTCTTTCCGCATCCGGGGCAGGATTGCAGAAATCAATGGCATAGGGCACTCCATCCCGCAACGCCAATTCCACTGTATTAAAATCATAACCCAGGTAATGGTTGATACGCAAAACGATGTCTGTCATCAATTGCAGTTTTTCTTCTGAGGGTTTAAAATCGGCCACGTAGCGGAGGGCATGTACATTGCGTGGTTCGTAAGGCATAATGCGTACATATTTACCACCAATGCAATAGCAGCGGTAATACTCTTCAAAAATTATTTCTTCCTGCAACATCATTACCAGTTCGCCGGTTTCACCGTGTTTATCAAAAAAATCATGCTGGTCATTTAATTTATACACGCTCTTCCAACCGCCACCTGCAAAGGGTTTCATGTAAGCAGGAAAGCCAACATAATTAAAAATGCCTTCCCAGTCGAGCGGGTAGGCCAGGTTGCTAAATGATTCGCCCGTAGTATCCGCGGGTAAATCTCTGGATGGCAAAATCACTGTTTTAGGAACCGGGATATTTATTTTTGTAGACAGGCAGTTGTTGAAAAATTTTTCATCGGCGCTCCACCAAAATGGATTGTTTATAACTGCTGTTCCGCAAAGCGCCGCATTTTTTAAAAAGGCACGGTAAAACGGTACATCCTGTGATATGCGGTCGATTATAACTGCATAACCGCTGCTCTCACCTTGTATTACTTTATCTATTTTAACCGGCTCGGCAACAATGCCGGCTATATTTTTACTGTTTACCCTTTCTACAAAAGCGTCGGGAAAACTTCTTTCCTTTCCATGTAAAATGCCTATTTTCTTCATAACTGATTTTTAAAAAATGACTCCTTATTTTAAAACTCCGGTAAACAAATTTATAATTAACCCAATGTATTTTTTTCGTCTGAATTTTCCAAATAATACTTAGGAACTGTATTGGTTTATTGATAAACTAAAGTCAATCAAAAAGCGCCTGCAGCCAACAATTGCAACGCTTTGCTTATTTTTGAGGTTATGCCAAATAAGAAAACCGCGGAAGTTATAACAGAACATCACATTATTCACTCAGCTTGTTTAAAAAGAGACGTAAAGGTAGATTGTTATTTACCCGGCCTGGCTGCCGCAGAAAAGGAGGTAAGTTTATTACTAATCAATGACGGGCAGGACCTTGTTACCATGCACTTTCAACACATATTAAAAGACTTGTATCACCGCAACGCAATTCAACCTGTTTTTTGTGTCGGGCTGCATTGCGGACCCGATAGAAAAAATGAATATGCTACAGCTAAAATACCGGATTATATGAATCGCGGGGTAAAAGCTGCATCTCATGATCAATTTGTTTTTGAAGAGCTGTTGCCATTGCTGCGCAAAGCCTATCCGTTGTATAACTTTATTGAAAAATCCTATGCAGGTTTCTCATTGGGTGGCTTGAGTGCGCTGGATATTGTTTGGAATTATCCGTACGAATTTACAAAAGTCGGTGTTTTTAGTGGCTCGCTTTGGTGGAGGGATAAAGACCAGTATGCGCCGGATTTTGATGAGTCAAAAAATCGGATCATGCACCGGCAGGTGAGGGAAGGTAATTATGCCCCCTGGCTGAAATTTTTTTTTGAAGTAGGCACGCAGGATGAAACTGCTGACCGCAATAACAATGGCATTATCGATGCCATCGATGATACCATCAGTTTAATTGACGAGTTAAAAATGAAAGGATACAAAGAGGATGAAATTGCTTACCTCGAATTACAGGATGGAAGACATGATGTAGCCACCTGGGCCCGGGCATTTCCTGCTTTTTTAAAATGGGGCTGGGGAGTGTAGTTATAAGTGATGTTAGTTGAAATGAAGCATCTATAGGCAAGTTGAACAGAAAGGGTTTGAATAATGAAAGGGTTCACATCATCAGCGTGAACCCTTTCATTATTAGCGTTACTATATGCAGTAAAAATTGTGCACTGATTACTTACTGAACTCATCATTTATTTACAGGCTCATCTCTGTAAAATATTTATGAAAATATGGGATGGTTTCAATGCCCTTGTAATAATTTTCCAGGTTAAATTTTTCGTTGGGGCTATGCAGGTTATCACTATCCAAACCAAAGCCCATAAATACTATTTTAATACCCAATTCTTTTTCAAATAGGGCACATATTGGTATGCTTCCACCACCGCGTACAGGGATGGGTGTTTTACCGAAAGTAGCTTCTATAGCTTTAGCTGCTGCCAGGTAGCCAGTGCTGTTGATGGGCGTCATGTATGGCTCGCCACCATGGTGTTCAAACGCAGTAATTGTAACGCCAGGGGGTGCAATTTTTTTAAAATGCTCAAGTAACATTGCCGTTATTTTTTCAGAGGATTGGTTAGGTACCAAACGGGTAGATATTTTTGCAGTGGCTTTACTGGGCAAAACTGTTTTGGCACCCTCACCCTGGTATCCACCCCATATGCCATTGAGCTCTAAAGTAGGTCGTATGCCAGTTCTTTCATTAGTGCTGTACCCTTTTTCCCCCCAGAGTTCCTGAACGCCTAAGTCGGTCTTGTATTCCTCTTCATCAAAAGGAGCTTCTGCCATTAATGTTCTTTCGTCTGCAGTTGCTTCTACTACGTCATCGTAAAAGCCCGGTATGGTAATATGGTTGTTTTCATCATGGCAGCTGGCAATCATTTTCGCAAGCATAGTGATAGGGTTAGCAACTGCGCCCCCATATACACCACTATGCAGGTCGCGGTTAGGTCCTGTAACGGTTACTTCGATATAGCTCAGCCCGCGTACCCCAATGTCAATACTCGGCGTATCTAAACTGATCATGGCAGTATCGCTAATTAAAACAACGTCTGCCTTTAACACCTCTTTATGTGTTGCTACAAATTTGCCGAGGTTAGGTGAGCCAACTTCCTCTTCACCTTCAATACAGAATTTTATATTGTTGCCCAGCGTATTGGTTTGTATCAGCGTTTCCAATGCCTTTATATGCATGTATACCTGTCCTTTGTCGTCGCAACTTCCCCGGGCAAAAATTTTACCGTCAATAATTACCGGTTCAAAAGGCCCGCTTTTCCAAAGATCCAGTGGTTCGGCGGGTTGTACATCATAGTGGCCATAAACCAGCACTGTTGGTTTTGCAGGATCAATTATTTTTTCAGCGTACACGATGGGGTGTCCTTCAGTAGGAAATATTTCAACCTTATCAACACCTGCTTCCAACAAGCGTTTTTTTACTGCTTCCGCACAGGTTACCATGTCCCCTTTATTCTCTGTTGCCGCGCTAATGCTTGGTATGCGCAGCAGTTCCAGCAATTCGTTTAAAAACCGTTCCTTATTTTTCTCCTGGTACTCTTTCCAAACTTGCATAACAATACTGTTTTTAGTAAAAGATATTTTATAGGAACGAAAGTAGGTTTTATAGCATTTAAAAATGCATTGTTTTAAAACAAAAAGAATTGCCAAAAAAAATAAAATAACGGCTCAACAACATAACAACAACTATATTCGTTGTTACGATTGCATCCCCAATTCATCAGCCTTTGCCATAGTTGCCTCATAGAGCAGGCTTCGATTGCAAAGGCTGAGCCAATTAAGGCATAACCTATTTTCCAGTATATTTTATATAAGAGATTTTAAAAAAAATACCCGCCGATAAGCGGGTATAATTCGTTACCTGGTAGAGAAAATATTAAATGCTATTGAAACGTTCGGAAACAGTATTCCAGTTTAATAATTTCCAAAAACTGGCAATATAATCTGCCCGACGGTTTTGATATTTCAGGTAATAGGCATGTTCCCATACGTCCAGCCCCATTACCGGAAAGCCTTTTGCTTCAGCGATATCCATTAAAGGATTATCCTGGTTGGGTGTTGAGACGATGGCTAACTTTTTATCCGCAGTATATATTAACCATGCCCAACCGCTGCCAAACCTGCTGGTAGCGGCAGTTGTAAACTGTTTCTTCATTTCGTCCAACGAACCAAAACTGGCATTGATGGCCGCTAACAACTTTGCGTCTGGCTGTGTATTGGCGTCTGCCGACAAGAGTTTCCAGAACATTTCGTGATTGTAATGTCCACCGGCATTGTTGCGCATTTTTACAGTGTACTTAGATATTTTATTCAATACATCTTCCAGCGGTTTGGTGGTGTCCACACTTTCGGCCTGGGCAGCTTCTTTTACATTTTTGCTATATGCTGCTGCATGTTTGTTGTAATGAATGTCCATGGTCATTGTATCAATCAGTGGTTCCAGGGCGTTGTATGCATAAGGTAAAGGTTGCTGATCAAACCCTGTCTTTAAAGGCGAAGAAGGAGTTTCTGAATGCATATTCTCTATGCCTGCCTGTGCCGTTAAAGAGGGTAATGCTACCAATGCTCCAATACCTGCCAATGCAGATTGAGCAATAAAGTTTCTGCGTGATGATTGTTTCATAATAAATTATTTATTGTATAAATGTAATTAACTATTGTTTACGTTTTAATTTATTAACAAGGGGGCCTACTGCAAGGCGTATATCTTTAAAAACGCGATAATAAAATTCTTTATTAAACAGCGCAGAATCATGCATAGCCTTATATGTTAAAAATATACCCATCGGTGTTAATACCAATATGGCCAGCCACATGCCAATCAACGGAGTCGTCATATTTTCTTTTACAAATTTTTCGCCAAACATATTTAAGAGGTGAAATATAAGAAAGAACAAAATTGCCATTACCAATGGCATACCTAGTCCGCCCTTGCGTATGATGGACCCAAGTGGTGCACCAATAAAAAATAATACCATGCATGCAAGTGACAACGAAAACTTACGATGCCATTCAATTAATCCTATCTTAATGCCATTTCTCTTTGCTTCTATTTCTGTACCCGAAAGCTGGTAAGTGTTTTTTAAGGAATAGGCGATCGCCAATGCACCGTCGTACACTTTAATTTTTACAGAGTCAGGGAGCTTTGCCAAAACTGCAGCGGTATCAGCAGTTAACGCAGGTGTGTTTTTCCAGGTGCTTTCGGGTAGATTTAAGTAATGCATTTGCGTACCAACATCAATTGCCAATTTTTTATTAAGACTGTCTCTTTGTTTTTGGATGCTGTCAATTGTTTTGTCAAGCAAACGAACACTCAGCATTTTAAAATCGTTTTTAAAAACAGAGTCGGGCGTATTCATCATTTGAAGTGAAGAGATGTCAAATAACTTTTTGTATTCTTTGAACCCCATGCGGATAAATTCAGTGCTGGTATCCACTGAGTTGCCACGTTCCTGGTAACGGTGACCATTTTGTAGCACAAATTCGAGGTATTTTTTGTCGGAAGATAATTTCATGGTTCCCTGTTCTGCAACAATACTATTGTCCTGTAACTGGCTTTGCTGCTCATAAATTACTACATCGTGTATTGTTTTTCCATCAGCATCTTTTTTGGATATTTTTATCGCATAGCCTGGTATGTGTTTGTAAAAAGTACCCGGTTTTAAATCAAGTGCGGGCTTTTTAAAAGCGATATCATAGTAAATGGTTTTAAACTTTAAGGTGGCATACGGAATAACATAATTGGCAAACATAAAAGTAATACCACAAAGCAACAGCGCTACCCATATCAACGGCCGCATAAAGCGCAGCAGGGAAATGCCGGAAGATTTAATAGCTACCAATTCAAAACTTTCTCCAAGGTTGCCAAAAGTCATGATGGAAGAAATGAGTATGGCAATGGGCATGGATAATGTAAGCAGCGTGGCGCTGGCATACCATAAAAATTTACCTATGGTAAAAAGATCCAGGTCTTTGCCTACCAGGTCGTCAATATATTTCCATAAGTTCTGCATCATCAACACAAAAAAAGTGATGAAGAACGTTACAATAAAAGGCCCTAAAAACGACCGGATAATCAGTTTGTCTAATTTTTTTATCATCCCAATCCGCCTGCAGGCGAAGCTTTAATAAGTAATTTGTACCTTAACCGTTATGACGACAGTTAAAACAAAAATAACGCTTTCTGCCAAGGAACTTGAATTGGTTTGCAATACCGACTGGATTTTAACTAAACAGGTGATTATTCAGAAAGTGATTGAACTTTTTAGCGGGTCACTTTCGGTAATGCAGGCCAGTGCGCTGCAGCAGCAGGGAAAATTGCCACCCCAGATTTTTTTAAGAGATCCTAAAATTTCAAGAGGTGAAAATTATAGAGGGCTGCCATATGTAATGTTGGATTATCCCCGCTATTTTGACAAGGAAAATACGATTGCTATCCGCACTTTTTTTTGGTGGGGAAATTTTTTTAGCGTTAGCATGCAGTTGTCCGGTGAACAAAAAAAACTTATGGAGACTAAATTACAGGCCAATATAGAATGGCTGCGGCAAAATGATTTTTGGTTATGTGTTAACAATCAACCTTGGGAACATGCGTATGATACAGACAATTTTGTATCCTTTAACCAAATATCGGCTGCAGAATTTACATCGGTTCTTAACAATAAATCATTTGTAAAAATCAGCAAGAAAAAATCGTTGCAGCATTGGGACACTGCATTACTTTTCATTGAGCAATCTTTCGCAGAATTATTGACGTTGCTGAAAAACTAATTACCTAAACGATGAAAAAGATCTTTCACCTGGTATTCCCATAACTGACTTTGGTCTTTTACATCTTTCTTTTCTGCAAAATCTTTAATTACCAAAATCGTTTGATTGGTAACTTCCGATTTTTCGATGCTGAATTCAAAGTACTCGCTTTTGGGCATGTGTAACCAATGAAAACGGATATACCTGTTTTCTTCACCTTCCATTAATTCCGCCTGTTCGGGAGTAGCACCGTTCCATGAGAAGCTAAATACGCCATCGCGTTCATCCACCTTGTCTGCAAACCATTCCTGTAATCCTGCAGGTGTACTTAAAAATTCATACAAAATACCGGGCGAACATCTTACCGGGTATTCTAACGTATATAATGCTTTCTTACTCATCCAATATTTTTTCTGTGCGTGTGTAAGTGCAATAATAACAAAATAAATGAGGTAATAAGATAATTTCTCAACTATTTTTTGTTATCCAATTCTTATGATCGTTTTAGGGCATGAAAGCCATTCACAAAAAAAAGGTGTTTTTCACTAAATTCTTTTTGGTAACGTATTGTAAATGCTTTAAATTACGTTAAACAAAATGTGTTTCTTTAAACATTCCGCATTTATACTTTAACCAAATTAAACAACCTGTATTATGAGTATGCGTCAACTCAAAATCACGAAATCGATTACGAATCGTGAAAGCCAGAGTTTAGAAAAATATTTGCAGGAAATTGGGAAAGTAGAATTAATAAGTCCGGAAGAAGAAGTAAAATTAGCTATCAGAATAAAACAGGGTGACCAGGCTGCACTCGAAAAACTCACAAAGGCCAATCTGCGGTTTGTAGTCTCCGTTGCCAAACAATATCAAAACCAGGGCCTTACTCTGCCCGATGTAATCAACGAAGGTAATCTTGGATTAATAAAGGCTGCACAGCGTTTTGACGAAACCCGCGGCTTCAAGTTTATATCATACGCAGTTTGGTGGATAAGGCAAAGTATACTACAGGCCCTCGCAGAGCAGTCCAGAATTGTTCGGTTGCCATTAAACAAAGTGGGGCTTACAAACCGCATTAGTAAGGCTTTTTCTCAATTAGAGCAGGAGTATGAACGTGAACCTACAGCTGAAGAACTGGCAACATTGCTTGACCTGGAGACAGAAGAGGTTGCTGCATCTCTCAATGCTTCAGTGCGGCATGTGAGTATGGATCAGCCCTTTGGCGACGGTGATGAAAGTTCTCTAATGGATGTACTGGAAAACCCAAATGCGGAAAGTACAGACATGAACCTGGCATTTAACGCTTCACTTGCAACAGAAATAGATAGATCATTGAGCACACTAACAGAAAGGCAGAAAGATGTGATTCGTTTTTTCTTTGGCATCGGAGTAGATCATGCGCTGAGCCTGGAAGATATCGGCGAACGGTTTAATTTAACAAGGGAAAGGGTAAGACAGATAAAAGATAAAGCCATTACCAAGTTACAGGTAACCTCCAGATGCAACCTGCTGCGCACCTATTTAGGAGCTTAAAATTTTCATTACATTTGCATTTGTATATAGTGAACATAACGGTTCACTTTTTTTATATCCATACGTTTAAATAAATACAGCAAGATGTTTAATTCTCTTAGTGAAAAGTTAGAAAGTGCCTTTAAAAATATTAAAGGCCAGGGAAGAATTACAGAACTTAATATCGCCAATACAGTAAAAGAAATTCGCAGGGCGTTGGTGGATGCAGATGTGAACTATAAAATTGCCAAAGAATTTACTGACACCATTAAAGAAAAAGCACTGGGCGAAAAGGTATTAACTGCTGTAAGCCCGGGCCAGTTAATCGTAAAGATTGTGCAGGATCAGCTGACCGAATTAATGGGGGGGAAAGAAAGCGAATTCAACGTTACCGGTAACCCTGCCATTATTCTTATTGCAGGCTTGCAGGGTAGTGGCAAGACAACTTTCAGCGGCAAACTGGCAAATTATTTAAAAACTAAAAAAGGCAAATCGCCTTTACTTGTAGCAGCCGATATATACAGACCAGCGGCCATAGATCAGTTGGAAGTATTGGGTGGCCAGATAGGAGTAGATGTTTTTAGCGAAAGAGAGAATAAAGATGCCGTAAGCATTGTTCAAAACGCTATAAAAGAAGCCAGGTCGAAAAACAAGAATGTTATTATAATTGATACTGCAGGCCGCCTGGCAGTGGATGAAGTAATGATGACGGAAGTAGCCAATATCAAGGCTGTGGTTAATCCACAAGAAATTTTGTTTGTTGTGGACAGTATGACCGGGCAGGATGCAGTGAATACAGCAGCGGCTTTTAACGAACGACTTGATTTTAGCGGGGTTGTTTTAACCAAGCTTGATGGCGATACAAGAGGTGGTGCCGCTTTGTCCATTAAGTACACAGTTAACAAACCAATTAAGTTTGCGAGCAATGGAGAAAAGATGGATGCGCTGGACGTCTTTTATCCCGAAAGGATGGCACAACGTATTTTGGGGATGGGGGATATTGTAAGTTTGGTTGAAAAAGCGCAGGAGCAATACGATGCTGTAGAAGCAGCAAAACTTGAAAAGAAAATCCGTAAAAACCAATTTGACTTTGAAGATTTTAAGACCCAGTTGCAACAGATAAAAAAAATGGGGAACCTCAAAGATCTGATGGGAATGATTCCGGGAGTGGGCAAGCAAATAAAAGATGTTGATATCAACGATGATGCGTTCAAAGGTATTGAAGCCATGATAAATTCAATGACATTGGAAGAGCGGCGTAATCCCGATGTTATAAATCCAAACCGTAAACTCCGCATAGCCAAAGGCAGCGGCAAGGATATTGCTGAATTGAACCAATTTTTAAAGCAATTTGAACAAATGAAAGGGATGATGAAAATGATGAACAAAATGCCGATGAGTAAAATGCCTGGGATGGGGAAAAGATAACAAATTGAATAACTTTTTATTTGCCACTTTGCGAAAGTAAAGTGGCTTTTTTGTTGCCTTGTACTGTACGTATTTTTAAGTGTGATATACTGCCTTTCAGAAATTCTCTATCAGATTTGTAGAATAATAATTACCCTTTTGTACAATAAAAGAGAAATCATACAGTTAATAAACTTGATATATAAAAATTTTGGTTGCTGAAAGCTTTAATGAATTATCTGTGCTGCCTGTTAAGTACCTTTTATTATATCGTCCAATCCTTATCCGAAAATTGAGTAATAACTTATTATTCAATTTTATTGTAAAAGTGGTACTATGAAAAAACTTCTATTTTTTTGGTTGCTGTTCTTTTCTACAAATGGGTCCCAGGCTCAAATTACCACCTCTATTTTAAAAGCAAACTTTGGCATCGAAGGAGATCTGAGGTCAAATTATTTTGATTTTTCTGATTCGCCTGGCGAAGATGACTGGTTTTATAACGGCGATGCCGGCTTGGGAGAATTCGTAATTGACACCACAGGTGCGGCAGCTATTGTGGCCGGATATTCGTCAGATCCAACTACTACTACTACAAGTAGTTTTGCAAGAGGGATGAACCAGACTATTTACAGCGTGGTTAATAATAAACTCTTGATGGATGCCAATTTTACAAGAGATTATCATGGAGATGATTCCACCGTTTTTGCATCTGGCAGCAATAAAAACGGCATGTCGCCATCGTTGTGGAGTTGCCCACCTTCCCAAAGTGTTCCTGATAAAAATGATATTTTAGATGCGTTTACGCATATAAGACGGGATGGCCCAACTACCTCCGACTCCTTGTGGTTGTTTGGGGGGCTTTCCATTGAAAATACTACGGGCAACAGGTACTTTGATTTTGAATTATTTCAAACCAATTTTTCATATAATGCTGCCACTCAAACTTTTTCAGGATATGGACCGGATGCTGGTCATACTTCATGGGTGTTCGATGCAGCTGGCAACATCGTATCTCCTGGTGATATCATTTTTACGGCTGAATTTGGCAGCGCGGGCTTAACGCTTATCGAAGCAAGAATATGGATCAACCAGTCATCTCTGGGTATCGTTCCTACCGCTTTTAACTGGGGAGGTGCTTTTGATGGCGATGGCTCCGGCGCTACTTATGGATACGCAAATATTACACCACTGGCCGCCGGCGCTTTTTATACCGGCATACAGAATGGAGCTTCCACCTGGGCTGGACCATACGCATTGCTTAGGGGAAATAATAGTGTGGTATCTGATTATTTATCGGAACAGTTTATGGAATTTTCAGTTAACCTAACTAAACTCGGTATTGATCCTGCAACTTATGGCAACGCATGTGGAGCGCCGTTTAGAAGTGTATTGATAAAAACGAGGGCTTCTACTTCCTTTACTTCAGAGCTGAAGGATTTTGTAGCTCCCTTCCAGGTTTTTCAATATACACAGCCAAAAGCAACGGCCCTTATAAACTATTTTTGCGGCACTATGCCCGCCTCCACCATTAATGTAATTAATCCGGTACCTACTTCACAGTATATCTGGTCAACAACCGATGGCAATATAGTGGGTACTTCAACAGGGAGCACCGTCACCGTAAATTCGCCAGGAACTTATTATGTTACGCAAAAATTAAATGTTGCTTGTGCTCCTTTAGGACTC
The DNA here is from genome assembly GCA_038210625.1 of Chitinophagales bacterium. GTDB lineage: Bacteria > Bacteroidota > Bacteroidia > Chitinophagales > Chitinophagaceae > Ferruginibacter. The sequence continues at coordinate 129,555 of JBBQWL010000005.1, read as the reverse complement.
GACTCGGTGAAGATGAGTTTTGATCCGGTATGTTTAATTTTAAATGTAAACCTCACCAATTTTTCGATAACGAAAAGAGGTAGCAATAATCTAATAGCGTGGGAAGTAAATAACAATGAGCTGGCAATAAATTATGTTATAGAATACAGTAATGATAATCGTGTTTTTCACGAATTGGCCAATCTGCCTGCAATGCAAAAAGCCGGAACAGCGAGTTATGGTTTTAGTCAGCCCGCAAAAGATGACCCTGTAACGTACTACAGAATTAAAATGCTTGGAAAAAATGACCGGGTAAAATACAGTAATACCATTATGGTGAATTTAGTTAGTGAACATAAAAATGTAGCCGCCATATTTCCGAATCCTTCCCGCGGAGATGGGATACTGTCACTTGAATCTTCCTGCAGCACAATAGTGACTATTTATTTGTCCGACGTAAGTGGCCGGATAATTAAGATATTAAAGCTACCAGTAAAACAGGGCGGTAATTTGGTGCCGGTTGATCAGCTGGCAAGGCAAAGTGGTATTTATATCGTTAAAATTAAAACGCAGGATGGTGAAGTTGAACAACGGTTGATTATACAAAAATGATGTTAACCTGCAACATTTTTAGAAACATATATTTATTTGAATTGAAATTTGGTAAAAAGTATTTTTTGATATTTTTCTTGCCTCCGCTGAACAGCAAATATTTGGACTCACTTTCAGCCGCATTTATTGTAGATCCCATCGGATTTTTCTTGCCGGAGTGTTATCACAACTTATTATCATGATTTTTACAATGTTTCGTAAATTAAAAGGGAGATTGTACCTTAGTAAAAGACAGCCGTTCCGAACGGCTAAAATAAATTTGAATGCAATCTGGCGGACGACTTTAAAAAAATGTGCACCAGGCAACCATTTTGCCGCACAATACGATTATTAAGCAACCTTAAAAATTTACCAACGAAGCAAGACCTCGAGCATATTATCCGTGGGTGCTTACAAGCAAACCGTGAAAGTCAGAAAGATTTCTATCAGTATTTCTATGGCTTTTCTATGGCGATTTGTATGCGGTATTGTAATAGTAAAGATGATGCAATGGAAGTTGTAAATGATGGGTTCATGAAAATTTACAGGGAGCTAGTCAATTTCAAGCCCCGGTACGATAACTATGAAGCCTCATTAAAGGGCTGGATGAAGAGCATATTTGTCAATACGTCCATTGATCACTTCAGAAAAAATAGTAAGAGTTACCTGGTTTCTGAAATGCAGGAATCTCATTTTGAAATGGAGCATACAGGCGAAACAGCCATTGATAAAATGTCGTACAAAGAAATTATGGATGTTGTGCAACAGTTATCGCCGGTTTACAGAACCATTTTTAATTTGTTTGTAATAGATGGATTTAAACATGAAGAAATTGCCAGCCGTTTAAAAATATCTGTGGGTACTTCAAAATCAAATCTCTCTAAAGCAAAAGCGAATATTCAGAAAATGCTGATGGAAGCATCAATAAAATGTTATGAGCAAAAAGCAGTTTGACCATATTGAAGACCGCATCAGGGAAGCAGCTGAAAACAGCGAGCCATCTTTTGATGAGCAGGCCTGGGCTGCTATGGAGCTGCGGCTTAATAAGGAAGAAAAGCGTCGTCGTTTCGTATTCTGGTGGTTTGCACTGCCTGCCCTTTTTATAGTTGGCGCAGCTTTACTATTTTTTTACAACAATCCAGCTGCAGAAAAAAATGACCTCCCACATTTGGAGCCCAAAAATACATCTACCGTAAAGCCGAACGAAACGGATGTTAATATTACTAAACAACTATCCACAGTAATAAAAGGTGATAAGATAACAAAAGACGAAACTCCTCTGGGTAAAAATATAACCACGAAAGCAGATACGCTGGTGGGCAATTTTGTTAATGAAACCATCACAGGTAAAAAGTCCCCTACGTCAATTGACCATACCACAAAATACAACAAGAAAAATAATTTTTCTCAACACACGGTTGATGACCAGGTAAATGAAACATCTGTTGTTTTGAATAAAAAGTCCAAAAAGATAACAAGTTCAAAAAAACAACATATAACCTCCCGGTTTGCCGAAGGTGAAATGGGCGAACAAGATGATGTTGCCACTAAGGAACAGCGGGAAGTTTCTATCGACAGGCCGGAGGCCAATATTGTTGCCAAGCAGAATACAAAGCCAGCTGTATCAAAGGATTCAGCCTCTTTAAAAGACAGTGCAAAAACTAGTGTTGCAAAAATTAAAGCTGATAATAAGACTAAACAAAAGGCCACTAAGTCTGCCTCATCCAGGTTATATTTCCTGGCCTCTGTCGGCGGAGAAATTGGAAGCGTAAAACTGCTTGCTTTTAAAAATAATCCGGTCACAGCTAAATTTGGAGCGGGTATTGGCTACCAGTTAAATAAAAAATTAAGCGTACAAACCGGCTTTTATGCAGGTACAAAAAAATACATAGCGGGTCCGGGCGATTACAATGCCAAGGCAGGATCTTATTGGAACATGGTACAAATTGTAAAGGTGAATGCAGCGTGTCTTGTATACGACATTCCTGTAACGGTGCGGTATAATTTTTTACAAAAATCCGGGCTTACTTATTTCGCTACCGCTGGTGTTTCTTCTTACATCATGAAGAAGGAGGATTATGATTACTATTATATAAGGTATAATACTCCTCATGAAAGTGCGTATAGTTACACAGGGAATAAAAGTGCTTTTTCTGTATTGAATATTTCAGCCGGTATCGAAAAGAAATTGTCTTCTTCTTTTTCTTTACAACTTGAGCCTACACTCAGTGTTCCTTTATCGGGGGTGGGAGATGGGCAGGTGAAATTATTCAACGCGGCGTTACAAATTGGTATAAAATATCAGCCAATAAAAAAGCACTAATACTGTCAATAAAATATTTTTTAAAGAGCCTGACCAGGCTCTTTTTTTATGCCGTTTTATTTTTTAGTTTTTATAAGGCAACCTTTGATAACCCGCATGCGATTATCTAGAAAACAACATTTATGATCAAAAGCATTTCAAACGGCATAGGCCTTTGTACTTTAATTTTTATCAGTATCAATTTGGCCTCGTGTAGTAAAAGCAGCCCGGGAACTCCACCAGTAACTGATGTTTGTGCCGGCAAAACAATTGTAGTTACTCCTACTGCTACAGCTACTGCAACGTGTGGTGCAGACGGAAAAATTGATGTCGCTGCAACAGGCAGTACAGGTTTTGTATACAAGCTCGGTAGCACAGGCACCTACGGATCTTCTGCCAGTTTTACTGACCTTGCCGGAGGTGACTATACTGTGTTTGTAAAAGATGCTGCAGGTTGCGAAAAGACTGCGACTGTTACCGTGCCTTCCACAGGTGCTGCAGGTGCAAAATTTGCCGCTGTAAAAACGTTGATAGGAGGTAAGTGCCAGAGTTGCCATAACAATACAGTGGCCAATGGAGGAATGAACTGGGCAGTAGACTGCAACATTGTAAAATTCAGTGCACGTATAAATGCAAGGGCGGTTGTTGATGGCACAATGCCACCAACAGGACCTTTAACTCAAACAGAAAAAGATGTTATTACTACCTGGATAAACGCAGGCGCGGGATATGGTAATTAATTGTTCATTTCATTTAACACGATGCAGGTGCTTAAAAAAATAATTATAGTTGTGCTCGTTATTGCGATACCGCTGTCATTTTATTTGTACAAGGAATATCATCGTAAACCCGCTGACTTAACAACCATTCGACCTGTGGTAAAAGTAAATGCAGGTGCATTTCTTGATGAATATGAAAACGATGAGGTGAAAGCTAACCACCAGTACCTGGGAAAAACAATACAGGTGCAAGGTACTATCGCCGAAATAGTAAAGCAACAGGATACACTTGCTAATGTGATGATAGGCGATGCCGCAGCAATGCATAAAGTAAGTTGCCTGCTGGATAAACAACACATCGGTTTAATCAATCAGTATAAAGCCGGTCAACAGATAACCATTAAAGGTATCTGTACTGGTTTTTTAATGGATGTTGAATTGAACAGGTGTGTTATTGTAGAAAAAGAATAAAGTTTTTAATTTATGAAATATTCATCTCTGCTTACCCTTTTTGTTCTATCCATATTTAGCGCTTTTTCGCAGCCAAAATATTTTACCAAAACTGGCAAAATATCTTTTTACTCCAAATCGTCAATGGAAAATATTGAGGCAGTTAATACAAAAGTGGTAAGTGTTTGGGATGTTGCCAGCGGGCAAATTGAGTTCGCTGTTTTATTAAAAGGCTTTGAATTTGAAAAGGCGTTGATGCAGGAACATTTCAATGAAAATTATGTGGAGAGTGATAAATATCCCAAAGCTCTTTTTAAAGGAGTAATTGAAAACAGTAAAAATATTCAGTTGACCAATGATAATGTTGCTACTGTAAAAGTAAATGGCACATTAACATTGCACGGTGTAACCAATCCTGTTAACACAAGCGCTGTAATAACTGTTAAAGGTGGCGTCGTGGCTGCATCCTGCAACTTTATTATTACCCTGGCGGATTATAAAATATCTATTCCTTCTTTGGTAGCGGAAAAAATAAATAAGAAAATAGCGATAGCAGTTACGATAGCTGAATACCAGTTAATGTCCGCAAAATAATTTTACACAACCAATTTTTAAAGATGACAAAACTTACCATTGTTTTTTTTGTATGCAGCGTTTTATGTTCAGTGAAGGTACAATCGCAGGACCTTTTAAAAGGGGTAGAAGATAGTGTACCCGCAACACAAAAAATAACCGGCGCTTTTAAATCCACCAGGGTTATCAATGCACACTCTATCGAAATGTTGCATAAGGGCGATCTTGATTTTAGAATCATGCATCGGTTTGGTTTTATAAGCTCGGGCATTAAGCAACTATATGGGCTTGATGCAGCCTCTATGCGTATCAGTTTTGATTATGGCCTTTCTAACAATACTACCATTGGCCTCGGAAGAAGTACCTTCAGGAAAGAATTGGATTTGTTTATAAAACAAAGATTATTACAACAATCTACAGGTGCTAAATTGATCCCCTTTTCATTGGTACTTGCGGCAGGCGGTTTAGTGTGGACAGAAGAATCTTTTGCACCCGTTAAGCCTGGCTTTAAAGACAGGTCATCTTATTATGTACAACTGTTAGCCGGCCGAAAATTCAGTTCTTCATTCTCGATGCAACTAAGCCCAATATTTATTCACAGTGGTTCTCCCGTTAATACTGGGGATGACCAAAGCATTTTTGCAATGGGAGGTGGTGCCCGTTTAAAGGTGAGCAGAAGAATGGCACTTACACTGGATTATCATCATCCATTTGGCAACTTGAGTGGTAGCACTGATCCGCTGTCTGTGGGCGTTGATATAGAAACCGGTGGACATGTATTTCAGTTGCAATTTTCAAATGCCACCGGCATGAATGAACGTGCTTATATTATGCAAACCACCGGTAATTTTTTCAAGGGCGATATCCGTTTTGGATTTAATTTATCCCGTATTTTTAAAACAGGTAAACATAAAACCTGGTAGGCATGGTCAATTAGTCGGAGCCAAACTGTACACCCGTTTTTATACGGTTCAATAATGGACTATAACATTTTCTAATTAGCCTGTTGGCAACTTCTGCAGGGCTGGGTACTTTAAAGTTATTGCTGTTATTAATTCTCGACCAGTCTTCCGGAAGTAAGGCATCTTTATTCCCTGTGTAGGTGGCTGTTTCTATACGCCAGTCATCGTTGCCGGGAAAACGATCATACAGCAAATTGTGCCCACTCACCTGGTCGTATATTCTGCATTCAAGTGTAGCCCTGCTTTGCATGTATCTTGCCGTAACGTTCACTGTTGCATAAATGGTAGTATATACCGGTTTGGCGGGTACTGATTTTGTTGTACCTGTTTGCACTTCTTTGCTTCGGTTGATACTATAGCGTTTAACAAATACCTGGCCCACGTACAATTCGGTAAAGTTTAGTTCTACCAGTCTGTCTGGTCTTATCTGGCGGCTGTTGGCATCCCAATCACTGTAAAAATGCACATTGCTGAAAGATTGGTTGTTGAGGTCGTTGATTATTTGCTGCTGGAGCCAGTCGTTTTCAAAACCCCAGTAATTCCAGTTACGGTTATAATAATTTGGAGCCCGTACAATTACTTTTATCGTTGCCCTTTCTAAAGCTTCCTGCATTAGCTGTCGCACATCCCGGAAACCGGGCACGGCCCCATTTGCTTTGCTGAAAAAGTCATATGCATTACGTGCAGAAACACGGTTGTTGTAAGTAAGATATTCCAGCCCCTGGTTGTAATATTCATTCGCTGCGGTATTTTTTGCATCCTGAATCTGCAGCGATGGATCCCATAAATCGGCGACGGCTTTTTTAGCTGCCGGCACTTCGCTTATTTGCTGGTACATCTGTAACATCACTCCATATTCTTTGGCAAGTTCCATATATCTGTCACCCGGTACAAGATTGGTGTAATTGGCCTCTGTTAACGCTTTTCGTTTGCTGGCAACCGCTTCGTAAACCTGGGGCAATTGTTCCAATGCTTCCTTATCATTTCCGTTTTTCTTTATTTTTTCTACCAGGTCAAAAACAGTTTTATCTTCTGCAGTATAATATTTTTTTAAACGGTTGGGAGCACTACAGGCAGCTAAGAATAAAATTAAAAAAAAGCCATACTTTTTCATTGGAGGTATTTTTAGAAAGATAATAAATTTAGATTATAGAAGAAAACTGGCATCGGTCTTGTGAATAAGCAGTAGACAGCGGACGAAGTTTAACACCGGAAATTTTAAAACGAGTTTAAAAATTTGGATAATTTCATACAGGATGTTATCTTCGCCGTTCCTTTTAAGGAGAGTTAGAAACCCTATTTATTCACAACCCAAAAAAATTTCTATTTTTTATGGCTGTAAAAATGAGACTGCAAAGACACGGTTCAAAAAAGAGACCGTTCTACTTCATCGTAGTAGCAGATGGACGAAGCCCACGCGACGGCAAATTTATTCAGAAACTTGGTACGTACAATCCCCTGACTGTTCCTGCAACTGTGCAGATCGATCGTCAGAAGGCGTTGGACTGGTTACACAAAGGTGCTCAGCCTACTGACACTGTACGTCGTATCCTGTCTTTCAAAGGCGTATTATACCTGAAACATTTGTTAAGAGGTGTTGGTTTAGGTTTGTTTGATGAAGCTGTTGCAATGCAAAAGTTTACTGCCTGGAGTGCTGAGCATGATGCTCACATTGCAAAACGTCAGGGTGCTCATAAAAAAGCACGTACTGATAGCCGCAATCAACCCGTAGTTAGAAAAGTTGCCGAAGCACCTGCTGCTGCAACTGCCGAAGCTACTGCTCCTGCAGCGACGCCTGAAGAAACTAAAACAGCAGAATAATATCTCTGTTCCGTTAATTCTTTTAAAGCAATTCTGATTACTCGGGATTGCTTTTTTTATGCCCGACATTTTTTATGCTCATTACCTTGATGTTCCTCGCATCTGCTTAAATGAAAAACCTAAATTGCATACTGTATGAGCGAATACTTTAAAATAGGCAAATTAGCCGCCAGCTTTGGTTTAAAAGGCGAGCTCGTTTTGCAGCATAGCCTGGGTAAAAAAACGGCTTTAAAAGGCCTGGAAACAATTTTCCTGGAAGAAGGCAAGGATAATTTTATGCCCTACTTTATTTCGGCCGCTTCAGTTAAAAATGATACTGAATTATATATTAAGCTGGAAGGGATAGATAGCAAGGAAACGGCCCGTAAATTAACACCCAAAGAAGTGTGGCTTAGTGCGGCGGACTTTGCCAGTTTTGCCGCTGCATCGTCACCAATTGCGCTGCTGGGTTTTCATTTGATTACAGATGAAGATGAAGACCTCGGTGAAATTATAGAAGTGATAGAACAACCGCACCAGATATTGTGTGCTATTTTATTAGATGGAAAGGAAGCCCTGATACCTATCCACCAGGAATCGCTGGATAAAATAGACCGGAAAAGCCGGAAAGTGTATGTTAGTTTACCCGACGGCTTGCTGGATATCTATCGTTGATATAAATGAGCTGCTGCTAAAGACTGCTAAACGGCGAAAGTCAATCCTTTGGATACGCAAGCAATTTTGTAAATTTATTACGTGAAAAAATCGCCCCAACGCATCATTGCTCATTTTGACCTGGACTCATTTTTTGTGTCGGTGGAGATATTGAATAACCCTTCGCTGAAAGGCAAACCTGTTTTTGTGGGTGGTGCGGAAAGGGGGGTGGTAACTTCGTGCAGTTATGAGGCCCGTAAGTTTGGTATTCATTCAGGCATGCCCTCTAAAAAGGCGTTGCAGCTTTGTCCGCATGCCATTGCGGTAAAAGGGAGTTATGGCGATTACAGCAAGTTCAGCCGCTGGGTTACTAATATTATTGCCGCCAAAGCGCCTTTATTTGAGAAGGCTTCGGTAGATGAATTTTACTTAGACCTTACCGGAATGGATACTTTTTTTAATCCCCTGCAATGGACGATTGATTTAAGGCAACAGATCATTGATGAAACACAACTACCTATTTCATTTGGCATGGGCAGTAATAAAATGATTGCAAAAATGGCTACCAATGAGGCTAAGCCCAATGGTTACCTCCAGGTTCCATTTGGAAAAGAAAAGGAATTTTTATCTTCACTGCCCGTAAATAAAATACCCGGAGTGGGCCATCAGACACATGCCGTGTTAAAAGCCATGGGCATTTATACCATCAACGACATCAGTCTTAAAACAAAAGAAGAACTGGAAGAAAGATTGGGCAAATGGGGCACGGATTTATGGAATAAAAGTTTTGGATTACACAACAGCGAAGTAAGGCCATACCGCGAAGCCAAATCTATCTCCAGCGAAAATACCTTTCATGAAAATAAAACAGACCTTGTTTTTTTAATGAGTGAACTGGTAAGACTTACAGAAAAAATCGCCTTCGAATTACGACAGGATGGAAAGGTGGCAGGATGTGTTGCAGTAAAAATCAGGTATCCCGATTTTGAAACTACTTCCCGCCAGGCGGCTATTTCCTTAACTTGTGCCGATGATGAAATTATTCCTGTGGTAAAGGAATTGTTTCGTAAGCTCTACCAAAAAGGCAAGCCGGTAAGGTTGTTAGGCGTGCGTTTAAGCGAATTGGCGAACGAAGTAGTGCAGGCTTGTTTGTTCAATGATATCGAACGTAAAAATGATCTCTATAAGGCTATAGATGACGTGAAAAACCGTTTTGGAAAGTTGAAGTTAAAGCGGGCATCTTCAGGATAATTATGAATTATAAGTTATTAGCTACTCAGTGCTGAAACTTGCTAAATGCTTATTTAATTACCTCATCACTTATAAATTAAAAGCCACTTCAAAGTTCTATCCCATCCGGTCTGTCTATTAATTCAACCAATGTTTTCTTTTCCAGAATCTTTAGTGTGGCGTCTCTTGTAATCTTCATGGCTTTATTTAAACCACAGGTAGTTTCATCGCAGTCTTTACATTTTTCATAAAAATTAATGCTTACACAGGGCAGCATTGCAATAGGGCCACCCACCAGTCTGATGGCCTGTGCAAGGGTGGTTTTTTTGGGCGATTCAAGCAGGTAATAGCCGCCGCCTTTGCCTTTTTTACTTTCAAGTACGCCTGCCTGTTTTAATTCCAGTAGTATCGTTTCTAAAAATTTAATAGGTATCTTTTTTTTCTTCGAAATATCAGAAATTAATACAGGTCCCTCGCCGTATTTGCCTGCAAGGTAACCGAGCGCCTTCAACGCATATTGGGTCTTTTTCGATAACATAGAAGAAAGGTACCTAAAATAAAAAAAATAAAAAAACAAAATTAAGTCTACTTGATTGATGGACTATTGTTGTATATTTGTACCCTAAAATTATTTATTATGAGCCTACGTTTAGGGGATACAGCTCCCAACTTTACCGCAAAAACATCACTTGGTGAAATTAATTTTTATGATTACCTGGGTGACTCCTGGGGTATTTTATTTTCTCACCCGGCCGATTATACACCGGTTTGTACAACTGAACTAGGCCGTACAGCCGCATTGAAAAGTGAATTTGATAAACGCAATGTAAAAGTGCTGGCATTGAGTGTAGACCCAGTAGACAAGCATTTGGGTTGGATAGGCGATATCAACGAAACGCAACATGTTTCTGTCGAATTTCCCATAATTGCAGATGACGACCGTAAGGTTTCTGAACTGTATGATTTTATACACCCGAATGCTTCTGCTACCGCTACCGTGAGGTCCTTGGTAATTATTGCACCTGATAAAACTGTTAAACTGATTATTACTTATCCTGCCTCCACCGGCAGAAATTTTGTTGAAGTGTTAAGGGTAATTGATTCTTTGCAGTTAACCTCCAACTACAGTGTAGCCACACCCGCTAACTGGAAGCAAGGCGAAAACGTAATTGTGGTCCCATCCATTACTACTGCTGACGCAATTAAGAAATTTCCAAAAGGCGTAGAAGAAATTAAGCCTTATTTGCGTTATACTCCACAGCCTGACTTAAACTAAGTTTTAGTTTGTTATTTATATCGTAAGAGCCACTTGTTAGTGGCTCTTTTTATTATTTGTTCTTTTTAAGTTGCTGTATTAATGCCCGCATATCCTTCGGTAATTCCGCAACCAGGTCAAATGCTACGCCCTCTTCATCCGTAAATTTCAGTTCATAACTGTGAAGTGCCACTCTATTTAGCATGGGCCGTTCTTCAATGTCGTGCTTGCTTAATTTGAATCTTTTTTTGATGTCGGAAAGCATAACTGGTTTGCCATCTCCATACAAAGGATCGCATACAATTGGATGGCCCATATTTTTTGCGTGCACTCTTATCTGGTGTGTGCGGCCCGTGTGCAACTGAAATTTTACCAGCGAATATTTGCCTAAATTTTCCTGTACTTCGTACTCCGTTAAAGACGGCTTGCCGTTTTTATTAATTACCATCTGTCCTTTAAAAACAGGGTGCTCCATAATAGCGGCCTCAATTTTACCCGTTTTGCCGGCAGGTAAACCATGCACTAAACCGAGATAATACTTTTCCATCGCTTTTTCTTCAAACAGCTTTGAAAAATATTTATGTGTTTCAGCGTTTTTGGCAAAGAGAATAATGCCACTGGTTTCCCGGTCTAGCCGGTGAATGGTAAATATATTGCCGTATTTTTCTATTAACCTGTCTTTGAGCGAAGGCTCAGACTGCATCCTGTCTGGAATAGAAAGTACTCCTGCAGGTTTATTCAAAGCAATAAAATGGTCATTTTCAAATAGTGTGATGGCGATTAAATCTTTTAACAAATTTGTTGAAGCCGGCTTTGCCGGAGTAGCTGACTGATTGCCACCGCTGGATATATTTTCTTTAGTCATCGGCAATGTTATTGGATAAAGGTTTAGCAGGAATAATTTTTTTGTGAGATGCATTGAGGTATTTCAACAAGCGAACTTCCTTCTCGCTTAAGAAACGCCATTTGCCCCGCTCCACATTTTTCTTTGTAAGGGTGGCATACATCACCCTATCAAGTGCTTTTACATCATAACCGAGGTGTTCAAAAATGCGGCGTACAATACGGTTGCGGCCACTGTGTATTTCAATACCAATGATGGATTTATCTTTGGCATCTGCATAGGCTAAAGAATCTGCTTTTATTTCCCCATCTTCTAATTTTACGCCGTTCAAAATTTTATCAAAGTCAGCCTTGGTAAGATTTTTATCTAAGCGTGCTTCGTATACTTTGGTAATATTATAGCTGGGGTGGGAAAGCTTTTGTGTTAATTCACCATCATTGGTGAGCAATAAAACACCAGAGGTGTTTCTGTCCAGTCTGCCAACCGGGTAAATTCTTTCTGTAGTTGCCATTTTGGTAAGTTGCAACACTGTTTTTCTTCCCTGCGGATCATCGGTTGTGGTGATATAATCTTTCGGCTTATTCAATAAAATGTATACCAGGTTTTTGCTGACAAATAATTTTTTTCCATTGAATTTTACATCATCTCTTTCGGATACCTTAAAAGCTGGTTCAGTTACTACGTTATCATTGACTTTAACTTTTCCGTCCTTAATCAGCGTTACCGCATCTCTTCTGCTGCAAACCCCACAATGGGCCAAAAATTTATTCAAAGGCATTAAAGCATTGCTGACAGCGACTGGTTTGCCGCCAACAGTTTTAACTGGCGCTTTAGTAGCCGGAGGTGCATATTCCTTTTTTATCCCGGCTATTTTTACCGCCTGTTCAAAATTATTTTCAATGGAAGTTATTTTCTCTTCTTTCTTGTGCTGGATGGTTTTTGTACTTGCAGCGCCTGCAATTTTTTTAGGAGATGATGAGGTGTCTGTTACTGCATTTTTGGCCGCAGCTTTCAGCCTTCTTTTTTCTTCAAAGCGTTTGTCGATGGCGATTGCACGTTCTTTTTTGGCTTTCTTTTTGGCCTGCTTAAATTCTTCTTTGATTACACTATTCTTTTTTTTAGCAACAAATTGCTGGAAGTGAGCCTGACTCATATTCTGTAGATTTTTACTGTTGTTTCAACAGGAGTGAAGCACAAAGATACGGAAAAGGCCCTCTCTTAAGGAGGAAATTTGGCAGGGGCGGTATTGTCCCTGTATCAACACTGTTTTTGATAATATCAAAACAGAATCTATTTTGTAAGAAAAATCGAGGCCTGTAAACGACTTATTATTCAAAAGAAGGAGCATAAAAAAAAGCGCAACTTTTAGTTGCGCCGATGTTTTCAGAGGGAAATAAGGTTGATTATTTTGCCTGCCGTTTTTCTATCCTGTTTTTCTTTAGCTCTTCTATTTTACTGATTTGTTCGGGTGTTAAAATACTTTTTAAATTGGTTTGGGTTTCTGCTTTCAGCGCCATCAATTGTTCTTTCTTTTCGGTACGGCTTAACTGGTCATTTTCGCGGATAGCTTTTGCTTTGGCATGTATGGTTTCGCTGCCTGCTTTAATTTTTGCAAACTGATCATCGGATAAATTTAGCTTTGTTTTCATCTTATCCAATCGCTTGGCGGCCATGGCCTCGTGCTTTACATCCCTTTCTTTTTTTAGCTGCTCCAGTTTTGTTTTTTGCTCATGGGTTAAAATTGTCATCATCTTTTCTTTCTGCTCTTTGCGCAACGCCGCTTTCTTGTCCCTGGATTCCTTTACGGTAATATTCTCGTTTTTGTTTAATTCCATCCATTGCTTTTGATAACTGTCTCGATTGGCTTTCAGCTGTTGCTGCTGATCAGCTGTCAGGTTCAATTCCTTCATCATCATACCATGTTTGTGCTGGTGATGAAAGCGTTTCATTTTTGGAGTTTCCTGTGCACTGGCACTGAATATAAAGCCGGCAAACGCCAGCATCACTGCTACTATCTTTTTCATACTTATTTTTTTAATTGTACAAAAGGATAGACACAATGATTTTACTGAAGTTTAATCAGAAAATTTAAGGGAATGTTAAAGGGGAAAGGCTGATGTAAAAGATGAAAATTATAGTCTCATAAATCAGTTCCCTTCATGTGCTGAAGGAGAATTCTGACATCAAGAAAATCAGTCCTCAGACATTGCAGTGCTATCCTTTATTGGCAAGTTGTCCGCAAGCTGCATCAATATCCTTACCGCGGCTTCGTCTTACCCGTACGTTTACCCTGTGTTTAACAAGAAAGTCGGTGAAACGTTGCGTAGCATCCTCATCGGGTTTTGTAAATTTTGCACCGGAGATGGGATTGTATTCTATCACATTGATTAAATGTGTAGGTATCTGTCGATAAATTTTTACAAGCGCTTCAGCATCTTCCTGGGAGTCATTCACATCTTTAAAGAGTATGTATTCAAGCGTGATGTCATTCTTCGTTTTTTCATAAAAATAATTCAAGGCTTCAATCAATGCAGCAATGTTATTCGTTTCATTGATGGGCATTATCTGGTTACGTTTTTTATCATCGGCGGCATGTAAAGAAAGCGCCAGGTTAAAACGTACTTTGTCATCTCCCAGTTGCTTAATCATTTTAGAAACACCAGCTGTGGAAACCGTAATTCTTTTGGGACTCATAGCCATGCCATCATTGGCAATCAGCCGATCGATAGCTTTCAAAACATTTTTATAATTCAGCAGCGGTTCACCCATGCCCATGAAAACTACGTTCGACAATTTTTTGTCGAATGTTTTTTCACTTTGCTGATTCAGCAATGCTACCTGGTTATATATTTCATCGTAGTCAAGGTTTCTTTTTCTTTCCATGGTTCCTGTAGCACAAAACTTACAACTTAGGCTACAGCCGATTTGGGACGAAACACAGGCCGTATTTCTTTTTTCTGTAGGAATCAGTACTCCTTCAATCATATGGCCGTCAAAAGTCATAAAACGCGATTTAACAGTACCATCGCTACTGAATTGCGTAGCATTTACGGTGAGTGCCGGCATGGTGAAATTTTCGGTCATTTTTAACCGCAAATCTTTTGATAGATCTGTCATTTCTTCAAAACTTTGCGCCCCTTTTTTCCATATCCATTCATACACTTGTTTGGTGCGGAATTTTTTTTCTCCAATACGTTCAAAATACTTCGCTAATTCCTCCAGGCCCAGGTGACGTATGTTTTGTTTAGTTGCTGTCATTTTGCAAAGATACCGTAACTAAGCTGATTGCCCAATGCAGAACTATAGATGAATAGCAAGTGTATAAAAGGCAATCTGGAAGGCGTCAGTCTGCAGGATTTACTCATTAGTCCAGCAAACTGAAATCCTTTTTGCAAAAAATTGCGTCAACGCGTCATTGGTATGAATAATATTGCCATTTCAATGGCAGGGCTAAGATCATATTTGTTGAATGATCGATTAGTTGCGGCTCTCAAAATAATTATACCTTACTCCAATAATGGATGGCCCGTCTCAAATAATAACCATTGCGGAAATCCCGTAAATGAGGTTCGTATAATTTACAAAACTTTCCGTTTGATATAAACCGCAATTTCTTTTTAGGCGTTTTGAATTGGTCAAAAAGCGCTAAAAAATCATTTTTAAGTAGTTTTCTGCGAAGGTTTACTAATTATTTTTAATTTTTTTGACGGCGATTTTCGCTATTTTACCGTATAAATACGGTGCCTTGTCGAATTTTTTCTACGAATTATTAGAAAAAAACTTCTTCCGTATTAATTTTTTGCTTTACTTTGTTTCATAAACAAACAGGTTATCCTGTTGTCTGCAATTAAGTATCCATTTATAAAGCCGTACACATCCACCTATTTTAAATCTGATTTATTTAATTCAAAAAAAATAACAGATGGACAAAAAATGGTACCTGGTATGCACTAAACCTCAGCGTGAAAAAAAATTAGCTGCAACATTAACTAAAAAGAAGATCGAAAACTTTTGCCCCCTTAACAGAATTGAAAAAACTGAGCGGAGTAAAATAAGAATCTCTTTTGAACCCCTGTTTTCTTCTTATGTATTTGTCTTTATTACAGAGGCTGAAATGAACACTGTCAGAAACATTGATTCTGTAATCAACTTTGTTTACTGGTTAGGTAGCCCTGTAATGTTTAAGGAAGATGAGATTGAAACCATGCGTTCATTTACTACCCAGTTTTCTAACATTAGCCTTAGTAAGACAAGGGTTGAAGTAACTGGTAGAATAGAAGCGGTAAGAGAGTATCATCGCAACACCAGTGTTCAAACGGATACGATGACTCTTATAAAAGACAGCTATAAATTATTACTTCCCTCTATGGGATATACCCTGGTCGCCGAAAAAGAAAGGTCATCCAATGATGTATTTAATTATGGCTTTGAAGGAATTAAAATGGGGTCATAAGATTTGCAGTCTTGCTCCATCTCTAAGTGGTTATTACTTTGGTTAGATAATAAACGAATATTTAAATAAAAATAAAGCCCCGACTGGGGCTTTATTTTTTTGCGAATTGGGAAAACATTGCTGATTATAACTGAAATGCTTTTATAAGCCGATGGCATACTTATTTTTGACTGTAACACCTTCCCACTCGTCTGTGCGGAAAGGCGCAGCAGGGAATTGTTCTTTATTAAACAGGTTACCCTCTGATGCATCATCGGCCCAGTTATATCGAACCGCTACAGGTTGATTAATTCCATCAGCAGATACTATTACTTTATCGCCTTCAATAATCGCTTTGGCATAATGAAAATGTTTATCTGCTCCAGCTACTTCAAAGCCTTTCAGGTATCCGTATTTATCTTTTGCCAATAAGCCGCTGCCTGCATGTGTAAACGAAAGTATAGCTTTACCACCTTCCGTTTTTATAGATTGAAATATCGGGCCGTTACTTTCGCCGGGTTGCTGGTAAATATCATGCAATGCAATACTGGCCAGCCGTCTGCCAACATCCTGTTTATTTTTAGGATGAATATCAGCAGGGTTGCCAATATCTGTTGTAACAGCCATGCCAGTATGTGGAAGGCTGAGTGTCATCGCCTGTGCTTCTCTTAACTCAGCCCAGTTACTGCCATTTGCACTGTTAGATTCTGCAGAACCGAATGTTGACAACTGCACAAACAAAAATGGAAAATTACCCTGTTTAAAATGTTCCCGCCAATCACTGATCATTAATGGAAATGCAGTGCGATATTGGTAAGCACGGCCTGCGTTGGTTTCACCCTGGTACCAAATTGCCCCCTGAATGCCATATTGCACAAGCGGATATAACATAGCATTGAATAACATGCTGGGGTAATCATTAGGACCCACAGAAGTAGCTGCGGGAGACACAGCTGCTACCTGGAATAACCAGTCTCCAGCGAGCGGCATGGCTTTATTGTCAATGACTAAGGATATGTCTGCCGCAAGTCCGTAAATGCCTCCTCCGCCACCGGTATCACCTACTTTTACGGCAATGGTATTTTTTCCTGCTTTTAAAATGCCAGGCGCAACCGCATATTTCCGTACAGCATTGTAAGCTTGTGTACTACCAACTTTCACCCCATTGACAAAGGTTTCATCATTGTCATCAATCATTGCTAAATTTAACGTTGCCGCCTTGCCGGCATCGAGATCAGAAATGGAAATTGTTTTTCTAAACCATACTGTGCCGTCCAGGTCAGGTAGCCCCTGGCTTTCCCACAGGCCCGGCAATTTCATTGCAGGCCATTTACTGTCATTAAACTCCGTATTCTTCCAATCTGTGGTATAGGCATTGTTTTCAAAACTGCCCTGTGCTTTTTGAATTGCTTTTTGCATGTTATCTCCACGTTGCTTAAGCATGGTTTCAATATCTCTGCCCTTCATCGCGTCGGCCACATATTTCAATTCCGTACTTTTTGCAAATGCCTGTTCACTTGTCCATGCTTCTGACATGGTACCGCCCCAGGAAGTATTGATTAACCCAATCGGTACTTTTAACTGATTGTATAATTGCCTTGCAAAAAAGTAAGCAGTGGCAGAAAAATCTCCTGCAGTTGTGGGGCTGCATACTTTCCAATCGCCACCCGCAACATCATCCTTTAAAGTAGTACTAACAGTATTGGGCACTTTAAAATGTCGTATTTGGGGATAGTTAGCGTCATTAATTTCCTGTTGGTAGTTGTTTATTTTGCCCCAGCCTTCAATGGGCATTTCCATATTGCTTTGTCCACTGCATATCCAGACTTCACCAACTAAAATATTTTTTATGGTCAACAGATTTTTGCCTTTGACTGAAAGTTCAAACGGACCACCTTCTTTTTCTGCGGCCAATGTAATCAACCATTTGCCATCTTTACCTGCTTTGGCGGTTTTGGCCTGGCCGTTAAATTGTACTGTTACTTTTTCGCCGGCTGTTGCAAATCCCCAAATGTGGATGGGCTTGTTACGCTGCAATACCATATTATCACCAAATATTTTAGGGAGTGTAATATTGGCAAATGCGGTTGTAACAAAAATAATAAATGCAAAAAGGGCGATCGTTTTTTTCATATAGATGACTTGTAAAATGGTGTAATTTATTGACCCCGCTAAAGTAGGTAAAAACGGGATAACAAGCGGGAATGGTTGTGAAGTCTGAAAGCAGGAATTTAATTGAAAGGTATATATTTATATCAACATGCAGGGCCATGTCGCTACCATTTTAATCTATATTTTCCCACCAATCGTTGGTAGAGGGTAATTGTGTTCCGAGGTTAACAACCTCACCGATCATGGCAGTTATTACGGGCATATTTCTTTTGGCAGCTTCGATAGTTACCCTGTTTATAGGTTCGTCCCATGCATGTAAAGACAAAGCAAATTTGGCCCAGTGAACAGGCAACAGTGTTTTTGTTTTTAAATCAATAGCTGCTTGTACTACTTCTTCGGGCATCATGTGGATGTGTTTCCAGTACCGGTTATATTGGCCGCATTCCAGTATGGCTAAATCAAAAGGCCCATAAGTATTGCCAATGGTTTTAAAATGAGCATCGTAGCCCGAATCACCACCAATAAATATTTTAAGGGTAGGTGTGCTAAGTACAAAGCTCATCCATATCGCACGGTTTCTTTTCATTCCCCTACCGCTAAAATGCCTGCCGGGCGTAGTATTTACGGAGAAGCCATGGTCCAGGGGAATTACTTCATCCCAATCTTTTTCTATAACAATATCGCCGGCAAAGCCCCAACGTTGCAGATGCGCTCCAGTGCCAAGGCCGGTGATGATTTTCTTAATCTTTGGTTTCAATTTTATTACCGTGTCGTAGTCAAGATGGTCCCAGTGATCATGTGTAATAAACAAATATCAATTGCCGGAAAATCAGCTGGTGTGTAAACGTCAGAGCCTTTAAAGCTGACAGTGGTAAAGCGGATAGGAGAGGCACTGCCGCTTAAAACAGGGTCTACCAAAATTGTTTTTCCATCTACCTGCATAAAATAAGAAGAATGACCAAACCATACCAAAATATTTTCATCCGGCAACAGGTTTAATAAATCCACTTTTTTAGAAGGGAGGGTGTTAGCAGGTTTACTTCTTTTGCTTTTGTCAAAAAGGAATTCTTTTAGAACTGTAAAAAAGTTTGCCCCATCTGTCAAGTCCGGCGTGAAGCTTAAATTTTGAAATTGTCCGTTGCTGTAATTGGGAGAATTTTTTATTTTTTCCAGTCTTTCGCCGGAAGGCCTTCTGCCAAATTTTGGTTGCTGTAGAAAAAGATAGACGGCACTAAAAAGCACCAATACAATAGCTGCAAATAAAAGCATCAGGTAATTATTTCATTTAATAAATAAGCGTACGTTTTATTTTATTGACGAATCAACCAACATAAAACTTTAAAATGGCTTATCTATTTTCAATATTAAAATAAACCTTCCGAAAATAGAGCCGGCAGATAGGCAAAACAGGTTTATAAAGCTGCGGCAATTTTTTGCACCGGCACGTTCCTGTCAAACGCTTTTACAAACTGACCATTTTTATTGTACAAAAATATAGCAGGCAAACCAGGGATAGTAAAAAAATTGCCTATCATGTAACGGTAATCCATGCCCATGGTGATATTGGGATACTTTGCTACATTAAACTCCTGGTAAAATCTTTTTACATAACTATACCCGAGGTTAGATATCATTACAATTTGAACATTTTTGAATAGCTTGATATTGGCCATAATTTCTTTAATCTTATGCTGGCAATGGTCGCAGTCGGGGCTAAATACCATAATCATTGCGGCCTTATTTTTTTGCAGGTTATTCTTCTCAAACCTGCTGCTGTCGGGCGCTTTGGTAATGCTAAATGGAGGCAAGCCGGATTGCCTTGCAGTCATTTGAATAGGTGCTAATTGTGCGTTGGCGGTATTACCAACCAACAGAAAAAAAAGATAAATAACAATTCGGTACATCAATAAAAATTTTGATAAAGCTATGAGAATTTGGTGATAATAATGTGTTAAGCCGGGTTGTGTCAAACGGTTAGGTTATTATTCGTTCAAAAAAAATAAGCCTGATTTAAAATCAAATCTTAATTTTGATATATTAAAGGAAATGGTGTCTTCCTATTTAACCGTCTTATTGTAACCAAGACTAATGGCGCCTGCAAATGGTAATTATTTTATTTTCCGAAAACTATTTGTAGGATGAGTACAACAAAATATGCAACAGCGCAATTAAATATTGCCAAACAATTACTTCGCTGGACACTTATTATCTTTCCTGTTTCTATTTCGATTGGTTTATTGGTTGCTTTCTTTTTATGGCTGCTTGACATTGTTACAGTATTACGTTGGCAACATTTGTGGCTTATTTTTTTATTGCCGCTGGCTGGTATCTTAATTGTTTGGCTTTACACCAGGTTTGGAAAAAATAGCCATGCCGGTAACAATTTAATCATTGATGAGATACATGAACCGGGTGGTGGTGTGCCCTTCCGGATGACCCCGCTGATTTTATTCACCACTATCATTACACATTTATTCGGGGGTTCTGCCGGCCGCGAAGGCACTGCTGTACAAATGGGTGGCAGCATGGCTTCGCAGTTTGCTGACTGGTTTAAATTATCAGTACAGGATAAGCAAATCCTGCTGATGTGCGGTATGTCTGCAGGCTTTGCGGCCGTGTTTGGCACACCAGTCGCAGGGACTGTGTTTGCACTTGAAGTATTGTACATTGGCCGCATCAAATACGACGCATTGATCCCTTGTTTAATTGCAGGCATCCTGGCACACATTACCTGTGTATCCTGTGGTATTCAGCATACACAATATACCATCGCATTCAGGAGCAGCAGCGATTCTTTTTTTCCTCATATTTCATTTGATCTTTTTTTATTGGCTAAGGTAATTATTGCAGGTGTATTGTTCGGCTTTGCCGGGTTTTGCTTTGCAGAGTTATCGCATGCTATAAAAAATAAAAGTAAACAGTTTATCACAAGTCCATTACTGGTACCTGTTGTTGGAGCGATATTGGTTATAGGAATAAGTTACCTGCTGGGCACTTTCGATTACCTTGGTTTAGGCGTTACCAATCCAACGGCCGGTGGCGTCAGCATTGTCAATGCGTTCAAAGTTGGGGGAGCGGGCTATCTGAGTTGGTTCTGGAAATTATTATTAACCGCCATAACGTTGGGTATGGGTTTTAAAGGCGGTGAAGTAACACCGTTATTTTTTATTGGCGCCACACTGGGCAACACGCTGGCAATTATTAGCGGTGCACCTGTCGATTTACTCGCCGGCCTCGGTTTTATCGCGGTATTTGCAGCCGCAACCAATACGCCGCTGGCATGTACGTTAATGGGTATCGAATTGTTTGGATCTGAAAACGTAATTTACTATGCTGTGGCCTGTTTTACCGCTTATTATTTTAGCGGACACTCGGGTATTTATAAATCGCAACGGATCGCCGTTACAAAATTTACCGCGGTAAATGAAAATACTATCAGTACCTCCCCACCTAAAGATGAGTCAGCACAGGAAGAAAAATAAGCCTTTTACTGCAGCATTTTGAACAGCACATAGCTGCTTAAAAAAGTAAAGGCATCAATTTTTAACCAACGATGCCTTTGCATAATTTTAAATGTATCGTACGGTAAAATCTGTTACAGGGTTAGGCCCTTATCTGCAGGTGTATCCAGTAAAAAAGTAACCAGCAAGCTGCTTCTAATACGGTTACTAAAACAACTCCCATCCACAGGGTTTTATTATCCTGCTGTGCATCCTCTGCTTTTTGATACATAACTAATTAATTTAAAGAATATGATAAAGTTAAAAAAGTATTCGTAGATCGGTATAAAATGGAAAGTTTCAATTATTCAGATTCAATGAAAAGTATTGAAAATATCAAATCATAGTCAACCTGTTTATAATGTTAGGGTTTATGCTTTCTCTGCCATATCCGGAATATCTACGGCTTTATATTTGCCGGCATCCAGTTTTTTCTTGGTAGCTTCAAATGCATTCAATGTTATTTCAATATCTTCGTCACTATGCACTGCCGTTGGTATCAGGCGGTAAATAATATCGCCTTTCGGAATTACCGGGTACACCACAATAGAACAAAATATATGATAATTTTCCCGAAGGTCCATTACCATTTGCGTGGCTTCAGGAACATCTCCTTTCATATAAATTGGCGTAACCGGGCTGTTGGTATCACCAATATCAAACCCCCTTTCCTTTAGCCCGTTTTGTAAAACGTTTACATTGTACCACAATTTTTCTCTCAGTTCAGGCATGGTCTTAATCATATCCATGCGCTTCAACATACCTTCTACTACAACTAAAGGAACGCTCTTTGCAAATATTTGTGAGCGCACATTGTAACGCAAATATTTTATTACTGCTTTGGGGCCGCAAATAAATCCGCCCAGGCTACCCAAACTTTTCACCATGGAAGAAAAATATAAATCAACGCCTTCCTGGCAACCTTGCGCTTCATCTGCTCCCGCGCCTGTTGGACCCATGTAGCCGAAACCATGCGCATCATCAATCAAAATTCTGAATTCGTATTTTTCCTTTAGTGCAACAATCTCTTTTAAAATTCCTTGCTCTCCATCCATACCAAACACACCTTCAGTAATTACCAAAATACCGCCGCCTTGTTTTGCGGCAAGTTCAGTAGCACGTTGTAGTTGCTTTTCGCAATCTTCAATATCGTTGTGTTTAAATGCGTAACGGTGTCCCATGTGAAGCCTTACCCCGTCTACAATACAAGCATGTGCTTCGGCATCGTACACTATCACATCACGGCGGTTAACCAACGCATCAATGCAACTCATAATGCCCTGGTAACCGAAGTTCAGCAACATGGTATCTTCCCTTTTTACAAACTGGCTGATCACTTTTTCCAACTCATCATGCATATCGCTATTGCCGCTCATCATCCTTGCGCCCATGGGGTTTCCCATGCCATATTTTGCAGCAGCGGCTGCATCAACGGCTCTTACTTCCGGGTGGTTTACAAGGCCAAGGTAATTGTTCAAACTCCACACAATCATTTCCTTTCCTCTGAACTGCATTCGGGGACCGAGTTCGCCTTCTAATTTAGGAAAGGCGAAATAGCCATGCGCCCTATCCATATGCTGGCCAATGGGGCCGCCATCTTTCACTAATTTTTCAAAAACATCTGCCATACTATTGCTGTTGTTTTAAAGATTTTTGTCCGGGCTTCATTTTTTTATAGCAGCATAGTTGCGTCGCCCTCTTGTACTACATACCAATGGGCATCATTGGCGTTCAGTTCGAAACAGTACTATTTCGAACTTGCTAATCGGTTGCAAATTTAAGGCTTTTGCCATTAAATAAGCCAGCTTCGCAGAACAACAGCACTAAACGTATTGGCCGCTTCAACTATCTTTGAAAAAAAAAGTCGTATGGGTCAAAAATCATTGATTGTTGTTTGTGTATTATTAATTATGGGTGCAGGCGTGATGGCACAGCCAGGAAAAAAAATGGCAGATAAACCTTTAGCAACGCAACAACAGTCAACTAAACCTAAACTAATAGTTGGTATTGTAATCGACCAGATGCGCTGGGATTATTTATATCGCTTTAATCAATTATACACTGCCAATGGTTTCAAACGCCTGTTAAGCGAAGGCTTTAGCTGCGATAATACCCTGGTACCTTATACGCCAACTTATACAGCACCTGGCCATACCTGTATTTACACCGGTAGTGTTCCTGCGGTACATGGCATTGTTGGTAATAACTGGTATGATAAATCCCGCAATGTAAATATTTACTGTACAGACGATTCAACAGTAACCACAGTGGGTAATGCGCCCGACGATGCAGGAAAAATGAGTCCTGCAAATATGTGGACGACAACAATTACCGATGAACTAAGATTAAGCAATAATTTTAAAAGTAAAGTAATTGGTATTGCATTAAAAGACCGCGGCGCTATTTTACCCGCAGGCCACAGCGCCAATGCGGCCTACTGGTATGATGATAAAGGTGGTAAGTGGATCAGCAGTACCTATTACATGAAAGAAGCGCCCGCCTGGGTAAACAATTTTAATGCAAAAGATAATGTATCGATGTACATGAGCAAGGACTGGAATACGCTTTTGCCAATGAGCCAATACGATCTCAGTACAGCAGATAATGAGCCATACGAAAATGCCATTTCAGGCGAAACAACTGTTACTTTTCCGCATAAATTATCTTCCATCACAACAGGTAAATATAACTCCTTTCGCACAACGCCATTTGCCAACACCTTTACTTTTGATTTTGCAAAGCAGGCAATTGAAAATGAAAAATTAGGGAGTAACAGTGTTCCCGATTTTTTAACAGTCAGTATCTCGTCTACAGATTATATCGGGCATTCTTTCGGTCCAAATTCTGTTGAAGCGGAGGATACCTACCTGCGACTGGATAAAGATATTGGCGACTTTTTGGATTACCTGGATCAAAAAGCGGGCAAAGGAAATTACCTTGTTTTCTTAACGGCTGATCATGGTGCCGCTCATGTTCCGGGTTTTTTAGCAGAGCACAAAATACCCGGCGGTGCGGTAGGCGAAGCTGAAATTGCCAAAGAAATTAATACGTCCATTGAAACAATATCGGGCATTAAAAACGCAGTGCTGTCTGTACAAAATTACCAGGTATATTTAAATTTCACAGAGATAGAAAAACAGGGGAAAGATAAAGCGGGCATTGTAAACACCGTTATAAAAACACTGCAGCAAAAGCCATATATCGTAAATGTATTTGAAACGGGTAAGTTGGTATCGGCTACAATACCCGAACCGCAAAAAGACATGATGATCAATGGCTACAACCCTAAAAGAAGCGGAGACATACAATTTACTTTTAAACCAGGTTATTTTGACGGAGGCAGTAAGGGCACTACACATGGTTTATGGAACCCTTATGATGCACACATTCCCTTATTATTTTTTGGATGGAGTATTAAGGCAGGTAAGACCAATCGTGAAACCTATATGACAGATATTTCCGCAACATTGGCGGCGTTACTGCAAATACAAATGCCCAGCGGTTGTGTAGGAAAAGTAATTACAGAAATAACCAAATAATACCGATAGTTATTTATTTCAAATTAGTTCAGTTACGCAAATACCAATCGTTGTAAAGCAGGTATGCTTTGTTATTTGCATTAAATAAAGCCTACCTTGATTGACTCAAACAAAAAAATGCACCAGCAATTCGATATACTGATTAATAGTTTTATTGACACCAACGTGGGAATAGCCGATCATTTTTTATCAGCGGAGTTATCCGCCAGTTTGCAACAAAATATTCAGCAATTGCAGGATGATAAACAAATGAAGTTTGCGGGGATAGGTAACGAAGCAATAGCGGATGCAGCACAGCAAATGCGGGGCGATAAAATAAGCTGGCTGGATAAGAAAAACAACAATGTTGGCGAACAGGAATTCCTTGAAAAGGTAGAGGGTTTTATTGATTACCTCAACAAAACATGTTATACCGGCATTAACGATTATGAATTTCATTACGCCGTGTATGAGGAGGGGAGTGCCTATAAACGGCATAAAGACCAGTTTAGAACTGACAACAAAAGAAAATACTCGCTGATTTGTTATTTAAACGACGACTGGAAATTGACTGATGGCGGGCAACTGATGATTTACCAAAACGATACAGTACAAAGTATTTTGCCGACCGCGCAAAAAGCGGTTTTCTTTAAGAGTGCTGAAATGGAGCACGAAGTAATGCTTGCCCATAAATGCAGGATGAGCGTAACCGGGTGGTTAAAACAGAGTTGATTTCTACAAACAGGCATCTCTTAACATCTTCATATATTGCACACCCTTCTCCCTGGCAAAGTGAATATTATTATCTGGAATTTTTTCGGGGTTTGGATAACGCTCAAGTGCTTCTTCAATTTGATCTTCTCTTAGTAAATGTAACATAGGATATACCGACCGGTTGGTAAAATTGGCCGCATCGTTTACAGGTGCTCCGCCAAAAATATATTGCGGGTGAAAACTTGCAACCTGGTAGATCCCTTGATAATCATTGGCCTCCAGTAAGTCTTCGGCTTCGCTCGCCAGGTTAAGAAAATCGTCGAAATTGCTAAAGCCATTTGGAAAAATCAGTAGGGTTGTTACAATCGTGTCATCTTCATCAAGGCGCTTGCATTCCTGCAAAAATAGATCCAGGCATTCACGAATATCGGTGCTGGGTTCTACCTGGAAGTGCACGCTGTTATGTTTCATTTCCTTGGCGGCAAACGGGCAAAAATTACAGGCGATTACAACCGAGGTAATCCATTGTTTTGTTTGGGCTATTATTTGATCCGGGGATATCATTCAGGTAAAATATGAATATAAAGGCATAAAAAATCCCTCACATAGTGAAGGATTTTTGTTATCGGTAAATGAGTTAATCAATAATCTCTGTTGTAACCGCCGCCGCCGCCGCTTCTGTTGCCGCCGCCACCGCCGTAACCACCGCTGCCGCCGCTTCTTCCGCCGCCGCCGCCATAACCGCCGCCGCCGCTTTTCTTATAGCCGCCACCGCCGCCACTTCCGCCGCCGAAACTGCGTTTTTTGTAACCGCCTTCACCTTCCGTACGTGGTTGTGATTCGTTTACAATTAATTTACGGCCTTGTACTTCGCTTTCGTTTAAACTCGCAATTGCTGTTTTTGCAGCTTCTGCGTCGTCCATTTCAACAAAACCAAATCCTTTGCTGCGGCCGTTCATTTTGTCTTTTAAGATTTTGGCACTTGTAACTGTACCAAATTGGGAGAATAGACTGCTTAGATCTTCATCAGTCATCGTCCAACTGAGGTTTCCTACGTAAATGTTCATTGTAAAAACTTTTTAAAATTAAATAAAAACTTTAATGCCTTAGTGGGTACAATGAACTGAAAACGGACTTCGAAAAAGACATCTATCAGCTAACGACGAAATACTAAAACCATTAATGCTATACAAATGTAACTATTTATTTAAAAAAACAATAATTTTCAAAAAAAATCATATACCTGGTTTTTCGAGTATCATTTTAGCTAAACGGGCGTCTCTTTTGTACACATCATTTCTGAAATTTAGTTTGCCCTGCCGGTCTACCCACGCAGTAAAATAAGCAATAAATACAGGTGTCGCTTTTTTTAATGTTACATATTGCTCCACGCCTTTATTCATGGCTGCAGTAATTTTTTGTTCATTCCATGTGCTATCATTTCTCAAAAGATATTGGGCCAGCTTTTTTGGCTCTGCCAATCGTATACATCCATGACTAAAGGCTCTTTTATCTTCATTGAACAGTGATTTCGCAGGAGAGTCGTGCAGGTAAATGCTGTGCGTATTGGGAAACAGGAATTTCACCAACCCCAGGGAATTATCCGGCCCGGGCTTCTGACGAACATTGCCGCCGTTCCATTCCATATTGTGTTGCGCCAGGTAATTGGAATTTTTTTTCATGGCAGGCAGCGTTTCATTTTTTAAAATACTCGCAGGAATATTCCAGAAAGGACTAAATACAACGTATTTTAAATCGCCATTGAAAATAACAGTCTTGTGTTCATCTTTGCCGACCACTACATTCATGCTGAAGGCAATGCTATCATTTTCATACACGTGCAGTTTATATTCGGGAATATTAATTACCAGGTAATTGTTTACCAGGGAAACCGGTACCCATCGGCTACGTTCCATATTTACGATGATCTGCTGTATTCTTTTATCCAGAGGGTAGTTCATTTCTGCCAGCAACGACATATTTACAATTCCATCTTCTCGGTATCCAAGGCGATGTTCAAAATTTTTTACGCCCTGCAGTAATGTTGAGTCAAAGTTATTAGATTGATTATTTACTGACAGATCTCCTAACTGGAATAAACGTTGGCGTATTGCCGAAACGGTTAATGAAGAATCTTTTAACTCGTACACTTTTTTATCACCCTTAATGATGGCTAACGTGCCCTGTGAATTTAACTGGTTGTATTTTTTTAAATAGTCTTTTAGTAGGTTGTACTGCCGGTACACAGGTTCTTGCTGCAATATTCCGGCACCGCTTATTAAAGAATCCAGCAATTGCTGCGTGGTTAATTTTTTTCGGGGCAGCAACCAATCTGTTGATAAGGATTGCTTCTCACTTATGCCCAGCCATACTTTTTTCGCATAAGCCAGGTATTGTGACGTCAGCATTAATTCTGTTACAGGCGCAATTTTATTAGCTCCTTCTTCTGTTTCCATTAAACTGATAAAAGCTGGCTGGTAGGGTACTGCATCCGGCAGGCCTTCTTCTGCTATATTTATGATGCGATTGTATAAATTGTGTGCCGGCTCTATCATTCCGCTGTCATCGTACCAGGCATAAGCATAATGCCGGGCTTTGTAAAAAGCAGCGATGTCCTTTTCAAAAGATTTGAATTTGGGGAAACTATCAAGAAATTTTTTAATAATACTACTATCAAAAATAATTTTTGTTTGATTGCTGAAACTGCCCTGGATGCCCATCCCGTTGGGAGCCACTTTTGGAATGGTATCTTTATTAACCTGCGCAGCCGTAGTGGATGAATTAGTACAATTGACAAAGGCTATGCTTAGAAAAAGTGTCAGGGTATACAAACTGAGAAAATATTTGTTTATCATGAACTGGTTATTATTGTATGAATACAAATATTTGTACTGCGGTAAAAAATAATATAAACAACTTATGAAGTTCTGTAAAGGTAAACTTTTACGGTAGCATAGAAAAAGCAAAACAAGGGCCAGAGTGCCAAAAGGGATGGGGCAAAACCGCCGATGCCTGCCGTATCCTGTGCGCACAGGCCAAAATATTCAATTGATAATTCAATGCCCGGACACAAAAAATCCGCCATGGTAAAACCAGGCGGATTAATTATTTATTGACAGTATTTTTATTCTGCAGTTACTTCAAATTCAACTTCAGTTTCGTTACCGTTACCGAAATCAATTTTTGCTTTAAACGTACCTAATTCTTTTACTTCATCAAGGATTGTAATACGACGACGGTCAATTTCATAGCCCTTTTGTTCTTTAATTGCACGTGCAATTTGAACAGAAGTTACGCTACCGAAAATTTTACCAGTTGTACCTGTTTTAGCACCAATTTTCAATGGGCCGCTTGTTAAAGCTGCAATAACGATGTTCAATTCAGCCAATAATTTAGCTTCTTTTTTCGTCTGCTGTTTCACTTTTTCTTCCCTTTGTTTCAGGTTACCGGGGCTGGCTTCAATTGCCAGTTTAGAAGGAATCAAAAAGTTACGTCCGTAACCATTTTTTACGGTAACCAGTTCGTTGGCTCCGCCAAGGTTGTTTACATCCTGTATTAATATTACCTGCATGTTGTTTGCATTTTTACCCAATCCACCGCAGCGGACTTTCTCCTTTTATAAAGATTAGGGTGGTGAAAAATTTTATTTTAAAAGATCTGTAACGTAAGGCAGAATAGCCATTTGACGGGCTTTCTTTACCGCATCGCTTACTTTACGCTGAAACTTTAAAGAGTTTCCGGTTAAGCGGCGGGGTAATAATTTACCTTGTTCGTTCAGGAATTTTTTTAAAAAATCGGCATCTTTATAATCAATATAATGAATACCCATTTTTTTAAAGCGGCAATATTTCTTTGGACGCTTGTCAGCTTTAATTGCTGTGAGATATTTAATCTCGTTTGGTTTTGCCATGATTATGCTTCCGCTTTTTCTGTTGGTGAATATTTACCGCCACTTCTCTTTTTGGTGTTGTAATCGACGGCGTATTTATCGAGTACAGTATACATGTGACGCATCACTGATTCGTCACGTAAAAGTTGAGTTTTCAACTTTTCATTGAAGATGGTTGGCGCTTTATACTCCATTACCCAGTAAAGACCAGTAGTCTTTTTGGCGATGGGATAGGCCAGTGATTTTAATCCCCAGGGATTGGTGTGCAATACTTCACCGCCATTGTCTGTAACAATTGCAGCAAATTTTTTCTGAGCGGCTTTAAATTCCTCTTCAGATAACACCGGGGTAAAAATCACCATCAATTCGTAGTTGTTCATTTTCCCTTGTTTATTGTTTAAAAATTGGTTAATTCCGCACACAAATGTCTACGGGGCTGCAAAGGTAAGGTTTTAATGGATAATAAAAAACAAAAAGCCCCACCTATCCTCCCCAAAGGGGAGGGAAACGAAGGAGATTTTAGCTGGATAATTGAGGTTGTTGTAATTTTTGCCATTGATTGAATCCGAAAGAATAGTCCTGAGAATTTTTTATAAAAACCCACCAATAATATAAAAAGCTTCAATTCATAGGCGCTAAAAAGTCCCCCTTGGGGGATTTAGGGGGCTACATTTACCCTTATCCCTTCACTATGACTGGTAAATTCTGGAGCATACATACATTGAATACTGGTTATGCCGTTACTGAAATTTCCCGCATGGGTTACGAACAAGGAATATTCAAATACATAACTGCCGCGGGGCAACCATCCAAAAAAGAAATTAGTACTGGCGTCTTTGGTGCTTTCATAGTAGCCTAACCCACCTTGCCACTTATATTCACTGATTACATTCACAGGCTCCATACAGGCTGCCCGCATGTCTTTCATGTGTACATATTCCATGTCGCGATCAACCTTAAGCTCAATGCGCACTTTAACTTTATCACTGACTTTTAATTCTGCACCGTCGGAAACAGCTTCCAGTACTGGTCCTTTATCTGTATTTTTTTCGATGAACAATTTTTTATTCAGTTTTAAAGGTGTTTCGGCAAAACTGATTTTATCAAGGTCTTCAAAATATTGCCAGTAAACAGAACCCCAGGTTGCCCCCCCACCCTCCAAGGGGGGATTGTTCGAAGCGTTTACTGATACCGTAATATTCCCCATTTCGGGTGTGATATTTTTTGCTTCGATTCTCTTTTTTATGTAGCCGGTGCCTGCCTGAGCCGCCCCACCCTTCAAGGGGGGATTTTGGGAAGACTTTGATGTTGCCAGTGCGTCCAGATTTTGGCCACCCAATACAATGGTTATGTTTCGTTCAGCGTCAAGCGCTGCGACCTGCTGATCCCCAGTTTTAGGAGTGAGGGGGCTCAGTAGTAAAGCGTAGCAGGCCTCTGCTGTAGCCTTGGTGGTTTTCCAATTTTGTGTTTGTTTTTGTTTTAGCAGCCAGGTTTTAAGATCATCAACTGTAGTGGTATTTTTATCTATGTCTGAAAATGCTTCAATCATCAACGCCTGGCTTTCGATAGGTGCCTGGTACCAGTAATAGCCTCCGTTCGTCCATTCTTTCCAGTACATGCCCAATTCTTCTTTATTGATGGAATTCTCTTTTAGTGATTTGATGATGGCTTTTGGTGTTATCGGATCATTGGTTCGATTTAGTGCCAGCGCAATCATTGCCTGCAGGTATTTGCTGTTGCTGAGCCAGTATTTTTTTGCTTGCCCACGGTAATAGTTGTAGGCTGTTTGCGATGCTGCAGCAACAGGTGTTTCAGTAAAGAAACTTCTCATGTACAGGTACTGTATGGCTGTACTGCTAAGGTTGTTGCCGTTCAATTTTATTTTTGCTTTTACCAACTCGTCATAATCTGCTTTTATTTTTTTATCCAGGTAGGGCAGGGCTTTATTTATAATCGCTGTGATGTCTTTTGACTGGCTGCTATTATTGCCGGCCAGGGCATGCAGCTTTTTTAAATGACCAATTCCGGTAAGAATATATTGTGTAATAAACCGGTCATCCCTGCCACCTTTGAACCAAACAAAGCCACCATTACTGCTTTGCATATCCTGCAATTTTGTAATAGCCTTGCTTGTTTCACTACTCATTTTTACCAGGTCGAATAACAAGGCAATGTTTTTCTTTTGCTGGTTTTCGTTTTGCGCATCCAATACCCAGGGCGTTTCCTGCAATAGCGCTGACTTTAATTCTTCATTTTTTTGCAGATTACTCAACAGCGCTACCGTATCGGCGGTGCGCCACTTGTCAAACACAGCCTTTATTTTCGGCGTGCTGTTGCCTACGAAAGATGCCAGCGTGTTGGCATAATACCGGTTAAAAGTTTGTTCCGCACATTCATAAGGGTATTCCATTAAATAAGGCAATGCCTGTACTGCATACCATACCGGGTTGGTAGTGTATTCCACCGTTAGAGAGTGGTTGGTTAACGTTTGACTATTGCCGCTGTTTAATAATTTTGGAAATTTGAACGTTTTTGTTGTTTCGTTGCGCAGGTTAATGGGCATTGTTTCTGTTACCAGCATGCGATTGGTTAATACTGGGATGGCCATTTCTTCGCCGTCGGAGAAACTGTTCCCCCCATCCCCTGAAGGGGAGTTATTTGACGACTTCGCTATGATGCGATAAGTCATCGCTGAGTTGAAATTGAAAGGTATTTCTATCGGGAATTTTACCGCGGCACTTTGGCCGGCAGCTACCGTGAAATATTGTGTTGGAAAAATATTTTTAAACCATCCATCTACAGGCTGGTTGGTAACGGCATCCAGTAATTCCAGTTGTGTGGTGCCTGTAATTTCGTTATCGGTAAGGTTCACTACTTTGGCGCTGAATTCAATGCCATCACCTTCGCGTAAAAACCTTGGTACATTGGGTTGCACCATCAATGGCTTTTGTGTAACGGTTGTTTTTTCTGTATAGCCGCTTGCCAGGTTTTTGGAATGCGCAAAAGTCATCAGCTTCCATTTGGTTAGTGCCTCGGGCATAGTAAAACTAAAAGACACATTGCCATTTTCATCAGTTTTTAAATCAGGAAAAAAGAAAGCTGTTTCGTTGAAGTTTTTACGAATTTGGATGGATTGATTTTTAGTGTTTGGATGATTGCTGACCGGCATTGCTACAGAGTCTAAGATCAATTCTTTAACCGATTTTAGGTCGCCGAGTTCTTCGTCTTTTACAATTTTTGGTGCGGAAAATTTTTTAACCGACTCCATTTGCATAGACATAGTAACAGGTGCTGCGCTTTCCATCGAACGAATTCTTCCCTGTGCACCAACGAATCTTCCTCCAACGAAATCTCCAAAGTATTCATTTGAATTTAATAATTGGTCATAACTCTTCGGTTTATTATTGATTGTTTCGTTTTCTCTACGATTGTATTCTTCCGAACTAATTCCTTCAAATCCTTTCGATGTCCAGTTAACAGCATTGTACAATCCTGGCCAAAAATTAAAAGCGCTCCAACTATGTGGTTTAAACTGGTCAAGGCTGGCATCATACATTGCAGTCAGCATTTCTGCTGCCGCTTTTTCACCTTTGTTGCCACTGATTTTTACTGTCCATTTTTCTTCGGCACCGGGCAATAATTTATCCCTGAAACTGGTGTATTCAATATTCAGTTCTTTATTGCTCCAAGGGATATCAAAACTTTCCTGTCCCTCATATACACGATTGTGTTGCACAAAGGCGTAACTCATCGCCATGCCGCCACGGTCTTTT
Organism: Chitinophagales bacterium; assembly: GCA_038210625.1. Classification (GTDB taxonomy): domain Bacteria; phylum Bacteroidota; class Bacteroidia; order Chitinophagales; family Chitinophagaceae; genus Ferruginibacter. The sequence continues at coordinate 96,258 of JBBQWL010000005.1, read as the reverse complement.
TCTGCCACAACAATTTCATTATTAAAAGGCTGGCTGGCAGTAATGGTTTGATATAAGATTTTGGTATCTTCCTCCATCTTACTAAGGCTTTGAATGACCCGGATTTTTGAGAAGCCGGTTGCAATATGGTAGCGTATTTTTTCACCGGGTTCCGCCGCGTTTTTCTCTACCCTTACTTCAACAGGGTTTCCGGCAATGGTAGTCGTTGCATTGCTGAACAACTGAACATATTTTTCTGTTTTTACCTCCTCGCCATATTTGTCTTTTGCTGTTGCTACAATTTTGTACCAGCCTGGTTTTAATGAAACGGCAGATAATTTTACCGCATGGTTGGTGCTATCCGTTTTATCAAATACTTTGTCACCTGTTTCATAATTTTTCACTTCATTTTCATTCTTGTACACATCATAAGGAAAGAAGTTATAGTATTCTTCCCTGCTCATTGCGACCTGGTCGGGTTGATCCCAATACCTGGTTCTGAAAATTTTAGCAGGTGTTTTTAATTGCTGAATGGTAATGTTTGCATTTGTAGTTTCTTCAATGTCATTTAGGTTGGTACTCTTTACCAGTATGCTCTTCAGGCTATCAACCGGTAACTTTTCCGGCACAGTAATTTCCAGCTGCAACATCTGCCAGGCAATGGCTACCGTTGTGTTGCCACTTCTTGTTTCACCATTAATATCAGTAATATCTGCGTTTACTTCGTAATAAAATGTTGGCTGAGTTTTTTTATCAATGCTTTCATCCGGCAAGGCTTTAAATACAATAGTAAAACCGCCGTTGGCATCCGTCACCGTTTCGCCATTGGTTATTTCCATTTCATTGCCGGTACCTCCCGGAATACCAGGCCGGCCCTTGCGGATGTAACCACCCCATCCCCACCAAATAGGATAACGTACTTTACGCACCACCCTGTATTTTACTTTGGCGCCATCAATATTGTTACCAGCGTAGGTTTTGGCAGTACCTGTTACTGTAATGCTATCCATTAAACGGTAACTGCCTTTTGGCTTTTCTACTTCTGTAAAAAACCTGGGTCTTTTGTATTCTTCCACACTAAAATATTGCTGTGACAGCGTGGCTGTATCAAATAAAGAAAACTGGCCGTTCAATGTGCCTTCGGGTAATTTAAAAGAGCCATGATAGGAACCATATTCGTTGGTCACCAGTTTTACATCCGTTATCTTTTGCTGGTTGGCATCCCGCAATTGCAAGCTGGTACTAAATTGTGGAAGAATGGCAGATTCTGCGGCTTTGATGCCTTTTTGTAAAACAATGCCTTTAAAATAAATGATCTGCCCAGGCCGGTAAATAGACCGGTCGGTGAATAAAAATGTGATAGATTTTTGCGGCTGAGGCGCAGTCTCATAACTGTTATAATAAGTGTTGTATTCTTCCTCCTGCAAAAAAAGTTCATCAGTCCCTTGTTTAATCTGCAACCTGATATTTCTGTAATCCTTTACTTTTTTAATTTTGAACAAACCGTTTTTATCAGTGGTATACGTCTCCGCTTTGGTGTTGTCGTTTTGGCTGGTGGTATAATTGTATTTTGTTTCCCAAACCTGTACGGATGCATTGTTGAATGGTTGTCCATTGTCGCGGTTCAACACATAGTATTCATTGTTGTTATTGTTGATATAGCTGATGTTGCTTACATAGGTGAGTTGTTTGGCAATGATATTTTTCTGCAATGAAAAATTGGCGTCAAGGCTGGCGAGAATAAAATAAGTTCCGTTTGGTAAGCCATCAATTTTTATTTCCGCCGCATGCGTTTGATAGTCTTTCAAATCGGGTAATGCAACGCTCCAGTTTTTAATTGATTTTAGAGCAACCGTTTCTTTCCATAAAAGATCATAATCACGCCGGTCCATTTTCCTGATGGCATCATTGCTGGTTTTAATTACCCGCAAATAAATGGTGGCTGCATTTTTATAATTCACCAAAGTGCGGAACGGCGCATCAGGTATATTTACTTTCTCTGTTTCAAGTGTTAAGGTGGGTTGCATAATTTCTGCGACCAGGTTTTGAGCATTAATGCCTCCTTCTGTTGCCGGAAACTTTGCAATCGCCTGTTCACACAATTCTTTGGCTCTTTTTATTTCGTACTGGTTGCTGGTTGCGGTAAACGGATCATACAATTGCCCTTTTGAAAAATAGATTTGCGCTCTTAAATACATGGCCTGTGCGGCTGTTGCATTGTCAGCATATTTCGTTTCTATATTTTTTAAGGCAGCTTCGTACAAACCGGTTTTATTTTCATTTATTGCGTATTGATGTATAAAATTCAATCTTATCAAATCGGCATCCAGCAAGGCGTTGGGGTTCTTGTCATCCAGGTGAAACCGGATAATTTGTTGTAATAATTGTATGGCTTTAAAATGTAAGGCAGCAGTGTCTTTTGTTGTAAAATTGGCCGTTGCAAATTCGGCGGCAGGTGCAAATGCTTTTGTGTCGTTGATAGTAAACTGGTAGGCTGGTTTTACCAAATCCCGTTCATCGTTCTTAAAATAGTCCAGTGCCCTGAAGGCCAGTAAATCAAAAAGGGTAGGGCGAAGATGCCTTGTGTTTTCTCCCTTGATAATAACGGCGTCAAAACGTTCGATATTCGTTCGTTGCAGCAAGCCCTCCTCCGTTAGGGAAGCCTTGTACAACCTGCCAATAGTAGCATGCAATTTATCCAAACTCCAGGTGCTGATATCAGTTGATTTTTCATCGACTAGTGGTTTGCGGTCGTAAAACTTAAAGCGGTTGTTTTGCAGGTATTGCCAAAGCATTTCGGCCTGCATGCTTTGTAAAATATTTTTAGCCGGAGCCTTTGCTTTAGCTATTAAGGTATCAGCATAAAAAATATTATTTTCACGGCTGTCTTCCTGTACCATGTTATGGTATTTCACCTGGTAGATAGCAGCTTTTATTTGTTGGGCATCATTGTTATCTTTTACAGCGAGGTTGTAAATGGTTACCACTTCTTTTAACGCAGATTGGGTTAAACCTTTTTTTTCAAAGGCAGCCGCTTTTGCCCAGTTTTTTGAATAATCTTTTGGTGTTTGCGCCATGGTGGTAAATGCTAAACCGGTAAAAATTACCAGTAAAAAATGCTTTAAATACATACCTGAATATATTTTAATTACAAGATACAGTTTGTTGCCGGACTGTTTCAACGGGGTTTAATTTCTGTTACGTTAAAGATGTATAGACCTGTTTGTTTACATAACAATAAGGCAATTTTTTTCTTTAACATTTTACCAGTCAGCAGCGAGCCTGGCGGCACAACTTTTGTTAATGTTTTTGATAAGAGAAGAAAATTCTAAAGGGATATAACTGGAAGACAGTTAATAGCATTAGCCCTTGTGATTACTTTAAACATAAAGCCCCGGATTTCCGGGGCTTTATGTTTATTTCGAAAAAACTTGATTATTTTTTTAGGACGTCTGCCATTGTTTTACCAATATCAGCAGGGCTTGCCACTACATGAATACCACATGAAGCCATGATTTTCATTTTGGCTGCAGCTGTATCATCAGCACCGCCCACAATAGCACCAGCATGACCCATGCGGCGGCCGGGAGGAGCTGTTTGGCCAGCGATAAAACCTACAACCGGTTTTTTATTGCCGGTTGATTGAATATAGTTTGCAGCTTCTGCTTCCATACCACCTCCAATTTCACCGATCATAACAATGGCGTCTGTTTCAGGATCATTCATAAACAATTCCACTGCTTCTTTGGTTGTGGTACCAATGATAGGATCGCCGCCAATACCAATCGCCGTTGAAATACCTAAGCCAGCTTTAGCAACCTGGTCAGCCGCTTCATAAGTAAGTGTACCACTTTTTGATACAATTCCAATGCGTCCTTTCTTAAAAATAAAGCCTGGCATAATACCTACTTTACATTCTTCTGCAGTGATGATACCAGGGCAGTTTGGTCCAATCAACCTTGCGCTGGTGCTTTTTAAATAATTTTTTACTTTCACCATATCTTGTACCGGAATGCCTTCTGTAATACAAACAACCAGCGCAATACCGGCATCAGCTGCCTCCATAATGGCATCAGCTGCAAAAGCCGGTGGTACAAAAATGATACTTACATCTGCCCCCGTTGTTTTAACTGCATCTGCAACAGTGTTAAATACAGGCTTATCCAAATGCATTGTGCCGCCCTTTCCCGGGGTAACACCACCCACCAGGTCAGTGCCATATTCTATCATCTGTGTTGCGTGAAATGTACCTTCTGTACCGGTAAAACCCTGTACGATAATTTTGGAGTTTTTATTAACGAGAACTGACATGGTATCAATTAAGAATTAGAAATGAAAAATTTTCGCAAAGATAGGGGAGTAAATGTCAAAATTCTAAAATTAGAAGATTAGCAAATGGAGCGTTTCTCAAATTTAAAACATGTATATTTTAAATTCGCCGGGTCCTTAAAAAGAGCCGTTTAATATTTTCCATTTTTTAATTTGTATATTTTAACTGGTAATTTATTTTATCTCTTCGCCATTATTCAACATGTCTTCCATATTCCGGTCGTCTGCAATAATGCCTTTTGCTTCCAGCATGCGCATGTCTTTGGCATCCTGTAAAAATTTGGAGGCGAAAATAAACTGGTTGAGCATTTCATTTTTTGAAAAAATAATTTCTTCATTATTGCCCGTCCATTCTTTGTGGCCTTCAAACATGTACAATATGTTCTCACCAATCTCCATCACACTATTCATATCGTGTGTATTAATAACAGTCGTCATGTTAAACTCCTTTGTAATCTCATGAATAAGTTTATCAATCACCATAGAAGTTTGTGGATCGAGGCCTGAGTTAGGCTCATCACAAAATAAATACTTTGGATTTAATACAATGGCCCGGGCAATGCCCACCCTCTTTTTCATACCGCCACTAATCTCTGCCGGAAACTTTTTATTTGCGCCCTCCAGGTTAACCCTGTCCAATACTTCATTTACCCGTTTTACTTTTTCACCGCTAGTCATTTTAGCGAACATATCCAGGGGAAACATTACATTTTGCTCTACCGTCATACTATCGAATAAAGCCGAGCCCTGAAACAACATCCCAATCTGCTGGCGCAATCCCTTTCTGCCGTCTTCGTCCATATCAGTAAAGTTTACACCATCATACATAATCTCCCCACTGTCAGGCTCAAATAAGCCAACCAGGCATTTTTGTAAAACGGTTTTACCGCTGCCGCTGGTACCAATAATCAGGTTGCATTTACCCGTTTCCATCACATGGCTCACATCATCCAATACCACCTTTTCACCAAAGCTTTTTTTGATATTTTTAAATTCAATCATCCGCTTTTATGAGTTGTAAGTTATAAGTTGTAGGTTATAAGTGATAAGGTATCCACAGCTAGTGTGTCAATAATACCTGCGTTAAAACATAGTCGGCAAACAGCAGCATGATACAACTGATCACGACACTTTTTGTGCTGCTGCGGCCAATTTCCAGCGCCCCGCCTTTTACATAATAGCCATAATAGGCCGGTATACTGCTAATAATAAATGCAAATGTATACGATTTGATTAACGCAAAAGTTACATTGTAGGGAATGAAATTCAGCAGTAAACCGCGGTCGAATGTATCTGCCGATAATATGCCGGATGCAACCCCTGCCAGTCTTCCACCCCAAATACCCAGTACCATAGAGATAACTACCAGCAAGGGAATGGTCAACATGGCTGCAATAATTTTTGGTAAAATCAGGTAAGCCTTGGTATTGATGCCCATAATTTCCAGGGCATCTATTTGTTCACTCACCCGCATATTACCTAACTCGCTCGCAATTTTACTACCGATTACGCCCGCCAGTACAATACAAACCAGTGTGGGCGCAAATTCCAGTATTACGGTATCTCTTACGATGGTTGCAATTGTTTCGGCAGGTATCAGCGGACTCACCAGCTGGTAGGCCGTTTGCACTGCACTTACAGCACCGATAAAAACTGAAATAATAGATACAATACCCAGCGAGCCAATACCGATATCATTGCACTGGTGCATAAATTCTTTCCAGTACATTTTAAAATTTTCGGGCCTGGTAAACATGCCTTTTAGCATTAATAGATACCGACCGAAATGCGTGAAAAAATTCATTATTGATTCGCAGTTTTATGTGCAGTTTACTGTTGTTTGTTGACTGTTGTTTAACGAAGATAAATGTTGATGCTGATACTTCTTCAACTAAGCCCATGTAGGCTAATATTAAACAATAATCAAAGCAGTACATTAAGGTATTTTACAAATCGTGCGCTTTCTTAAAGCGTTTTCCCCATTTACTTTTGTCAACGGCTTCAGTTTGTTTGGATTCACCTTTCATTTGCGCATCTACAACAGATATCAATACCATATTAAAAATAGACCGGATAGAACTGCCCAGCTGAAGTACGTGTACCGGTTTTTTTAATCCCAGTAAAATGGGACCTATGGGATCTGCACCGCCCACTTCCTGTAATAAATTGTAGGCAATATTGCCAGCCGCAAGGTTGGGAAAGATGAGTGTATTTACATCACCGTCCAGTAATTCGGTAAAGGGATAATTATCCTTTAAGATTTCCTTATTAAAGGCCAGGATGCCTTGCACTTCTCCATCGCATACCAATTCAGGATCTTTTGCTTTTACTATTTCCCGCGCCTTGCGTACCAGGTTAGCTTCGTCCGAATTGCTGCTGCCAAAGTTGGAATAGGAGAGCATTGCAATACGGGGAACAATATTAAACTGCTTTACTTCTTTTGCAGTTAATAAGGTAATCTCTGCCAGCTCTTCTGCTGTGGGATTGAAATTAATGGTTGTATCCGCTAAAAATAACGGACCGCGTTTAGTGAGCAAAATGTACATGCCGGCTATTTTCTTAACCCCGGTTTCTGTACCGATGGCTTGCAGGGCCGGCCGGATGGTTTCGGGATAGCTGCGGGTTAGCCCGCTGATCATACAGTCCGCTTCCCCGGTTTCCACAAGCATACACCCAAAATAATTTCTATCACGCATCATTTTATACGCTTCATGCTTGTTTACACCCTTCCGCTGTCTTTTTGCATAAAACAAATCTCCAAAATGCTTTCGCATCTGGTGATTTTCTTCGGCTTTTGGATCAATAATCGGAATGTCTTCCAAATCGATACTGTTATCCATTGCCAGTTTGGTAATTCTTTTTGCATCGCCCAATAAAATAGGGTACCCTACACCTTCTTCTATTACAAGCTGTGCTACTTTTAAGATCTTAATATTTTCGGCATCGGCAAAAACAACCCGCTTAGGGTCCTTGCGTGCCTTGTTGCCAATTACCCTGCTCAGTTGATTGTCTAAACCGAGTCGTTTATTTAATTCCAGTTTATATCCTTCCCAATCGGTAATGGGATATTTTGCCACGCCGCTTTCCATGGCAGCTTTTGCAACTGCCGGCGCAACAGTCGATAGCAGGCGTGGGTCAAGTGCTTTTGGAATGATGTAATCCGGACCAAAAGAAATTGTTTTTGCGTTGTAAGCAAGATTAACAATATCTGGTACCGGTTCCCTGGTTAAGGCAGCCAGTGCTTTTACTGCAGCCATTTTCATTGCTTCATTGATTGTGGTAGCTCTTACATCCAGCGCTCCACGAAAAATGTAGGGGAAACCAAGTACATTGTTTACCTGGTTTGGATAATCGCTTCGTCCGGTGGCCATGATAAGGTCGGGGCGCACAGCTGTGGCAGTATCGTAGGCAATCTCCGGGTCAGGATTTGCCAATGCAAATACGATTGGTTTTTTGGCCATGGATTTTACCATTTCCGGGCTTACTATATTTCCCTGGCTCAGGCCAATAAATATATCCGCACCTACTAATGCTTTTGCAAGATCGTAGTCCTTATATTTTTCATCTGTACAAAAATCTTTTTTCATTTCATCCACACCTTCTCTTCCGGTATAGATAATTCCTCTTCTATCGAATACCATAAAATTGTTACGGTTTGCACCAAGCGCCACGTACAATTTCATACAGGCTACCGCTGCGGCACCTGCACCACTTACTACTATGCGTACATCGCCGATTTTCTTTTTTTGTAATTCAAGGGCATTCAGTAAACCAGCGGCGGATATTATCGCAGTGCCATGCTGGTCATCGTGCATGATCGGAATTTTCAATTGCTTTTTTAATTCCTGCTCAATATAAAAGCATTCGGGTGCCTTGATATCTTCCAGGTTAATGCCGCCAAAAGTAGGTTCAAGTGCCTTTACAATCTGAACAAATTTTTCAGGATCCGTTTCGTTGATTTCAATGTCAAATACATCGATATCTGCAAAAATTTTGAACAACACCCCCTTACCTTCCATCACTGGTTTACCAGCCTCAGGGCCAATATTACCAAGGCCAAGTACCGCTGTGCCATTGCTGATAACCCCTACCAGGTTACCTTTCGCCGTATATTTATACACATCTTCAGGGTTGGCTGCAATCTCCAAACAAGGAACTGCTACACCTGGGGAATATGCTAAAGAAAGATCTCTTTGTGTTTTTGATTCCTTGGTAGGAACAACTTCAATTTTGCCGGGTCTGCCTTTTGCATGGTATTCCAGCGCCTGTTGTTTACTTAATTCGTTTGACATACTTTTTATTTAGCAATGCTGTTTTACCGGCAGCTATAAAAAATCAAATTGCCGGCATTGAATGATATTTTTTAATGCAATCAATTAATAAATTCAATAAAAAAATTGATGTAAGGTACATAAATGATTCTCAAAATAAATGAACTGACGGAGGGTACAAACGTTGTATGCAAATGATTATTCAGCTCCTGTTGCTCCCAGTAATGCCATCATGCCCATGCCGATTTCAATTGCTCCTTCATCTATATTAAATGTGGGTGTGTGTACGCCTATAGAAATTCCCTTCTCTTTATTACCTACGCCCAGCCTGAAAAAACAACCCGGTAACTGGTGGGAATAATAAGCAAAATCTTCAGCCCCCATTCTTAGCTCCGTCTCTTCCACATTTTCACTACCAAGATAGGCTTCACCTTTTTTTCGGGCTGCTGCGCTGAGCGCCGGGTTGTTTAAAACAAAGGGATATCCTACATCAATTTTAATATCAATTTCGGCACCCATACTGTGTACCAGCTCTGTTGCTATTTTAATAATCAGTTCGTGTGCTTTAAACCGCCATACTTCGTCCATTGCCCTGAAAGTGCCCATTAGCTTAACTTCTGAAGGAATTACATTGGTAGTAAAGCCACCCTGGAAAGATGTGATGGATAACACGGAAGGGTTAAAAGGATCGTTGTTGCGGCTGATAACCTGCTGCAGGCTGATGATTAAATGCGAGGCGACTAAAATTGTATCGGCTGTATTTTGAGGCGCTGCGGCATGACCACCTTTTGCCCGTACAGTAATATATATTTCATCGGCACTGGCCATTACCATGCCTCCCCAAAAACTGAGTTTTCCTACTTCCAAACCCGGGTGCACATGGAGTGCGAAAATGCTTTGCGGTGCCGGATTTTGCAACACGCCTTCTTTAATTAATAAACTTGCTCCACCTGGATTCTTTTCTTCTCCCGGTTGAAAAATTAATTTTACAGTTCCTTCCCATTCGTTTTTTATCGCGTTCAATATTTTGGCCGCACCTAGCAGGCAGGTAGTATGTACATCATGACCACAGGCATGCATAACACCTGGCACCGTTGATTTATATGACACGTCATTTTCTTCTGTGATGGGAAGAGCGTCCATGTCTCCCCGCAAAGCCACGATTCTTTTTTCCGGATTGCGGCCCTTAATTAAACCCACTACACCGGTGGTAGCTTTTACTTCGAAAGGAATATTGAGCGCTGTTAATTGCTGCTGAATGTATTCGGAGGTTTTAAATTCCTTATAACTTAACTCGGGATTCGCATGCAGATGGTGACGCACTTCAATCATTTCCGGGGCATATCGCCGGGCTAAATTTTTTATCTGCTGTTGAAGGGGTTCACTCACGTTTGGTATATTATTGTTAATGGATTGTAGTTTAGGTTGTCCGACTGTTCGCAATGATCAATTGGACGCCGTACTATTTAGACGGGGCCATGTTTAAATGGGATCTTATTCATACCAGGCCGCGGCTTGATACTACTTAATTGCTGTCCTTTTCTTTCTCCGGCTTAACCTCAATTGTTTCGGGTAATAAATAGATATTATTTGTTACCAGCTTTGAACGGATAATTTCTTTTTTGTATTTTTCAGCATCTGCTTTTTCTAAAAAATTTCCGAACCGTAATTTAATATAGGGCGGCTGAAAACTCATGTATACTTTTTGTTCCGGAAAACGCTTCAGTAATTGCGACCTCACCCGCATTGCCGCCTGGCGGTCACTTGTGCTCAGTAACATCAGCCGGTATCCTTTTGCAGATCTTGGTCCCAACGAAGACCCGTTGGCTTCATTAAACGCAGCTTCTTTTTTTGCCAGTATATCCAAACGGCTGTCTTTGAATACGGTTATTTTTCCCTGGTTGGCGGTATCGGGTATGGCAGATACCTGGGCGCGGGCGCTAAATACAAAAAAAGTAACTAATAAAAGGACAAGTATTTTTTTCATGATTGACAATTGACAAAAACTGTTCCGGTTAGTTTTGTGCGGCAGCTTCGGTTACTATTTGTATACTGCTGCTGCATCCTATCCGGGTAGCACCTGCATCAATTAATTGTTTGGCAAAAGTATAGGTTTTTATTCCACCGCTTGCTTTGATCTGGATTTTTTCGGCCAGGTGTTTACGCAACAGCTGAACAGCTGCTACCGTGGCGCCTTTTTCTGCATAGCCCGTAGATGTTTTCATAAAATCCACGCCGGCAGCACCATAGAGGTCGCAGCACTTTATTATTTCTTCATCGGTTAGCACGCCGCTTTCAATAATAATTTTTATCACTTTACCCGCCCTTCTTATAATCGGTAAAATAGCATTGATTTCACCTGCAAGGAACTGCCAGTCGTTGTTTTTGAGTGCGCTGATATTAATTACAAGATCCAGTTCATCTGCTCCATCAACAATGGCTAAAACGGTTTCGGCAACCTTGGCTTCAATGGCTGAATAGCCAAACGGGAAGCCGATTACGGTTGCTACTTTAACAGGTGTACCAGCCAATAACGCCACTGCCTTTTTAACGAATAAAGGCGGAACACAAACGGCAGCAAAATGATATTGAATGGCTTCAGCACATAGTTTTTCAACATCTGCTACCAATGTTGTTGGTTTCAATACTGTATGGTCGATGTAAGACGCGATATTCATAAATATATAATTGACGCGAAATTACATAAGGTTAAATGTTTTTGCCAATGAATATTTAAATGCCTTTATGACAAAACATTAAGGGGAGATAAAAAATAAAAAAATTATACATTGGATTGTTTGCACCTGATATAGTTTTTGCCAAGTGACAATGCAATAGCATATTTTCTCATCGACAATATTAAACAGGTAACGCAGGCTGAAGAATTCACCAGATACCTGCAGGCGGGAATTTTTCTGCCTATCTGGCCCCGATCTAATTTACCAGATTTATAGAATATGTATTTGGAACTATATGATAAACGGCAGGAAAAACTACCTCTTACCAATTACTGAATGCAATCATTCGCTATATTTATTGCCTGATAATGTGTTTACCAAAATTGATTTGTATGAAAAAAACAAGGCTCCTGTTTGTCTTTACTTTACTTATTCTCCAATGGGGAACAATAAGTGCGCAATCCACTTTTCCGGTTAATGATATAGCTGACCCGAAAGAGGGCTGTTATGCATTTATCAATGCAACCATTGTTACCAATGCGCAAACTACATTGCAAAATGCAACGCTCGTTATCCGTAAAGGAAAAATAGAGGCCGTGGGTGTTAAAACAACGGTGCCAAAAGATGCGGTTGTGGTAGACTGTAAAGGCAAATACATTTATCCTTCATTTATTGATATGTATTCCGACTACGGTACTGAACCTGTGCAAAGGGCTGTTGGCGGCGGGTTTAGGGGCTCATCGCAAATGTTGTCCAACACAAAAGGTGCTTACGGATGGAACCAGGCGATTCGTTCAGAAACAGATGCAGCAAAAATATTTTCTGTGAATGAAGCAAAAGCAAAAGAGTTGCGGGCCATAGGTTTTGGTTCAGTACTCACCCACCAAATGGATGGGATATCCAGGGGAACAGGTGCTGTTGTAACACTTGCTTCTGAAAATGAAAATTTGGCGATGCTGAAAGAAAAAGCATCCGCCAATTATTCATTTAATAAAGGGAGTTCTACCCAGGATTATCCAACTTCTTTAATGGGCTGTATTGCATTATTAAGACAAAATTTTTTAGATGCACTGTGGTACAAAACCAGGCCCGTAACTGAAGGCACCAATTTATCCCTGCAGGCATTTTTAGATAACCAAAGCCTGCCCCAAATTTTTGATGCCGGAGATAAATGGAATGATTTACGTGCGGATAAAGTGGGCGATGAATTTGGTGTACAATATATCATTAAAGCGGGCGGCAATGAATACCAGCGCATCGGGGAAGTAAAGTCAACCAATGCGTCATTTATAGTACCCCTAAATTTTCCACAGGCCATGGATGTGGAAGATCCTGCTGATGCAAGATTTGTATCCTTATCAGATATGAAACATTGGGAAATGGCGCCTACCAACCCGGCGGCATTTGAAAAAGCCAATATCAATTTTGCTTTAACGGCGAATGGCTTAAAAGAAACAGCTACTTTTTTAGTGAATCTTCGCAAAGCAATACAACAGGGGCTTAGCGAGCAGAAAGCATTGAAGGCACTTACAGAAACTCCGGCAACCTTATTGGGTATGTATGATAAAGTAGGAAGTCTTGATGCTGGTAAACTAGCCAATTTTCTAATTGTTTCGGCGCCTGTTTTTAGCGATAAAGCAGTAGTCTATCAAAACTGGATACAGGGCAATAAATATCTTTTAAAAGAAGACGGCTGGAGGGATATCCGCGGTACTTATACGCTGGTAATTAACAACGTAACCAATACCTTATCCATTAAAGGCGACGCTAGTAAACCTTCAGCGGAAATCATTGGTGCGGATACTACAAAAGCAGGTTTAACCATTAAAGATAAACTGGTAATGCTGGTGATTGATTATAAAAAAGACAGCATTCATTCTGCAAGACTAAGTGGGGTAATTAGCGATGACACCTGGAGTGGTACAGGACAAACAATTGGAGGCAACACAGTCAACTGGACAGCTACTAAAACGGCCGGACAAACAGCAGCGACAGATACAGCAAAAAGCAAAAAAGCCGAATCAGCAATGATAGTAACGAGTCCTGTTATTTATCCTTTCAACGGCTATGGTTTTACCGAAATACCCAAACAACAAAATATTTTAATTAAGAATGCCACCATCTGGACGAATGAGAAGGACGGCATTTTGTCCAATTCTGATGTGCTTATAAAAAATGGAAAGATAGCGGCCATCGGAAAAAATTTATCAGATGCCGCGGCAAAAATAATTGATGGAACGGGCAAGCATCTTTCTGCCGGCATTATTGATGAACACTCACACATTGCAGGTACCGGCGGTATCAATGAATGTTCGCAGTCGGTTACTTCAGAAGTAAGAATTGGCGATATCATCGATCCGGAAGATATTGATATTTACAGGCAGCTAAGTGGTGGCGTTACAAGTAGCCACATTTTGCATGGCAGCTGTAATACCATCGGTGGACAAACCCAATTAATCAAACTTCGCTGGGGAGCCAATGCCGAGCAGTTAAAATTTGCCGGGGCTGATCCGTTTATAAAATTTGCGTTGGGCGAAAATGTAAAGCGCTCTTACTCCAACAGCAGCAATCGTTTTCCTGATACCAGGATGGGGGTGGAGCAGGTACTAACAGATGCGTTTACAAGGGCAAGAGATTATGAAGCAATGGGGCCAGGAAAAAGAAGGGACCTTGAACTGGATGCGCTGGTAGAAATTATGAATAAAAAGCGTTTCATTACCTGCCACTCTTATGTGCAAAGCGAAATTACTTCGGCTATGCGGGTTGCAGAGAAATTTGGGTTTAGGGTAAACACGTTTACACATATTCTTGAAGGATACAAAGTGGCAGACAAAATGAAAGCGCACGGAGCCAACGCCTCTACCTTTAGTGATTGGTGGGGATATAAGATGGAAGTGGTAGATGCCATTCCGCAAAATGCCTACCTGATGCAAAAGGTCGGCCTGAATGTAGCTATCAATTCAGATGATGGTGAAATGGCAAGACGCCTGAACCAGGAAGCAGCGAAAAGTGTAAAGTATACGGATATGAGCGAAGAAGATGCTCTAAAGATGGTAACCCTGAATCCGGCTACCATGCTGCATGTAGCCGATAAAACCGGCAGTATTAAAACCGGTAAAGACGCTGACCTTGTTTTGTGGAGCGATAACCCTTTAAGCATTTATGCCAAAGCAGAAAAAACAATCGTGGATGGCATTGTTTACTACGATATTGAAAAAGATAAATTACTGAGGGAAGGTATTGCTAAGGAGCGGGCCAGGCTGATACAAAAAATGATTGGCGCCAAAAAAGGTGGTGAAAAAACTTCACCCGCCGTACCTTCTTTCCGGGAAAGAAATTATTGTGAGGAAGACCATCACGAAGAAAAAACTTTTTGGGGAAGAATCGATAATAACCAATTGTCAACAGACAATCAATAAATGATTTTTTCCGGCAAACAGATTCTATCAAATTACTACAGCGTTCAGGGCGCTGCGCAAAAAAAAATAGCATGAAAAAAATATTATTACCCATAGTGTTGTTCATTTCGGTAATTGCGGTGGCACAGGAAAATATGCATCCATCTCCTGCACAAACAGGCACCATCGCACTTACAAATGGCATAATACATATTGGTAACGGTCAGGTGATCGAAAATGGGATGGTCGTTTTTAGTAACGGCAAAATTAAAGACGTCAGGGCAACAGCGCCAATCGCAGATGTAAAAGTGATCGACCTGAAGGGCAAACATGTTTATCCAGGCATTATTGCAGCCAGCACTAACCTTGGCCTGGTGGAGGTAGGTGCAGTGCGGGCTACCGCAGATTATGATGAAGTAGGTGATATTAATCCCAGTATTCGCAGCCTGGTGGCTTACAATACCGATAGCAAGGTGATTAATACATTGCGCAGCAACGGCATATTGCTTGCCAATATTGTTCCGCAGGGCGGCACCATCAGTGGTACCTCTTCGGTTGTACAACTGGATGCCTGGAACTGGGAGGATGCGGCCTATAAAGCCGACAACGGCATTCATTTTAATATGCCATCGCTTGTTGCTGTACCGGCGCAGTTTCGTCGCCCGGGTGCGGAAGAAGACAGGGTAAAACAAAGTCTTGATAAAATAGAAAGTATCCGTGCTTTTTTCCGTGAGGCAAAGGCCTATCACAGCCAGCTGCCGCATGCCCAGGTAAATTTAAAACTGGAAGCTGTGCAGGGATTGTTTGATAAAACAAAAACGTTTTTTGTGCATTGCAACCTGGTAAAGGAAATGATGATGGCAATAAGCATGGCCAAAGAATTTGATTTTAAACTGGTGTTGGTAGGGGCAAGTGACAGCTGGCTGATGGCAGACATGCTAAAGCAAAATAATGTGGCTGTTATTTTAGCGGAACCGCATAGTTTACCCACTACCGATGATGATGATGTGGACCAGCCTTACAAAACCGGGGTGGCTTTACAAAAGGCGGGAGTATTATTCACCATTTGCCAGGATGGGGGAGATGGATTCTGGAGACAACGCAATCTTCCTTTCCAGGCAGGTACGATGGCGGCTTATGGCCTTACGAAAGAGCAGGCACTAACTTCTATTACATTAAATGCGGCAAAAATTTTGGGTATCGATGCCATTACCGGATCACTTGAAACTGGCAAGGATGCTAATATTGTTATCAGTGAAGGTGACCTGCTGGATATGAAGAGCAGTAAGGTTACGCAGGCTTTTATACAAGGCAGGGAAATTAATTTAGATAACAAACAGAAGCAATTGTTTGAACGGTATAAGTATAAGTATTCGATAAAATAAAGAGCCTCCCTGCCCTCCAAAGGAGGGTTCTTTTAGAGCCTTATTATTCCGGGGCAATTAGTTATCAAAAAAAGTAGGCAGGGTTGAACCTGCAGTGGCTAACTAACATTTTAAGCGTAGTTGGCCGGTACAAAAATTCAAACTGATCAAAAATAAATGGAGATAAATCTCTTGGTTTTGAGGACAAGCGAAACAAAAAAGCTGGTTGATTTTTATAGTCTGTTAGGGTTGACGTTTGAGTATCACAAGCACGAAAATTCTCCCTATCATTATTCTGCCACTTTAGGGCAGACTGTGTTTGAAATTTATCCCCTGGCAAACAAACAGACCGAGGCAGATAAAAATTTAAGATTGGGATTTAGCATTGATAATTTTGATACGGTGGTTTTAAAATTAAAAGCACTACAAGTTTTGTTTTTATCCGGGCCTGCACAAACTGATTTCGGATTTATGGCAGTTATTGTTGACCCGGATGAGCG
This sequence comes from Chitinophagales bacterium, assembly GCA_038210625.1. Lineage (GTDB taxonomy): Bacteria > Bacteroidota > Bacteroidia > Chitinophagales > Chitinophagaceae > Ferruginibacter. The sequence continues at coordinate 79,739 of JBBQWL010000005.1, read as the reverse complement.
AAAAATTGAACTTTATAAAAAGGATATAGGCTAGTTAAGTGTATCGCCTTATTCCATTTATTTCTCCACCAACGCGAGCCATTTTTTTATTAGCTGCTGCAATGTTTCTTCTTTGGCTTTTACATCCTGCAGGTCGCTAAAAATCATAAGCCTTCTACCGTCTTTGTAATCGCCTTCCAGTAAACCGCTGGTGTCGTTTATTTTGGCACCGCTCGGAAAAACCAGCATGATCCTGCCTTTGAACAAATTAAATACAATAATTTCTCTTTTATATTCTTTGGGATCAAACGGCTTCATTTCGCCGGTATAATAGAAACTGGGGCTGTTCCATTTTATTCTTTCGCCTATTTCCTTATCCGTGCTTAAAATTATTTTGCGAAGTGTTTGAATAATTTTTGCGAGGCCTGGTTCCAGGCTTTTAATATGTGCGGTCACCTGTTCCTCGTCGGATCGTTTGATTGCTTTTGCCATCATTTTTTTACAGATGTTATAACTGATTTTATTATGCCTGTATAAAAACAAACAGATGCCTTGAAATATTATTTCACATGTAGTGAACAATGAAACTTAGTACCGTAAGCGTTGTACATTTTTTATTTTTTGTCTCGTTGTGTAAAAAAAATAACTGAATTTATTTACGGCGAGACCGTTCAATTGCTGCTGCGTTCACCATGCCCCCAACATTGTGGCTTTAAATGTTTGTAGAACCATTGTAAAAGAATCTGCAATTACTCTATTGCCTTCTTAGTTTAACTGTATAGGCTGCTTCGTCACGATTAGCAACCATAATGCCGCCTAGGTTTTCCAACGTATCTTTTGCAATGGATGATGTCATGGAAAGTAAAGTGTCGCCAACGATGTGAAATTTATAACCGGAAGCCATTGTTTGTTGACTATTACTTCCGGGCACACCAGCGGATACAATTCCACCAGCAGGAAAGTATATAGAATCGGTTCCAATTATTTTATATTGACCTGATGAATTAGTAGGGGGCGCCGTAGCAGAAAAAGGAATAGATAATGAGTCAATGAATACACCATCTGCATAAAAAGAAGCAAAAACACTTGCGTCAACTGAATAGCCTATTCCCTGTGCAGTGACAGTGCCATCCGAAAAACTAATAATACCGACGCCATTGTATGTAGTGTAGTCAGAGGTTGCTATCTCTGTATTAGCAATTCCACCATCTGTATATTTTGAGGTTACTTTAGTGTGTGCAGTCATCGTTAAAAATTTCCAGCTGCCTTTTAATGGGTCGGTGGAATTGCCGGTTGTACTACTTTCCTTTTTACAGGAAATTAAAAAAAACACAATGATCATGGATGCGGATAAAAAGACGTTTTTCATAATTATTTTTTGGTAAACAGATAAATATCTGTAAACATATAAAAAAATAAGACATGAATGTCAGCAGATATAATATTTAATGAAAATAAACAATACTTAAAAAATCAGGTCAGGCTGACTGCAGCCAGTCATTCAAATGACCAGAAATAGCTGCCGATTCTACCATAAAACCGTCATGCCCATAATTGCTGTCAATCGCAATCAGCGTGGCGTGCGGCAGGTGGGCTGCCAAAAATTGTTGCTCTGTAAGGGGACAAAGAATATCACTACTGATGCCAACAATCAACGTACGCTGCTGCATGTTTTGTAATACCGCATGTACGTTTCCGCCACGGCCGCGGGCAATGTGGTGACTGTCCATACTTTTAGTAAGTAACCAGTAACTGTAAGCGTTAAAGCGTTGCACCAGTTTATCGCCCTGGTATTGTATATAGGCAGATGCCTTGTAATGATCTAATTTTTCGGTATCGACATCGGTTTGCTGCTGCACCATAATTCCGTAATTGCGGTAAGTGAGCATGCCAATAGCACGGGCCGCTTTTAACCCCTTGGCGCCTGCCGCAGGCGATGGATTTTGCCAGGTACAGTCGGCTTCAATAGCTAAGCGTTGTGCGGTATGTGTAGCAATGCCCCAGGCACTTTCGGTGGGGGAGGTGGCCAGTAAAAATAAATTGTTGATGCGCTCATTTTCCATCACACACCATTCCATAGCCTGGTAGCCGCCCATGCTGCCGCCCATGAGTAAGAATATATTATCAATGCCCAGGTGTTGCCGCAGCAAAATATGCGCCTTCACCATATCGCGAATTGTAATCAAAGGAAAGCTGTGGTAATAGGGCTGACCGGTGGCAGGGTTAATGCTCAACGGGCCACTGCTACCATAACAGCTACCGATGATATTGGCGCAAACAATAAAATATTTTTCGGGATCAATAACGTGCTGTGGTCCAACTACACCCTTCCACCAATCTGCCGCATCTGAGTTGGCAGTTAAAGCATGGCAAACCCATACTACATTGCTTTTTTTTTCGTTTAATTGTCCGTATGTGGTGTATGCAATTGTTAATTCGGGCAGGGTGCCGCCGCTTTCAAGTGCTATTGGATGTTGAAAATGAAAAAATTGCATTAAATTAAATAAGTATTCGTCAGTTGAAATGCAAAGTAAAGGCTTGCGGAATTATATTTGTAAAAATTTTTCGAAATGATAGAAATAAATGTAAACCGTGTTCAGGGCGATTGCGGTTTTGAGGCAACAGATGCCAATGGTCACGTTATAAAAATGGATACGAGTCCGGAAACCGGCGGCGTAAATTTTGGCGTTCGTCCCATGCAGGTATTGCTAATGGGACTTGGCGGTTGCAGTGGTATCGACATTGTAATGATCTTAAAAAAACAACGCCAGACGGTGGAACATTTTTCTATGAAAATTGAAGGTGAAAGACAAACTGGTAAAGAACCTTCGTTATGGGAGAACGTTAAAATCGTATTTCATTTAAAAGGAACCATCGACGAAGAAAAGGCCTACCGTGCCTGCGAATTGTCTATGAATAAATATTGTTCCGTTGCCGAAACACTGCGCCTTGGCGGTACAAAATTAACCTGGGATGTGAAGGTTAATAAATAGGAAGTAGCTCCCTCCAACTCCCCCAAGGGCGAGGAAATGTAGAAGATTGCTACGAAGCATTAATAAGTATTTAATCTGTTACTTTATCCCTCAAAACAAGGGTAGATCTGAAGTAATTTTTTTGTCCCGGCAAAGCAACGCCTTTGTGGTACTTCGTTGGCGTCGCACTCTTGTACAGTAGTTTTTCAATTTTACTTTTATTATGTTGTGTGTTTAGGGGCCAACTTATTTTTGGCTGCGAATACTACTCAAAGAATTACAGTTTATTCTCCGTTGTATTTTTTCTTCCATCTCCCACTGGTTTAAACACATTTTTATAACTCAGCTTTACTTTTTTAAATTATTAATGGCCCTGTATTAATTAGCTTTGCCGGTAATTTAAAATTGTACTAACAAAACAGTCATCATAAAAAGTTCAACCATGAACCCGATAACAAAAGCCATCCGCATACAGACAGAACGTACCGCCGAAATGGAACATTCAACCCCTCTATTTTTAACCAGCAGCTTTTGTTACAATGATGCGGAAGAAATGCGGGCCGCTTTTGCCGATGAAACCGATGCCAATATTTATAGCCGTTTCAGCAATCCTAACAGCACTGAGTTTGTCGATAAAATGGTAGCACTGGAAGGCGCCGAAGCTGGCTTTGCTACCGCTTCCGGAATGGCGGCTGTATTTGCTTCTTTTATGACTTTTTTGAAAAGTGGGGATCATATCCTTGCCTGCAGTTCTGTGTTTGGCAGTACCATTACAGTGCTGAATAAGTACCTGCCAAAATTTGGGATTGAGGTGAGTTATGTGGCTGCAAATGATACCGCCTCCTGGGAGGCCGCTATAAGGCCCAATACCAAAATGATTTACATGGAGACGCCTACCAATCCGGGTCTTGATATCATTGATTTGGAACTGGTGGGTAAGTTGGCTAAAAAACATAACCTGCTTTTTAATGTAGATAATTGTTTTGCCACCCCCATTTGCCAAACACCCATGGCCTTTGGTGCAGACCTTGTAATACATTCCGCTACCAAATGGCTGGATGGCCAGGGACGTGTTTTAGGTGGCGTTGTAGTTGGTAAAAAAGAACTGATACATGAGCTGTATTTATTTTGCAGAAGCACCGGTCCCGCCTTGTCGCCGTTTAACGCCTGGATACTGAGCAAAAGTTTGGAAACGCTGGATGTGCGCATGGAGCGCCATGCAGGCAATGCACTAAAAATTGCGCAGGCATTAGAAGGGCATGAAAAAATAAGCTGGATAAAATATCCTTACCTGCCCAGCCATCCGCAACACGCCATTGCCATCAAACAAATGAAAAATGGCGGCGGTTTAATTTCGTTCAATTTAAAAGGGGGACTGGAAAGTGGTCGCAGCTTTCTAAATAATTTAAAAATGCTGAGCCTTACTGCCAACCTGGGTGATACGAGAAGCATCGCCTCTCACCCTGCAAGTACCACGCACGCCAAGTTAAGCGAAGCTGAAAGGCAAGCCGTCAACATCACGCCAGGCCTCATTCGTATTTCAGTTGGCCTGGAGCATGTGGATGATATTTTAGCCGATATTCTGCAGGCGCTCTCCTGAGTTATGAATTATAAGTTATCACTAGCGTTGCGTTATAAATCGAAGATATTCAGCTGATTATCTTTTTGTTCTTTGAAATATTGTAATTGAGTTTGCTGAAACAGTTGATTAATGGGCATTTTATTAAAAATGGAGATGCTTAAAATCTGTAGAATTTCATAAAGGCTTTGCTTTAGCATGAAACGTTTTTTTGCGATGGCCACTAAAACATAAACCGACACTGCTATCCACACCTGGGTTTTCACGGCATTTTCTGATTGTCCCCAAAATGATTTTATCTTAAGATGTTGTTTGATCCATTTAAAAAACAATTCAATTTTCCATCTTTGTTTATAGAGTTGTGCTATCTCTGTTGCGCTAAGATGGAAGTTGTTAGTGAGAAATATTAAAACCTTGCCTGACTGTTGATCTTTAAATTTTATTCTTCTCATTTTAATTGGATAATTTTTATGTGCATAGTAATTATTGAGTATTATGGATTGGTCATAAAGTACTTCGGCATCAACATCCTTTGGGTAAGAGCATGATCTTCTATAATTCATGTTATCCTTGGCCCTGGTAACAAAGAAGGCTCCGGAGGTATGAATCTTGTAAAGCCTTTTGTAGTCTACGTATCCTCTGTCCATTATATAAAAACTGTTGACTTCAAAATTAATAATATCCAGCACATTTACATCGTGAACAGAAGCAGGGGAAAACAAAATAAATTCGGGGATAGCTGTTTTTAAATCAAGTTGGGTGTGAAGTTTTATGCCTCCTTTGGTTGATCTGAAAGTAGCCCAACAAAATGCGGAAAGACGCAAATCAATAGTTGTTGCATCTATGGCAAATACATTTCCTTTGAGTGATACTTCCAATTCATCGTCAAGCCGATAAAGTTGTTTTGCTTCCTGAATTAACGACATAGCAAGGTCTTCATAAATTTGAAATGAACGACTTTCATTGGCTCTGGTAATCGTACTCACAGCAACCACTTCCCCAATACCAAAATGGTACATTTTGTTTGCATTTGCTTTTAAACATAACACGGTATCACTAATGCTTTCTCGATGGGTAAGTTGGCCAAAGGCCATGCATAAAAATTGCTTCCAACAATTAAAATCCCTGACCTTATAGTCACCAAAGTGCCTGTTGACAATGGTTTGAAACTGTTTGTAGGAAATTAATCCTATAATCTGCGAAAAAATATATTTGCCTTGATTCATAATGATTGAAAATCAACAAGTTATACTTTTTTTGATTTTCAAAAATTCAAATCGTTTCCAAGCTAAATTCGCTGCAAACTCAATACTGACAATACTTTCAAAGAACTAAAAATTTCAATAACGCAATGCTAATGATAAGTTATGAATTATAAGTTATGAGTTATAAGCTCTTTCAACTATTGACGGTTATCCAATTTCGGTAGTTTTTATGTGCAGATAATGGCATCCAGTTTAAAAGTATTCCAATATCCAGTATCAAGCATCCAGCATCCGCCTTAACACATTCTAAAACAATTCTGATCCTTCGGGGCCCGGCATGCCTGCAGCATAATTGGGGAAATATACCGGTGCATCTTCGGTCCACGCTTTTAGTACCGGCATAATAATATCCCAGGCTGCTTCTACCTGGTCGGCACGCATAAACAGGGTACTGTCTCCCTGCATTACGTCCAGCAATAACGTTTCGTAAGCCTCAGGTGTACCCGTCTTGTAACTTTCATCATAGTCAAACATCATATTCACGGGGTTTAGTACCATTTGTAGCCCTGGTTTTTTTGCCTGAAAATTCATGGAGATAAACATTCTTGGCTGGATATTCATAGTGATGCTGTTAGGTTGCCAGTTACCGGTGGCTTCTGAAGGAAAAGATTTATGCGGCACAGGTTTAAAATGGATGGTAATATAACTGCGGGCTTCATTCATGCGCTTGCCGCTGCGTACATAAAACGGAACATCCTGCCAGCGCCAGTTATCTACAAATAATTTCAGGGCTGCAAACGTTTCTGTGTTGGAGGTTTTATCAACACCAGGTTCATCCCGGTAAGCTTTTACTTTTTTTCCTTCCATCCAGCCGGCACCGTATTGCCCGCGAATAGCATACTTGTGTACGTCCAATTGTTCAATATCCCTTACGGCGTGCAGTACATCTGTTTTGCGGTTGCGTATTTCATCCGCATCAAAGCTAACGGGGGGTTCCATAGAAATTAAACAAAGCAATTGTAACAGGTGATTTTGTATCATGTCCCGCAATGCGCCGGCATGGTCAAAATATCCGCCCCTTGTTTCCACGCCAAGTTGTTCCGCCACTGTTATTTGCACATGACTAATGTAATTGCGGTTCCAGATCGGTTCAAATAATGCGTTTGCAAAACGGAAGGCCAAAATATTTTGGACGGTCTCCTTTCCTAAGAAATGGTCAATGCGATACACCTGCGATTCATCAAATGTATTACAGATGATTTTATTCAGGCGACGTGCGCTATCTAGATCTTGTCCAAAAGGTTTTTCGGCAACTATGCGGCTGTAAGCCTTATCCGCAGCCAGTCCCGCTGCACCAATATTGGTAACGATGGTTTCAATAAAAGCGGGTGATACCGCCATATAAAATATGCGGTTGCTTTTGCCATTCCATTCTTTTTCTGTTTGCTTTACCAATTTGGCAACATAGTTATAGGTGGTGGCTGAGTTGAAATCTCCCTTCTTATACTGCAGGCATTTTTCAAAGTTTACCCAATCTTTTTTCTTTGTCTTACCACTCCGGCTGAATTTATTGATGCCTTCATGTACGTGCAACTGGTATTCCGGAAGGGTCATATTTTTAATATCCAGCCCCAGCACCAAAAAATTTTCCGGCAGCCAGTTGTCTAAATATAAATTGTAAATAGCAGGTAATAATTTGCGCCAGGCAAGGTCACCACCGGCTCCAAAAATAACAATGATAGTTTGCGACGGTTTGGCTGATGTATCCATATCTTTTATAATTAAAAATGTTCGCTAAGTTAAAGCGTAACGCTGAAAGCAGAAAGCTTTAAAGCCTACAGCAAATGCAGAAATCAATAAATAACAAATGCATAACGTATGTCTGGCTTTAAGCGTTTAGCTTTCAGCTTTACGCGTTCCTACAAAGAAAGCAAACTGCATCCCCTGATATCCGAATGATCCAGCCGGCCCAATATTTCAAAACTTTCATCGGGATATAATTTGGCCGCATCATCCGTGGCGATAAAACTGCAACTATAAATATTGGCCAGGTCTATTACATTCACTGCACCGCTAACCATATTTTCTTTATTGGCTGATAATACAGTCAAAGGATCATCTTCTTCCCTTACCAAAACTTTCATCCAAGGGGGACAACTGAAAATACCGTGCCCGGCAGAGTACGCCTGGCTTAATAATTCCGTCATCCCATATTCTGAATGAATAACACCGACTTTAAAACTGCTGCATAAAATATCGTGTACTTCCTGGCGGGTCATTTCCTTACGACGCCCCTTCATACCGCCGGTTTCCATAATAGTAGTGTATTGCAGATGCATGGGGTATTGTTCGGCAAAATCAAGCAGGGCAAAAGTTACACCTAGCAATAATGTTTTCTGCTGCTGAGATTCAAGCCTGGCGATGGTATCATTCAACTTTTCCAGATCATGCAAATAAAAGCCGCTTTGCGGGTGTGCACTTTGTTCAATCAATTTATCCGCCATCATTACCAGTGATGAATTATTTCTTTCCAGGTAAGATGGCAGCAGGGCGATAATACACCAGTCTTTTGGGTCGCCATAAAACAGCCGAAAGGCTGCATTAAAACTCTCTTCATACAAAACAATATCTTTTACAAAATGTTTGCTATTGATAGTTTGGGTAGTGCCACTGCTTTCGAAAATAGCTGCTGGTTCAAAAAGGGAAGTGGTAATAGTATGTGTTTTAAAAAATGCAACCGGTAAAAAAGGTATTTGATTTATTTCGGTTATTGAAGCCGGGTTAACATGCAGGGCATTACAAAATTGTTGATATACCTGGTTGTGCTGGTACTGAAACTGAAAAATATCCAGGGCAACCCGGTTAAAATTTGCTGCTGTTACATCTGTCAAATTATTTAATCCGGTTATATTTTTAACGGAACTATTCAATTTCAATCATTAAATTTGGGCTATAATTTACAAAGATGCGTAACACTATTTTAATTGCCCTTGTTTGTTTTGTTTTTTTTGGTTGTAAAAAAGAATCCTATTCTTCCACGCCATCTTTAGTATATAAATCGGTTAATACCAACGTGCTGATGCCTGGCAATGTAATAAAATTTAAAATTGCTTTTACCGATCTGGAAGGCGACCTGGATTCTATCTTTATTCAAAAAATAAACCCATCCTGTCTTCAAAGTGGTACTACCGAAAAATTTCCCCTAAGTCCTGATATAATAAAACTTAAAAGTACCAACGATGACTTACTGGTGTCATATGGTTACCGTGTGGATGGCTATCCATTAATCGGGGAGCCTAAATGTGATTTTAATGATACCTGTTATTTCAGTTTTAGTGTGGTAGATAAAGCAAGGCATCACAGCGATACAGTACGGTCTGAAAATATTGTTATTATTAAGCAGTAATTGACACTTCGTTGAGAGATGTCTTTAATCCCTTAGACGTCCGTTATCACGATCTTTTCTTTCGCTTTTTCTAAAAATTTGGACATGTTTTTAAGGACGTGCCTCCTGAGTATGGAGGGGATTTAGTTAATTTGTAAAAATTAATCCTATAATGGCTAAAGCAAAAGTAAAACCAGCGAAAAGTATTTTAACAGATAAGTCGTACGATTTTTTAAAAAACTATATTAACAACCCTTCGCCCACAGGCTTTGAAAGCAGCGGCCAAAAGATGTGGCTGGAATATATAAAGCCATATACCGATACTTTCTTTACTGACCCTTACGGCACTGCCGTTGGTGTTATCAACCCAACCGCTCCGTTTAAAGTAGTGATAGAAGCACATGCAGATGAAATTAGCTGGTTTGTAAATTATATTTCTCCCGAAGGTTTAATTTACCTAAAAAGAAATGGGGGCGTTGACCACCAGATTGCACCTTCCATGCGGGTATTGATCCATGGCAAAAAAGGCGCGGTAAAAGCAGTATTCGGCTGGCCAGCTATACACACCAGGATGGCAAGTGCCGACAGTAAGGAACCGCAACCCAAAGTGGATAACCTGTTTTTAGATTGCGGCGCCCGTACTAAAAAAGAAGTGGAAGATTTGGGGGTGCATATAGGTGCCGTTGCCACGTATGAAGCCGGGTACGAAGAATTAGCGTATGATTACCTGATTGGCCGTGCATTCGACAACCGGGTTGGTGGCTTTATGATTGCTGAAGTAGCCCGCCTGTTGCAACAGAACAAAAAGAAATTACCTTTTGCATTATACATAGTAAATGCGGTGCAGGAAGAAATTGGCCTTCGCGGGGCAGAAATGATTGCCCGCAGAATAAAGCCCGATATTGCCATCATCACCGACGTAACACATGACACTTCCACGCCGATGATTAGTAAAATTATCCAGGGCGATACAGTGTGTGGTAAAGGGCCTTCTTTGACTTTTGGACCAGCCGTACACAATAAATTACTGGATGTGGTGCAGGATGTGGCAGCTAAAAATAAAATCCCCGTGCAGCTGCATACCGTAAGCAGAAGTACAGGTACTGACACCGATGCATTTGCTTATGCCAACGACGGCTGTCCAAGCGTTTTAATATCCATGCCATTACGTTACATGCATACTACCGTTGAAATGATTCACAAAAGTGACGTGGAAAATACCATCAAATTGATTTACGAAACATTGCTTACGTTAAATGTAAAAACTAATTTGAGTTATTTTTAGCGGCCGATGCCAGATGGTAGTAATAATATTTGTCCGCGCTAAGACGCAATGGTCATCATCGTTGCGTCGCCCTCTTTTGCTTTTGCAGCTTAGAGGAACTTATCCATTGCTATTGATCGATTAAGCTGGCCGAATCCTTTTTAAAAGGAGAATAATAAATTACAAAATCAGCATTGGCTAACGGATAAGTTTTATTCCATTGTATTTCCATTATTTTATAAACCCGTTCTTCCGGGTAGGGCGGAACAGCCATTTCTCTCAGGGCCCAATCCTGTACATTCAGCAAGGCGTTTCCGTTACATATTTTCGAGCCGTGATTACCTGAATAATAACTTCTCAGTAGCGTTGTTGCAGTTGTATCTTTAATGCAGATAACCATCCTGGGTATCCTGGATGAATACAAATTCCATGACAGATAGTTATCCCAAAATCCAATAAAATTGAGTGCGGGTAAAACAGCCCATGCAACCATTATTATTTTATTTCGTATCTCCAGCTGGGTCCATTCAACATTGGATATTTTTTTGTTCCGGATAAAAAGAAAATACAGCAACAAGATCATAACTGTATTCCATGGCCATACATTTTGTTATAATGCAAACCAATTGGTCCTATCAGTAACAAAATAAAAATATGCATTCCTATCAGCAAAACCGCCGCAGCTTTTTTTGATTTTGAAAACAGCAATCCAAACCCTGCAACAGTTTCAATGAAAGGCAACAAATAGCCTAAATAGTATATCCAGCCTGCTTTATATAGCACAGGTGGCACTTAAAAAAAATGTTTTAAAATAGTTGTTTGCCACATGTTGGTCATAAAATTTTCGTTGAACTTATGCAGACCACTGTATGTGTAAACAGTTGCAAGCACAATAACGAGGCAGGTTGCAACTTGTGCTTGTTTAGTACGGTTAAAGATAAAAATGCCGAGGATAAAAAGGTATGAATATTCCCACGGCTGCCAGCGGGTTTCATCCAGTAGGCAAGATGCAATCTCTGAAAAAAACAAGGAGTATTGCACATATTTATTGCCTGGCTTTATTGTAAGTAATACAAGCAAAGCGATAGATGCTGACAGCAAAATCCAATGTACTGCTGAAGGTGTATAATTTAAAAAATAAAGCGGGGCAATAACAGGGAATGTTCTTTCTGTAACCCATACTTTCCAGCCAATTATTTTTGCAGAAAGCCAGCAAAAAGCGATTAATGATAAAAGTAAATTTGCAGAAACAGGCCAGGCGGCTAACCATTTTTTATAGTTTGCCTGCACTGTCAAAACCGGCCTACAATTTTAAAATTTACCAATCTTGGTGTAAGCCGGTTGGGGATGCTGTAAACGGTATTGCTGAAATCTTTTATTAATTGATAACTGATCGTATTGGGCCGGTCAATTAAATTAAATACTTCAAAGCTGGCCCAGATATTGTCAAAGTCCTTAAAGGGGTTATGGCTTCTGCGCTTGTTTTTTTCGCTTAACAACAATGCACTAAAACCGATATCAATTCTTAAATACGGATCAATGATGAGGGCGTTTCTATACCTGGTGCTATTAGGAATATTGTAGGGCATATTACTTCCATAGATGGTGTTCAAATGCACTTTAAAATTTTTGTTGGTAGATAAATAATCCTGCAAAAATAAACCAACTGTAATTAGCCTGTCCGTTGGACGCCTTACCCAGCCTACATCCTGGCGCATACTATCCACCGGAATTTGGTCCTGTGTTTTAGAATTGATGGTTTCGCCTGCGGCGTTTACATAATTGTAATAATGATCGCCTGCAATATTTTCTTTGCTGCGCATCAGCCCGATGCTGAGCCAGCTTTCTGCATCTTTTACCAGTTCACCGTACAGCCTGGTTTCCACTCCGTAAGCATATGCCTTGGCGTCGTTTTCTCCCGAGTAACGGATGCGGACATTGTCAATATCATACGGAATTACATCCTGCAAGTTTTTATAGTAGGCTTCGGTTGTAATGCGGAAAGGCCTGTCTGCTGAAATAAAATTATAATCCATCCCTGCCACTACCTGGTAACTCTTTTGCGATTTTACAGCCGTATTTAAACTACCATCATACTTTCTTAATTCCCGGTATAGCGGCGGCTGATCATACACACCGGCAGCAAGTTTAAACACAATATCTTTTTTCCAGTTGGGCTTTATGCTTACCTGTGCCCGCGGACTGATTAAAAATTCTTTATTCAAAGAGTTGTAATTATAGCGCAGGCCACCCTGTAGTGAAATATCTCTTTTACTGTTTACAAAATTGATATTATCATGCAGGTAGCCGCTGTATTTTTGTATGGTGAGATTGGCCGACGTATTTAAAAAAGTGCTGAGGTTATTGGTATTGACTGGTAAAGAATAGCCTGCGCTATCCTGGTATTCCCATTCAAACAATTTATCTGCTATCACGGTTTGCTCAATGCTGTTGCCGAATTGAATAAAATGTTTACCCTTTTCTATACTACCTTTTACACCCGCGTTCCATACGGTAATATCTAATTTATTACGGCCATAATTTTGATAAAAGCCCGCTCCCAATGGATTTATAATCTGTCCGTAGGTGCTGCTGGTATTATCAAAATCCCGATCGCCAAATAAGTAGGCACTACCGATATCAAAATTTTCATTCTCCTTATTTTCAAACCGGCTCAACATCCATTTTATCTGCACTTTTTTATTGGGCTGATGTATGGCAGTTAAACCGATAAGGCTTGTGTTGTAGCCGTCTTTTTCCTGGCCATCAAAAAATATATCCAGACCAAGGTTGGCAGTAAACAAAGGTGAAAAAACGGAAGTTGTTTTTTGGGCAGACTGCGGTATCAAAGTGAACCTGGTAGCCGAAAAATTACCAAGCATTTCAAGCTGCCATTTCTCATTTAACTTATAAGTAAGATAACCCTGTATATCGGTTGAAGAGGGAATGTACGAGCCCTGCGTCTGCTGGCTGCTTAATAAATTGCTGTTGCTTTTATTGCGTACACCAATAAGGTAGGTTACCCGTTCCTTTTTTGCAGAGCCTTCCAAATGCATCCCTTGCTCAAGTAAACTAACATAGGCTGACCCGCCAAATGCTTTTGGTTTCTTATACTGAATATCCAGCACGCTGCTCATTTTATCGCCATACTTCGCCTGGAAACCGCCATTATAAAAATTTACGTTTCTTGCTAATTCAGGGTTAATAAAACTAAGTCCTTCCTGTTGGCCGCTGCGTACCAGGTAAGGTCTTAAAATTTCAAAGTCGTTGATGTAGATCAGGTTTTCATCGTAATTGCCGCCCCGTACATTGTATTGAGAAGTAAGTTCATTATTACTGCCTACGAGTATTTTTATCAGCCCTTCAACGCCACCTGTTGTACTCGGCAAAACCAATGCGTTCTTGGGATTTATTTTGGTTAAACCGAGTTCTTTCCTTTCCCGGTCGTTACTAACAACAACTGTAGTTAACGTTTTGCCATCCCGCTGCAGGCGAACCGTAATATGCTCTTCTTCATTTTCACTCAAATAAAAATTCTTCTGTATTTCTGTGTGGCCGGTGTAAGAAAAAAGAATGGCGGTTGCTTTTCCGGCAGTTACTGTAATGCGAAAAAAACCAGTATCGTTTGTAATAATGCCATTGGACTTACCCAGTATGGTTACAGAAACACCGGGTAGGGGATTTTCATTTTCATCAATTACTTGTCCGCTTACAACAGCAATTTTTTTTTGGGCAGATGCAGTAAAAAAAAGCAGGGTTAATAGCAGTGAGGTAAATACTCTCATTGCATGAAGGTAAATATTTTATGTTTTAATAAGTCTGTGATTAAAAATTTGCTTCCTTCTGTTTAATTTTGAAAAAAAATAATTTGAAAAATATACTGTTCGTCGCCCTTGTACTTGTGCCAATTTTTTACAGTTGTAATAATAGTGATCCAAAAAAAGTTGTCACCAATGCTACAGCCGATACGCCTTCCGGTTCATTGGTGTATTTAACAAGAGCTGATTCCTGGCCGGCATTGTTGAGCCAGAATTGGGAAGATAAAGAAGATGTAGATGATGGCGTATTGAGTAACAGTGGTGACCTTGAAATGCCATTTCGGAGTTATTGTTTTTTTGATGATGGTGTGATGGTGCAGAACCCACGCGGTAATATGAAAGCCGGGAAATGGACGCTGGATGAGAAAGCAAAAATGATTCACCTGGTGTTTGATGATGGTTCGAAAAAAGATATAGGATTAAGCGGCATTGGCGTTAATAGCCTGTTGCTGAAATCGGGTAAAGATAAACCGGTAAAATATGTAGCCGACGGCATGAAGCGAAAAGTAGTTTCGGATCACCCTTTTTACCCTTCTAACAACCAGTGGAGAGTGAAGCCAGCCCAAAAGGAAACAGATGAAGCACTAAAGAACCGGGTTATTCAATGCATACTTTTTTACAATAAATTTTTTCAGGACAATGCAGATCGCAAAGCAACAGTTATTTCATTTTACGGAATACCTTCCTGTTTTAAATGGTACAAAGGAGGCATATCCATCACCAATAAAAATAAGCTGAACCAAAAATGGGTTGATTGTTTTTACAATAAAGACCAGGCTATACAAGGGCAGCAAATGCTTGAAAATATCATCTCCAAAAAATACAAATGGAACCTTGCAGAGCCCAGTTGGATAAAGCAATCAGCCGGTGTGTTACTTCAAATTGCGGATTCGCTTAAATAGCTTTTAGTGCAGCGATGGTAGCCATCGGGTCGGCAGCTTTAAAGACGGTACTGCCCGCTACCAGTATATCTGCGCCCGCCTCTACAATGAGTTTTGCATTGTCCAGGGTTACGCCGCCATCAACTTCAATGCTCACATTCAGCAATTGCTCATCAATCATTTCCCGCATTCTTTTTATTTTGTTGATGGTGTGCGGTATAAAAGATTGCCCGCCAAAACCGGGGTTTACGCTCATCAGTAAAACCATGTCAACATCCAGCAAAATATCTTTCAGCAATTCTACCGGTGTATGCGGATTCAATGCCACGCCGGCTTTCATACCCAAACTTTTTATTTGCTGAATATTGCGGTGTAAATGGGTGCAGGCCTCGTAATGTACGGTTAAAATATCTGCCCCCGCATCTTTAAAAGCCTGTGTATACCGCTCGGGTTCTTCAATCATTAAATGTACATCGCAGGTTTTTTTAGTGGTTTTTCTAAAAAAGTTTACCAGCATTGGCCCATAACTTATATTAGGTACAAAACGTCCATCCATTATATCCAGGTGAAACCAGTCTGCCTGGCTTGCATTCAGCATGTCGCATTCATTTTGTAATTGCAAAAAATCTGAAGCAAGAAGGGAAGGAGCGATGAGAGCCATTTTTAATTTTTATTTTTTTGATGTCTGATGTCTGATGTCTGATGTCTGATGTCTGATGTCTGATGTCTGATTTTAGTCTTGGGTGCAAAGTTAAGCGCATCGGATTAAATGCAGCTTACTTGTTGTATACTTTAAATGAAAGAAACCATGCCAAATTCGTTGTTGTGGCAGTTTAAAATTGTGATCAACCTTACTTAACGCCTAACCTTGCGAGTGCATCTTTTGCTTCAGCATAATCCGGGTCAATCTGTATAGCAGCCTGGTAATTCATGATGGCCTCTTTTGGCTGGTTTAATTTTTCATAACAACGCCCCAGCCAGTAATAGGCTTCGTCATACGTGCTTTGTAGGGCTACCGCTTTTTCAAGCGATTGGACGGCTTCCTTATATTGAGCAAGATTGTACAGGCAAATTGCTTTTTCTTTATAAGCATCTGTGTAGGTGTAGTCTATTGCCAGGCAAGTGTCAAAATAAGGGATGGCTTTTTCACAATTGTTCATGTACGAATAATAAAAACCCTTTATGAACTCCGCCTGTTTACCCGCTTTCGCCAATGGATTAGCCAGTAAAGCATTTGCCTGCGTAATTGCTTTTTCATTTCTTGTTTGCGCATAAATCAGCCCGAGAGAGATTTGATAAACCGGTTGGGGATCAATAGCGATGGCTTTTTCAAAAGATTGAATTGCATTCGCAGTGTCTTTGTTTAAAAAGTGCAACGTGGCTTTTATATCCCACATTCTTGCATTGCTGGTATCTTGCTGTATCGCCTTTTCTGTTTCTGCAATGGCCTGGCCGTAGTTGCTGTTTTCCCTAAAATATTGTATCAGGTTTTCTTTCAGCAATAGTGAATCCGGGTGTTGATTGATGGCATCTCTCAACTGTTTTTCCTGTTCTGGCAAGGCCGCGTTTCCGCTATTGGTATCGGTATTATTACAAGCCATACAACAGATGCAGGCGGTAATCAAACCTATAAAAATATTTTTCATTTTCATTATTAGTTGGCTGCAAAATTAGGGGCTGAAAGATAACTGGCTGCAATTTTTTGGTATACAATTTAACGACCTCTTATCTTTATGGTTAAATTTTTTGAGATGAAAAAAATTGTGCTGTCCTTTTTCCTTTTGTCAATGGCTGTTTTTATAAGTGCCTATAAATATCCTACATCTGTGCTGGCAATTAAAAAAGTTAATAAAGCAGATACCGTTCAGTTTCCCGGCGAAACTCATTTTGCCAATGTGCAACAGTTAACTTTTGGGGGCGATAATGCAGAAGCCTATTTTAGTTTTGACGATAAATACCTCATCTTTCAAAAAACAAATCCAAAAGAAGGCATCGCCTGCGACCAGATATGGATGGGTAAAGTGCCTACTCAACCAGGTGAAAAATTTGAACCTAAACTGGTAAGTACCGGAACCGGACGAACTACCTGCGCTTACTTTTTCCCCGATGGAAAACATATTCTGTATGGCTCTACACATCTTGCTTCAAAGGATTGTCCGCCGGTGCCTGACAGAAGTAAATATGGCAACAAGTACATCTGGGCTGTGTACGAAGGGTTTGATATTTTTAAAGCGGATACCAGTGGTAAAATTATCCAGCAGCTTACCAACACAAAAGGCTACGATGCGGAAGCCACCATATCTCCCAAAGGAGATAAAATATTATTTACTTCTATCAGAAATGGCGACCTCGATTTATATACCATGGACCTGGATGGTAAGCATGTAAAACAAATAACCAACATAATGGGGTATGATGGCGGCGCCTGGTTTAGTCCGGATGGAACAAAAATTATCTGGCGGGCAAGCAGACCAAAAACAGATGAAGAAATAAAAGAATACAACAATTTATTGAAAGAAAACCTGGTAGCACCCACGCACATGGAGGTATGGATAGCCAATGCTGATGGAACCAATGCACACCAGATTACTTTTTTGGAGCAGGCCAACTGGGCGCCCAATTTTACACCCGATGGAAAACATGTTATTTTTTGCAGCAATCACGAGTATAAAAGAGGCTTTCCCTTCAATATGTACCTGACAGATTTGGATGGCAAAGGGCTGGAAAAAATAAGTCGTGATAAGGGATTTGATGCGTTCCCCATGTTTAGCCATGACGGAAAAAAGATTGTATTTTCAAGTAACCGCAACAATGGCGGCACCCGGGATACAAATGTTTTTATAGCAGATTGGGTGGAATAATAATGGATAATTTTTTAGTGGATAATTGATAGTTAGTTAATGGATAATTTTGGAATCTACAATTTCGTAGATGCTGTATTTAATGATCAATTATCAGTTAATCAATTATCAAGTAAATCACAGTTCAATCACTTCGCAATCCTTCATGTCTTTTCCATCAATGGTAAAGCGTATCAGCGTTCTCACTTTATGCCAGCCCTGTTTACCGGCGGCACCGGGGTTCATGTGAAGGCAACTTAGTTTGTCATCATACATTACTTTTAAAATATGCGAGTGGCCGCTGATAAATAATTGGGGGCGGTGCAGCAATAATTCCTTTTTTGTTTCAGGATTATATTTCGGGGGATAACCGCCGATATGCCGCATCATCACTTTTACTTCTTCACACATAAAAACCAACTGTTCCGGGTAAACAGTGCGGATATCCGGGCCATCAATATTGCCATACACGCCGCTTAAGGGGCGAATGGTATTTAACTCATTGGCAATTGCAATGCTTCCAAAATCACCTGCATGCCATATTACATCACAGGTTTTAAAATGCTCCTCAACAGTTTTGTCAAGGTAATTATGGGTGTCTGATATAAGTCCTATTCTTGTCAACTAAAATGGGTTTAAAAATGTAAATTTGATATTAAGATTGCACAATACAAAATCAGTCATGCCATTGTTTCCTTATCCGCTGATTTACCAACAGTAGCTTAGTTGATCTCATTTTCAACAGGCCGATTAAAAAATTATACCACTGTTAAATTCTGATAACCATGCCACATTATCATAGCCTGGGAGATATTCCACACAAACGCCACACACAGTTTCGCAAACCGGATGGCAGTTTATACGCAGAACAATTGTTTTCAACCGAAGGTTTCAGCAATGACTATTCGTTGTTATACCATCACTATCCGCCTACACAAATCATCAAAACAGATAAACCGGTGAATGTGCAGCCTGTTATTGCTGAAGAAAGAATGTTGCAGCACCGCAGTTTTGAAGGGTTTAAAATTGAACCGGAAAAAGATTTTCTGCAAAGCCGTAAGCCAGTGCTGGTAAACAACGATTGCCATATTGTGTTGGCGGCTCCGCAATTAAGTATGGGCAGCTACTTTTATAAAAATGCCGATGCTGATGAATTAATTTTTATACATGAAGGCAGCGGCATTTTGCAAACCATGTATGGCGAAATTAGTTTCGGCTATGGAGATTACCTGGTTATCCCCAGGGGCACCATTTACCAGGTACATTTTTCATCTGACAATAACAGGCTGCTGATTGTGGAGTCGTTTAGTCCTATCCGTTATCCTAAAAAATACCTGAGCCCTTATGGCCAGTTACTGGAGCACTCTCCTTACTGCGAAAGAGATATCCGGACCCCCAAAAATTTACGTGCGCATGATGCTACCGGGGATTTTTTAATCAAAACAAAAAAGAGGGGCATCCTCTACGGTATCCATTATCATCATCATCCGTTCGATGTAGTTGGGTGGGACGGTTGCTGCTATCCATATGCTTTTTCTATCCACGACTTTGAGCCCATTACAGGCCGGGTGCATCAGCCACCGCCCGTACACCAAACTTTTGAAGCGCATAATTTTGTGGTATGTTCCTTTGTGCCGAGGTTATTTGATTATCATCCCGACGCCATTCCTGCGCCCTATAACCACAGCAATATTGATAGCGACGAAGTGCTGTATTATGTGGATGGCGATTTTATGAGCCGTAAACATGTTACCCGGGGAATGATCAACCTCCATCCGGGCGGCATCCCCCATGGCCCGCATCCGGGAGCCGTACAAAAAAGCATTGGCGCCAAACAAACCAATGAGTTGGCAGTTATGATAGACACGTTTCATCCCTTACAATTAACTACCGCTGCATTGCAAATTGAAAATGAAGGATACGTAATGAGCTGGGCCGAATAATATTTTGGCAGGTAAGTGTAGCAAGGCGAATTGGTATTTTGAATTTTAATTTTTGAATTGATTCGTGCGCCCGGGCGGGCTATCCACAGTACTCCGCAGCGCCTTAGCCAAGGGCTGCTGAAAAACGAAAATTCCACGGCGCTTTACGGGGTACTTGCTCCTATCCCTGGCGCTGCAACTCCGCAACAGGCATTGTTTCACAGTTATGTGACCTTTATTGTTGAGTAAAATAAAATCCGGCATCGTTAAAATAAATCAGCCGAAAAATTTTTTATCTGCTGCGAAAAATTAAAATAAATCAAGCAACCCAGGTATGTTTTTTTTCGATTATGAAAGCATCCTCCTTTCATAATTCATTAAAACAATCAAATCATGAAATTTCTTTACACTGCCGTGCTGGCGTTGCTGTTTTGTAACCCGGCCAATGCAACCATTTGGAATGTTTCAGTTGCCAACAATACTTTTAATCCTGCAACAGTCAATGCTGTAGTGGGCGACGAAATAAAATTTAACTGGGTAATTGGTATTCACACCACTACCTGCGGTGGTGGCTTGCCTGGTACGTCTTTGCCAGCCGGTGCCGCAGAGTGGGATGCGCCGATGATCGCAACCGCTACCACCTTTAGTTACATTGTAGCCGTTCCGGGTACTTATTTATATGGTTGTACGCCGCATTTTGCATTTGGTATGCAGGGTACCATTACTGTCAGCGGCGTTTTGCCCGTACAATTCGGATCGTTTGCTGTGTCAAATGCAGATGCTAAAGCCCTGGTGCAATGGCAAACATTTTCAGAACAGCGTACTGATTATTTTTCAATCAGAAAAAGTACGGATGCTACCAGTTTTTATGAGGTAGGCCGGGTGGCAGCTGCCGGTAATTCAAGTACCCAACGCTCTTACAATTTTACAGATACCGACCTGGGGAATATCAATAAATATTTGTACTACGAAATTGTTACAGTCGATAGGGACGGAAAGGAAACATTTTCGCCTATTAAAATGCTGCGCAATAATTCTGTACTGAGACAGGATTTGATCGTAAGTCTGAGTCCGAATCCTATCTCAAGGCCAGGACAGGCGCAGCTAAAATTTAATGCAGATAAACGGGGCACAATGGATGTAACTGTTGTAAACATGTCTGGGCAGGTAGTTTTAAAAACTAAGCTGGCAGCCTTTTACGGACTAAATAACGGGCACCTGCATGTATGCGATTTACAGAA
Organism: Chitinophagales bacterium; assembly: GCA_038210625.1. GTDB lineage: Bacteria > Bacteroidota > Bacteroidia > Chitinophagales > Chitinophagaceae > Ferruginibacter. The sequence continues at coordinate 58,653 of JBBQWL010000005.1, read as the reverse complement.
AGGCACCTATAACGTAATTTTCAGCCTGGCAGGTAAAAGGGAGACAAGAAAAATAGTGGTGTTATAATATAAAACCTGTTCCAAATAGTTTTTCTGTTTTATTTATGGTGGAAGCATATTAATTTTCTAAAAAGTGGTAAATTGTTTTATAATAAAAAATAAATTGCCATGATAAAATTCCACGACATTAAAGTAGGTGATTACTTGTTGGCCGATAATGACGGCGATACATTACTGGGAGAAGTAACTGACCTGAACGGAGATGAAAAACAGGTATGTGTTGATACCGGAACCCAGGAGTTTTGGTTTGAGACCAGCCAGTTAAAACCGATTCCACTGGATGATGAACAATTAGCCCGGCTAAAATTTACAAAGCAGGAAAACGAAGATGGCAGCGTAAAATACCTGAAAGGTGCTTTTAGGCTTCTGTTACATGCCAGGGGCGACTTCTCGAATATGGAAATATGGTACCGCGATGAAAGAAGACATATTATTCAGCCTTTAGGCGTTCACCAGTTGCAGAACCATTTTTATGAAATGACAAAAGTTCATCTTAATGACGAAGTATTTAGTTAGGTCATTTTAATAATAAAGAAAAAGGTTGCTTTTGCAACCTTTTTCTTTATTAGCATTTTTTTGTAAAAAGCCTGTGAAACTATCTTGACGAATTCCAAGTTCATGAATGACTTTGGAATTGACACAGTTACTTTATATCGGAAGATTTTAAAATAGTTTGTTGATCTGTATTGCTTACAATGCCGCTATAATTAATATTGATTTTGTTTACGGATTGAATAAGCCCGTATTTTTTTGCATAAAAACTCTGCACATCGGTTGTAATGGCTCCGGAAGGAAGCGGTATTCCGAATGCCGATACAGCCAGCGTAGATGTAACATGTGTTACATCGGTATAAGCAATACTGTTCACTGTTTTGCTTATTCCTTTTTCAGCGATGGTATTTACAATAGTAATATTAAGTGGAACACCTGAGGTGGTAACTTGGTAATTCTGACTCCAGGAAGTATTGACAGTCGCATTATCTTTTAAATAAATATTTTCAAACAGGTTGCCACTTAAAGTGGCCGGCAGATTTTGAAAAGTATAATAATCGCTCCCAGAAAGAAAATAATATTGATTTGACCCAGCACTGTTTGAAAATACATGATATGCTTTACTATTAACTGTACTATCGCGGTCGGTTGAGGTAATGGTATAACTGGTTGTATTGGAGGTTAAATTGTCCGTCAGCTCATAATTCCAGCTGCTATTAGGGGTAAAACTCATATATTTGACAGTCTCAACGGGAGCAGAGACGGTATCTTTTTTGCATGCAGAAATTCCGATGCAAATAGCCAACAAACTAAAAATGATCTTTTTCATGGGGAAAAATTGTTTTTAAAAGGTAAATATCTGATTATTTTAATAATAATTGAAATAATCCTCTTATCTTTGCGCTCCCAAAATATATGGCAAAGCAAGCACTCATTAAACAAGACGGTACAATTTTAGAAGCGCTGAGCAATGCTATGTTCAAAGTTAAGCTGGAAAATGGTCACGAGATATTAGCAACTATCTCAGGAAAAATGAGGATGCATTACATCAGAATTTTACCAGGAGACAAAGTAGGCGTGGAGATGAGTCCGTACGATTTAACAAGGGGAAGAATAATTTTCAGGTATAAATAACAGGTACTAATAAATAAAAATTAACAAGATGAAGGTTAAAGCTTCCATTAAAAAAAGAAGTGTTGATTGCAAAATTGTACGCAGAAAAGGTGTACTGTTCGTGATCAACAAAAAGAATCCCCGTTTTAAACAAAGGCAGGGATAAATTGATAATGGTGAAAGCCATGTAAAACCAATCAACACATTAACAAACTAATCAAATTATGGCTCGTATTGCCGGTATAGATTTACCAAAAAACAAAAGAGGCGAAATCGGACTTACCTATATATATGGTATCGGTCGTTCTACTGCTCAGTATATTTTAGACAAAGCTTCTATAAGCTATGATAAAAAAGTGAATGAGTGGAATGATGAAGAGCAGACTGCTATTCGTAATGTAATCAACAGTGAGTTTAAAACGGAAGGTGCTTTACGCAGTGAAGTGCAGATGAACATTAAGCGTTTGCTTGATATTGCCTGCTACCGTGGTTTGCGTCATCGTAAAGGATTGCCTTTACGTGGTCAGCGTACACGTACCAATAGCCGTACCCGTAAGGGCAAACGTAAGACAGTTGCCGGCAAAAAGAAAGTTGCTAAAAAATAATTAATTGATACCAGGTAGCACTTACCTGGTATCAGTTTTTATAGACTTAAACACAATTGAACAAACGCCGGATAGCTTATAAGTCAGCAGGAGGGTTTGATCAGTCCTTGTACAACAGGGATTTCATTATTTAAAAGATTACCTATTTTAAGTTATTATGGCAAAAGCACAAAAGGCTCAAAGCGCAAAAGCAGCCGCAAAAAAAAGAGTAGTAAAAGTAGATAGCTACGGAGATGCTCACATCGTTGCAAGTTTCAACAACATTATCATCAGTTTAACCAACAAGAATGGCCAGGTTATTTCATGGTCAAGTGCTGGTAAAATGGGTTTTAAAGGTAGCAAAAAAAATACCCCTTATGCAGCCCAGATGGCTGGTGCAGATGCAGCTAAAGTGGCTATGGATGCAGGACTGAAGAGAGTAGATGTATTTGTAAAAGGACCAGGTTCAGGCCGTGAAGGTGCTATCAGGTCTTTGTCTCAGTCTGGTATCGAGATCAATATGATTAAGGATGTAACTCCTTTACCACACAACGGCTGTCGTCCTCCAAAGAAAAGAAGAGTATAACACATGTCGGATGTCGGATTTGCTGATGTCTGATGTTAGTACATCAGCGATCAAAAAATCAGCCATCAGAAATTATTTAATAACGGGTGCAACATTTATTTTACGATTTTTTAATGTTGCATCGTCACTAAAAAATCAACTTTATAATTATGGCAAGGTACACAGGCCCAAAAACAAAGATCTCCAGAATTTTCGGAGAGCCTATTACAGGAAACGGAAAGTGGTTAACTAAAAACAGTAACCCTCCGGGAATGCACGGTGCAAACCGCAAACGCAAAACTTTAGGCGAATACGCTTTACAGTTACGTGAAAAACAAAAAGCAAAATACACTTATGGTTTGCTTGAAAAACAGTTCCGCAAAACATTTGATGAAGCTGCAAGAAAGAAAGGTGTAACTGGTGAAAACCTGATTAAATTATTGGAAGCACGTTTGGATAATGTAGTGTTCCGTATGGGTATTGCCCCAAGCCGCCAGGCAGCACGCCAGTTGGTTAGTCATAAGCACATCACTGTTAACGGTGATGTATTAAACGTTCCTTCTTATTCATTGAAACCAGGTGAAACTGTTGGATTGAAAAACAAGAGTGCCGTTAATACTTCTATTACAGGTAATGTTCGTGGAAAAAATACTAAATTTAACTGGATCGATTTTAACGAAACAGAATTGAAAGGTACTTTCATAGCATATCCTGAAAGAGAAAGTGTTCCTGAAAATATCAAGGAACAGCTGATTGTGGAATTGTACTCTAAGTAATTTTGATTGTTTCGGTTTACCGTGAACGGTTGATCATAGCGATACAAGTACAAGTGAGTGACACAACAATGATGAGCAAAGTAAAAATGTTCGTCAAACAAATTTTAAACATTAAAACAACAAAATACAAATGGCCATTTTAAATTTTGTTAAGCCCGATAAAATTGTTCTGCAAAAAGCAAATGACTTTGAAGCACAATTTGAATTTCGCCCGCTTGAACCTGGTTATGGTGTAACTATTGGTAACGCTCTTCGCAGGGTTTTATTAAACTCCCTGGAAGGTTATGCAATCATCGGTATCAACATTGTTGGTGCTGACCATGAGTTTGCAACCATCAAAGGTATCACAGAGGATGTAACTGAAATAATCCTTAACCTTAAGCAGGTTCGTTTTAAAAAGAAAGTTGATCATGAAGTGAGCAGTGAGAAAATCACGCTTTCTATTAAGAATAAAACAGAGCTTACTGCTGGTAATATTGGTGAAGCTTCTTTGTCTTTTGAAGTAATGAATCCTGAACTGATTCTTTGCGTAATGGACAGCAGCGCTAAACTGGATATAGAAATTACCATTGGCAAGGGCCGTGGTTATGTACCTGCAGAAGACAACCAGGATAAAAGCACGCATTTTGGATATATTGCGGTGGATGCTATTTATACACCCATCAAAAATGTAAAATATACTATCGAAAATACGCGTGTTGAACAACGCACGGATTTTGAAAAATTAATCATGGAAGTGGTTACAGATGGTACTATTCATCCGGAAGAAGCGGTTAAACAAGCCAGCCGTATTTTAATTCAGCATTTGATGATCATTACTGATGAAAACATCACTTTTGATACCAAAGAAGATAAAAAGGAAGACCTGGTTGACGAACAAACTTTACAATTGCGTAAAGTATTGAAGACACCATTGGAAGACCTCGATCTTTCTGTACGTGCCTTTAACTGTTTAAAAGCTGCAAAAATCAATTCATTGAGCGAGCTTGTTCAGTACGAGCAGGAAGACCTGATGAAATTCAGAAACTTTGGCCAGAAATCTTTAAGTGAAATTGAGCAGGTGTTAATTGAAAGAGGGTTGGGCTTTGGAATGGATTTAAGCAAATTGAAATTGGACGACGAATAAATAAGCCCTGCTAAATCTTTCCGCCGAACCGGAAGACTTGCAGAGTGCTAAAATAATAAGAACTTTTTTGTAACATAAGTAGTCTGTAATTCCTGACACGGTACAGATGAAATATTAAAATTAAAATGTCATGCGTCACGGAAATAAGAATAACAATTTAAGCAGAACCGCTTCTCATAGAAAAGCGTTGCTGATGAACCTGGGTTGCCAGCTGATCACTTTTAAGAGAATTACTACTACACTGGCAAAAGCAAAAGCTTTACGTACTTACATTGAGCCTTTGATTACCAAAACAAAGCATACAGACACCAAAGAGCAAATTATGCATAACCACCGTGTTGTGTTTAGTTACCTCAATGATAAAGCTGCTGTAAAAGAATTGTTTACTGTAGTAGCTCCAAAAATTGCGAGTCGCCCCGGTGGTTATACCCGTATCATTAAATTAGGAGCCAGAACTGGTGATAATGCAGAAATAGCGATGATTGAGCTGGTTGACTTTAATGAAATTTACGGCAACAGCATTGTAAAAGCAGCAGCTGCTGAACCAGCTAAGAAAACAAGACGTAGTGGTGGTGCTAAGAAGAAAGCAGCCGACACTTCATCGGTTGACGAAGCGGTAGAAGTGAAAGGAGAAGAAGCTTCAGAAGATAAAACGACTCCAGAAGCATAAATGACTAATTTAAAATTACATATAGCTCCGATATTTTTATCGGAGCTTTTTTATGGGTTCGCGGGAAAGCGGGATTGATTCATACATGCGGATGTGAATCCACATTGTGAAAAAAATAATTGCATTATCCATCACCGAATCCTTTTCTTTGCAAAACTTTTGAAAAATAATGACAGCTACAATACATAAAAAATCAGCTATTTTATTACTTAATGACGGCACCGTTTTTTACGGCCATGCGTTTGGTAAAATAGGAACTACCACCGGGGAAATTTGTTTTAATACAGGTATGACCGGATACCAGGAAGTATTTACTGACCCAAGTTATTATGGCCAAATACTCATCATGAATAACGTGCATGTGGGCAATTATGGGGTTAAAGAAGTGGATGTAGAAAGTGATGGTGTAAAAGTGAAGGGCATCATCGGCAGAAACCTGGAAGAGAAGTATTCCCGCTTTATGGCGGATGAATCCCTGCAGCAATATTTTGAACAGCAGAATGTGGTAGCAATTGATGATGTGGATACAAGAGCCCTCGTAGCGCATGTTCGCATACAAGGCGCTATGAATTGCATTATCTCATCTGAAATTACGGATCTTGAAATATTGAAGGCTGAACTGGATAAAGTGCCCTCCATGGATGGATTGGAACTGGCATCTGTAGTGTCGACTAAAGAATCTTATTTCGCCGGCGACCCGGATAGTAAAATCAGGGTGGCGGTGCTGGATTATGGCATCAAGAAAAATATATTGAATTGCCTTGTTGAAAGAGGCGCCTATGTAAAAGTGCACAATGCCAAAACAAGTTTTGAAGAACTGGAATCATTTAATCCCAACGGATACTTTATCAGTAACGGTCCGGGAGATCCGGCGCCGATGGACTACGCGGTGAAAACAATCAAGCAAATTTTGGCATTGGATAAACCCTTGTTTGGAATTTGCCTTGGTCACCAGTTATTGGCCTTGGCCAACGATATCCCGACTTTTAAAATGCATCATGGGCACAGAGGGTTAAACCACCCGGTAAAAAATGTCATCAGTGGCAAAAGTGAGATCACAACGCAGAATCATGGTTTTGGCGTAAATCCGGATGCAGTAAGGGCTTCAGCTGATGTTGAAATCACACACCTTAACCTGAACGACAATTCCATAGAAGGCATTCGCATGAAAAATAAACAAGCCTTTTCGGTACAATATCATCCGGAAGCAACACCGGGGCCACACGACAGCAGGTATTTATTTGATGAGTTTATTGCATCAATAATTAATAATTAAAAATTAATAATTAAAATAAAAAAATGCAGCGTTCAAATTCAACTGCATTAATTTGTGTAATTGGTAATAATTCGTGTAATTAAATCAGCATCATGAAGATAGCCATCATAAACGGTCCAAATTTAAACCTGCTGGGGACAAGGGAGCCTGCTATCTACGGCAGCCAAACTTTTGAACAATATTTTGAAGAAATAAAAGGCCTGTTTCCAACGATTGAATTTTATTATTTTCAGAGCAATGTGGAAGGAGAGTTGATCAATGAAATTCAGCGGATAGGGTTTACTTACGATGGTATTATTTTAAACCCTGGTGGCTACACACATACATCTGTTGCTTTGGGAGATGCCATTGCTGCCATTACCACACTGGTAGTGGAAGTGCACATCAGCAATATTTTTGGCCGGGAAGATTTTAGAAAATTATCCCACGTTTCTGCAAAGGCTAAGGGCGTTATAAGTGGTCTTGGATTAAAAGGTTATGCACTGGCAGTAAGTTATTTTCTGTAAGCATCAATTATTTCTTTTACCTGCAAACTTGCGTTTCAATACTTCCTGCACCGGAATATTTTCAAGTTTACTTTCCAGCCACGAAATGATATCCAGGTAAATAAAGGCCCTGGTTTCAAAACGGTTATTTTGTAATTTCTTTAGCTTCACCAGCAATTTTTCCAATTCCGGTTTAATGGTTCTTACACTCAGTTGAAATGATTTCCGGATAAATTTAAAAATCTCTTCTTCCACCACACTCAGATTATGCATCTTAGCCATAAAACGGTAAACAGATTTTATCAACGAATCCAGTATTTTATCATTGCCCAATTCGTAATGGGCAATCAGGTGCAGCAGGCGGCTATAGCACTGCAGATCCGTACGCAGGTCTACCTTCCAGTTAATGATCTTATTTAAATAATCAATTGCTTTTTCATAATTGCCACTGCCAAAATAAAGACAAGCGATTTTGTAATCAAAAACCAATATGCGGTGGCGGTCCATATAAATTTCGTACTCCTTTAACTTCGCCTCTATATCCGGTACCAATTGTAGTCCCTCGGTAAAACTTCCTTCTAAAAAATGCGTGTTAAGGGTAGAAATGGCCCGGTACACAAAACATTGTATGCGGTTATTGACATTATTGAGCACAATAGGACTTTCGCAAAACAATTCAAATTGTTCCAGCGTTTCTTTTAGTTTTTTATGATTCGCCAAATCAAAATGCGATCCCATCAGGTTGTGCATTCCCTTTATGTAATGACCTGTTTCAATGGCGATCATACAAGGTTCTTTTTCAAAAAGATGTACCCATTTTTGCGTGTACCGGTAATATTGCAAAAAATCCTGTCGGATAAAAGCACTCCAGCAAAAGCTTTGATACAAGTACAGTTTTTCGTAAAAGTGTTTGCATTGTGAAGTCTTGTCACCGAGGTTGTCTACAAAAAACTTTTGTACTGTTGCATCTTCTTCTTCATTACGGCTATGGCCATTTTGAATATACCAGCTATACAATTGCAGGGAAAGGTTAGATAACTCAGAGGTAAGATTTAAACTGGTATTAACCACTACAGATTCTTTACTCAACTGCTCCGCCCTGTTTTGAATACTACGGGTTATATAAAGCGACTCAATACTTTTTTCAAAAAATAACACCTGCTCCAAATAGGTAAACTGGTTATTGGCTTTAGCAAGGTCTTTGGTTTTATCCAGCACTTTCAAACTTTGATGGTAAAGGCCCTTGTTGTACAGAATGCGGGCATAATCCATCTGCTCGTTCAACTGGATGTCTATATTGGTTTCATCGTTGATGAGCCTGAGACTGCTGAGGATCTGTTTATACAAATGGGCCTTCAGGTTACTGAGTTGCTGCTTTTTGATGGTTTCATTTTTTCTCAACAGCTGCGCCTCATCATATTCATCCATTCTATCAAGTGCATCAAACAATTGTACGCTCTTTAATTCCTCCCCCGACGAGTTACGGTTGGCGTATAGTTTAAAGTTGCGTTTTTCGCTTTTCTCCAGCGACTTAATCAATTGAAATAACGTATCTGTACTCCTGTTGGGCATCGTAATTTAATTTCTTTAAAACGCTTGCTGGTTGTGCATTTGATGCGATAATGAGTGGTTTATGAAGCGTAAATAAGGCTTTATTATGTGAAAAATACTCCACAATTAATGGTTACATTCGTAATTGAAGGTTAATAATTATTTAATAGCTAACCCCATCAACAAAAATAATTAAACCAGATCGTAATAAATAACCTATTTCTATGGCAGATAATAAGATACACATTTTCGATACCACGCTACGCGACGGCGAGCAGGTACCGGGTTGCAAACTCAATACAAAAGAAAAAATTGAGCTGGCTTTAAAGCTGGAAGAACTGGGTGTTGACATCATCGAAGCGGGTTTTCCCATCTCGTCTCCCGGCGATTTTAACTCGGTCAATGAAATATCGAAGATCATCAAAAACGCATCGGTCTGTGGCCTTACAAGAGCTGTTCAAAAAGATATTGAAGTTGCTGCTGAAGCACTGAAATATGCGGCTCGCCCGAGAATACACACTGGAATAGGAACATCCGATCTTCATATTAAAGCAAAATTTAATTCCACGCAGGATGATATTTTAGAAAGAGCTATCCAATGCGTAAAGTGGGCAAAGAACTTTGTAGACGATGTTGAATTTTACGCGGAAGACGCCGGGCGTACCGGCAATGAATACCTTGCAAGGGTAGTGGAAGCGGTCATCAGGGCAGGCGCCACGGTTGTAAATATTCCGGATACAACAGGTTATTGCCTGCCACACCAGTACGGAGAAAAAATAGCTTACCTCGTTAACAATGTTCCCAATATTGATAAGGCCATCATCTCCTGCCATTGTCACAATGACCTTGGATTGGCCACCGCAAATTCTATTGCAGGTATTATTAATGGTGCACGACAAATTGAATGTACCATCAATGGCCTTGGCGAAAGAGCCGGCAACACTTCACTTGAAGAAGTAGTGATGATCATTAAGCAGCATAAAGACATGGGATTTTATACCAACATCAACGCAAAACAATTAAACCCATTGAGCCAGCAGGTTGCCGAAACCATGCGCATGCCGGTGCAATGCAATAAAGCCATTGTGGGCAGTAATGCCTTCTCTCATTCTTCCGGTATTCACCAGGATGGATTTTTAAAAGATGCATTAACTTACGAAATCATCAACCCTGCCGAAGTTGGTGCGGAAGAATCAAAGATTGTATTAACCGCCAGAAGCGGCCGCAGTGCGTTGGCACACCGTTTTCAAAAACTGGGATACCAGTTTGATAGAAATGATATTGATGTATTGTATAAAGAATTTTTGCAGGTTGCAGATAGTAAAAAAGAAGTGATGGAAGACGACCTGAATAAACTGGCAAAAGCGCATACCAAGGAGTTGACAGTATAATTTTTTAGCCAGGCAATTGTATTTCAATTTAGCTTCATTGGCGTCGCACTCTTCTACAGAATATTGTTTAGCAACTTTAATTATATTTTATAAAAAGACTGTTCAAACAGCAAGTAGATAACCAACCCAATTAATACCCTAATAATAGAAATAATTAATCAGCATACAATTATCCTCCGGGATAAAAAATGAAAAAAAATATTGCAGTAATAACAGGAGATGGGATAGGCCCCGAAGTAACGCAGCAGGCGGTAAAAGTACTGGATGCGGTTGCAGAACATTTTAAACACAGTTTTAATTACACTTACTGTTTAATGGGTGCAGTGGCCATCGATGAAACGGGCGATCCGTTGCCAGATATTACCATTGAAGTTTGCCTGGCAAGTGATGCTATTCTGTTTGGTGCCATTGGTCATCCAAAATATGACAATGACCCAACTGCCAAAGTAAGGCCGGAGCAGGGTTTGCTGAAGCTGAGAAAATCTTTGCAATTGTTTGCAAATATTCGCCCGGTAACAACTTATCCTTCGCTGCATCATTTATCTCCTTTAAAAAGTAAATACATCGAAGGAGTAGATTTTGTCATTTTCCGGGAATTAACCGGCGGCATTTATTTTGGAGAAAAGAAAACAAATGAAGAGCAAACATGGGCATCGGATGATTGCAGTTATACCAAGGAAGAAGTAGAACGCATCGCACACCTGGCTTTTCAATCGGCACAAAAAAGAAGAAAAAAATTAACCTTAATAGATAAAGCCAATGTGCTGGAGACCTCCCGGCTTTGGCGTAAAGTAGTAAAAGAAATTGCGCTGCAATATAAAGATGTAAAGCTGGAATTTTTGTTTGTAGATAATGCGGCCATGCAAATTGTATTAAATCCAAAGCAGTTTGATGTGATTTTAACAGACAACTTATTTGGTGATATTTTAAGTGACGAAGCAAGCGTAATTACGGGTTCGTTGGGCTTATTACCTTCTGCATCTATCGGTAATGCCAATGCTTTGTTCGAGCCTATTCACGGTTCCTATTCAAAAGCAACCGGTAAAGATATTGCCAATCCGTTAGGTGCGGTTTTATCAGTAGCCATGATGCTTGACTATTTTAATTTAAAGGAAGAAGCCCAGCTGGTAAGGGATGCAGTGGAATGGACGATCAAAAGTTTGTTTGTATCAAAAGATATTGACCCGGTAAATTTTTACTTCACCTCCACCATCGGCGAACTCATCAGCGAGTATATCAGTGGAAGAATAAGTGGCAGGGTGAATAAAGAAAATATAGAATTAAGGAAGTCCACAATCATATAAGGGAAGCAGTAAAAAGTGCCGCTTCAGCAAAAAAGTTCTTTGTTATTATAAATCGCTTGGGTATATTTGCTGTATAACACTTCAATATGTTCGCAGTAAGTTTATTTAATGGCTTTAAAAAAATCAACGTAGTCCTCACGCTGGTCTTGGTCATTATTATACTCGTAGCAAATGGAGCAGGATTTAATATATAGTATCATCAACTAATTATAAAAAAAACCCGCCTCCAAAAAGAGTCGGGTTTTTTTATTGTTCAACAATTATCACCAGTAATTTTCAGCACAACAAAATGGAATTAAATAAGTACAGTAAAACCATCACACAGGATGCAACACAGCCTGCTGCACAAGCCATGTTTTATGGCATTGGATTAACAGAACAAGATTTGGCGAAGGCGCAGGTTGGCGTAGTAAGCATGGGATACGATGGTAATACCTGCAACATGCACCTGAACGACCTTGCAAAATTGGTGAAAGAAGGTGTATGGAACAACGATATGGTGGGCCTTATTTTTAATACCATCGGCGTAAGTGATGGCATGAGCAATGGTACAGATGGTATGCGGTATTCATTGATCAGCCGCGATATTATTGCCGATTCAATTGAAACCGTTTGTGGCGCACAATATTATGATGCGTTGATAGCTATCCCTGGCTGCGATAAAAATATGCCCGGTTCCATTATGGCAATGGGCAGATTAAACCGACCTTCTATTATGGTGTACGGTGGTTCCATTGCTCCCGGTCATTACAAAGGCCAGGACCTGAATATTGTTTCTGCGTTTGAAGCACTGGGACAAAAAATCGCAGGCAAATTAGATGAAGGAGATTTTAAAGGTATTGTGATGAATAGCTGTCCCGGTGCAGGAGCTTGTGGCGGTATGTATACTGCCAATACTATGAGCAGCGCCATCGAAGCAATGGGCATGAGTTTACCTTATTCATCTTCTAACCCTGCATTGAGCGAGGCAAAAAAGAAAGAATGCCTGGATGCAGGCAAGGCGATACGTTACCTAATGGAAAAAGATATCAAACCTTCTGATATCATGACCAGGAAAGCATTTGAAAACGCGGTTACAATTATCATGGCGCTTGGTGGCAGCACCAACGCGGTGTTGCATTTTATCGCCATCGCAAAAAGTGTGGACGTTGTTTTTACCCAGGATGATTTTCAGCTGATCAGTGATAAAATTCCGGTACTGGCTGATTTAAAACCAAGCGGCAAATATTTAATGGAAGACCTGCATAATATTGGCGGTGTTCCGGCGGTGATGAAATATTTATTAAAGGTCGGTATGTTGCACGGCGATTGTTTAACCGTAACAGGTAAAACCATTGCAGAAAATTTGGCTGATGTACCCGATCTGGATTTCGATTCTCAAAAAATAATCTTCCCGATTTCTAACCCCATTAAATCAACCGGGCACTTACAAATTTTATTTGGCAACCTGGCTGTTAAGGGAAGCGTTGCAAAAATAAGTGGTAAAGAAGGCGAATTATTTGAAGGTCCGGCAAGGGTTTTTAATGGCGAATTCGAATTAATAAACGGCATTAACTCTGGTAAAATAAAACCAGGCGATGTAGTGGTGATAACACATGTAGGCCCAAAAGGTGCACCGGGTATGCCCGAAATGCTGAAACCAACATCTGCTATTATAGGTGCAGGCCTAGGCAAAAGTGTAGCACTGATTACAGACGGACGATTTAGTGGTGGTACACATGGATTTGTAGTAGGACACATTACACCAGAAGCATTTGAAGGTGGCCTGATTGGCCTGGTTAAAGACAATGATATCATTGAAATTAATGTAGCCACAAAGGCAATTACTTTAAAAGTAAGTGAAGAAGAAATTGCTGAAAGAAAAGCTGCGTGGAAACAACCTGCTTTAAAAGCCACCAAAGGCATTTTATTTAAATACGCTACTTATGTAAAGGATGCCTCGCAAGGTTGCGTAACAGACGAAGCATAGCATTTTAATTAGCAAAAAATAACAACCTATTACCTGTAAGAAAATTAAATTAATGAACAATGGAAACATCAGACATCATAGAAAAAACAGCACCTGCCGGTAAAGTATCGGTTGCGGAAGCATTACCGTTAAAAGCGGAGACTGTAACTATCAATGGATCACAAGCCGTGCTGGAAGCCTTCGTCGCAGAAGGTGTAGACACCATTTTTGGTTACCCGGGTGGTGCCATCATGCCGATCTATGATGCTTTGTATGATTACCATGATAAGTTAAAACACATATTGGTCCGTCACGAACAGGGCGGTATTCATGCAGGCCAGGGCTATGCAAGAGCTTCCGGAAAAACCGGGGTTGTTTTTGCAACAAGTGGTCCGGGTGCTACCAACCTGGTAACGGGTTTGGCAGATGCTATGATTGATAGTACACCATTGGTTTGTATCACCGGCCAGGTGTATGCTCACTTGCTTGGCACGGATGCTTTCCAGGAAGTGGATGTAATAAATATTACTACGCCGGTTACTAAATGGAACTACCAGGTAACGGACGCAACCGAAATTCCTGCTGTATTGGCAAAAGCGTTTTACATAGCCGGAACCGGAAGGCCAGGACCAGTTTTAATAGACATTACCAAGAATGCACAACTGCAAAAATTTGATTACGAAGGCTACACAAAATGTACGCACATACGCAGTTACAGGCCTAAGCCAATCGTTAGAAAAAAGTATGTGGAAGAAGCAGCCAAGCTGATCAACGAAGCAAAGAAGCCCTTTGTACTTTTTGGCCAGGGCATCATATTAGGCAAGGCAGAAAATGAATTCAAAGCATTTATTGAGAAAGGCGGATTGCCTGCAGCATGGACTTTGCTTGGCTTAAGTGCGCTGCCAACTGATCATCCACAGAACGTAGGTATGTTAGGCATGCATGGTAATTATGGACCGAATGTTTTAACCAATGAGTGCGATGTTTTAATTGCAGTGGGTATGCGTTTTGACGACAGGGTTACCGGACGTTTGGATAAATACGCCAAGCAAGCCAAAGTAATTCACCTGGATATTGATCCTGCAGAGATTGATAAAAATGTAAAATCAACCGTGCCTGTTTGGGGCGATTGTAAAGAAACATTGCCGTTGCTTACACAACTGATAGAAGCAAAACAACATCCTGAATGGATGGCGAAATTTAAAGAGTTTACCCAGAAAGAAATAGAAGTTGTAATTAAAGATGAACTGAACCCAACCGGCGATGAATTAACCATGGGTGAAGTAATTAAAATACTCAATGAAATTACTGAGGGCAACGCCATCATTGTAACAGACGTAGGTCAGCACCAGATGGTTACCTGCCGTTATGCAAAGTTTAATCAAACCAAAAGCAATATCACATCCGGCGGTGCAGGTACCATGGGCTTCGCATTGCCTGCAGCGATCGGTGCAAAATTCGGCGCCCCTCATCGCCCTGTTGTGGCGATCATTGGTGATGGTGGCGTACAAATGACGATACAGGAATTGGGTACGATTATGCAAACCGGTACCGACGTGAAAATACTAATTCTTAATAACCAGTTTTTGGGAATGGTGCGGCAATGGCAGCAGTTGTTTCATGATAAAAGATATTCTTTCGTGGATATTGAAAGTCCGGATTATGTGCAGGTGGCCAAAGGATACCGCATAGACGGGCAACGGGTTACGGAAAGGGAAAACCTGAAAGCAGCTGTTAAGACAATGCTTGAGCACCAGAGCGCTTACCTGCTGGAAGTTATGGTAGGCAAAGAAAACAATGTATTCCCCATGGTACCGCAGGGGTGCAGCGTTGCAGAAATAAGATTAAGTTAAGCACATAAAATAAATGGATAATGGTAGCAGAACAAGATAAATGTATTGATACAATACTGGCTTCAAGAAATTTATTTCTAAAGCTGATGGATGGTTTAACCATAGAACAACTCAACCAGGTTCCGGAAGGGTTTAACAACAACATCATCTGGAACTTCGGACACGTCATCGTAAGTCAGCAAATACTTTGTTATAAACTGTCAGGATTGCCGATGAAGATAGATGCGTCGTATGTTTCTAAATATTCAAAAGGTACAAAGCCGGAAACATTTTTGGACGAAAAAGAGCTGGAGTTTTTAAAGAGCCAATCCATCGGGTTGATCAATGAATTGGTCGCGGATGTAGAGAAAAATAGCTTCACCAGTTACAGTAATTATACCACAAGTTTTAATGTGGCCTTGAACAATATTGATGATGCTGTTAAATTTATTACCATGCACGAGGGGCTGCATTTAGGTTACGCAATGGCACTTAAAAGGATTGTAAATAAATAATGAATACGGCAACTGTACATACCAACTGGAATCCTCATCTGTATGATGACAAGCATTCTTTTGTATTTAAATACGGAGAAGACCTGGTGGATCTTTTAAGTCCGCAGGCAGGCGAGCGCATTCTTGATTTGGGTTGCGGCACTGGTTATCTTACAAGCGTAATAGCTGCGGCCGGGGCTACGGTTACGGGCATTGACAATTCGTTGGAAATGATTACCAGGGCGAAAACGCAATATCCGGAGCTGGCATTTAAAGTGCAATCCGCTACCGAATTTTATTTTGATGATCATTTTGATGCGATCTTTTCAAACGCAGTATTGCACTGGGTTTTGCAAAAAGAAATGGCCATCGATTGCATGTACCGCAATTTAAAAAGAAGTGGAAGAGTTGTACTTGAATTTGGCGGAAAGCAGAACGTTGCAAAAATAGTAACCGCTTTACAAAATAGTTTGATAAGCCGTGGCTTTGCTGAAAATGCGACCATTCCTTTATGGTACTTTCCTTCAATAAGTGAGTATACCAGCCTGCTTGAAAAACGTGGTTTTAGAGTTACTTATGCAGCGCATTTTAACCGCGACACCAAACTGGCTGATACACAAAATGGCATTAAAGATTGGGTCCGTATGTTCGGAAGTTCTTTCTTAAAAGGAATTGACGAACCAACAATTGAAGCGATTTTAGATGAAGTGCAGGCAGCGCTTAAACCAACCCAGTTTAAAAATGGAGAGTGGTATGCTGATTATAAAAGACTAAGAATAATTGCTATAAAATAAATTTTTCATCATCCGGTCAACACCGCAACAGGATAAACATGAAGCAGGAATTTACGATTACCGTTTACACCGAAAACCAGATTGGTTTACTTAACCGCATTGCTATTATTTTTTCAAGAAGAAAAATTAATATCGATAGTATGAACACTTCCCCTTCAGAAATTGAAGGTATTCACCGCTTTACAATTGTGATAGATGAAACGGAAGAGGTTGTAAGAAAAGTGTGCAGGCAAATTGAAAAGCAGGTAGAAGTATTGAAAGCGTATTTCAATACCAACGATGAAGTGGTTTGGCAGGAAATGGCTTTGTACAAAGTATCGACAGATGAAATTACGGAAAAGGTAAAAGTGGAAAGGTTGTTAAGGGAATGTGGCGCCAGGGCCGTAGCAATCCGGAAAGATTTTACGGTGTTTGAAACTACAGGTCACCGGGAAGAAACAAATAAACTGATCAAAGCACTGGAGCCTTATGGATTGATAGAATTTGTACGTAGTGCAAGAATTGCGATTATAAAAGAGAGCCATGGGTTTCATGAAAAATTAAAAGAATTTGAGCAGAAAGAACCCAGTGAAGAAGTGATAGAAAATGAATTCCTGAATCAGCAGGAAGAAGTGTTTAGTATGTAAAGAAAAAGCCTCCCTGCCCTCCAAAGGAGGGTTCTTAGAACGCTCTAATTTTGCGTATTATTCGTTTCGGGCAGACCCAAAATTTGCCACTTTAAAATAGAAGAGTTGAATAAAAAAATAATAACACAACAATAATTATTAACCCGTCAGTTACAAAACTTTAAGAAATGTAGCTGGCACTCCATTACACCCCTTTAGGGGATGGAGGCAAACAAAAATCAACAATGGCTAATTACTTTAACACATTATCGCTAAGAGAAAAATTAAATCAGTTAGGGGTATGTGAGTTTATGGACAAAAGCGAATTTACAGATGGCGTAAATGAATTAAAAGGTAAAAAAATTGTGATAGTAGGATGCGGTGCCCAGGGGTTAAACCAGGGCTTGAATATGAGGGATAGCGGTCTTGATATTTCATACACACTAAGGCAGGAAGCCATTGATGCAAAAAGGCAGTCATGGAAAAGCGCTACAGAAAATGGTTTTACAGTGGATACTTATGATGCGCTGATTCCAACTGCGGATTTAGTGATTAATCTTACACCAGATAAACAACATACTGCAGTGGTAAGTGCTATCATGCCATTGATGAAACAAGGGGCAACTTTATCGTACTCTCATGGTTTTAATATTGTTGAAGAAGGTATGCAGATCAGGAAAGATATTACGGTAATAATGGTAGCTCCAAAATGTCCGGGCACGGAAGTTAGGGAAGAATATAAAAGAGGATTTGGCGTACCAACTTTAATTGCAGTACATCCGGAAAATGATCCCGAAGGAAAAGGATGGGATTATGCAAAAGCTTACGCAGTTGCAACAGGCGGTCACAGGGCTGGTGTATTGAAATCATCTTTTGTGGCAGAAGTAAAATCAGATTTGATGGGCGAGCAAACCATTCTTTGTGGCTTGCTGCAAACCGGCTCTATCCTTAGTTTTGATAAAATGATTGAGAAGGGAATTGATAAAGCTTATGCCGCTAAATTAATTCAATATGGTTGGGAGGTTGTTACCGAAGCCTTGAAACAAGGCGGTATCACCGCTATGATGGACAGGTTATCGAACCCGGCAAAAATAAAAGCGTTCGAAATTTCTGAACAACTGAAAGATATCATGCGCCCGCTGTTTCAAAAACACCAGGATGATATTATGAGCGGCGAATTTTCTAAAACAATGATGGAAGACTGGGCCAATGGCGATACAAATTTGTTGACCTGGAGAGCGGCTACAGGCGAAACTGCTTTTGAAAAAACAGCTCCTACCGTATATAAAATTTCGGAACAGGAATATTTTGATAATGGATTATTGATGGTTGCATTTGTTAGAGCAGGTGTTGAACTGGCTTTTGAAACAATGGTTGAATCAGGCATTAAAGAAGAATCGGCTTATTATGAATCACTGCACGAAACACCGTTAATTGCCAATACCATTGCCCGCAAAAAATTATTTGAAATGAACAGGGTTATTTCTGATACTGCAGAGTACGGCTGTTATTTATTTGATCATGCATGCAAACCATTGCTGGCCGATTTTATGAAAACAGTGGATACCAACCTGATTGGAAAAGACTTTAATGATGGCATTGATGCAGGTGTTGATAATAAAGTGATCATCGCTGTCAATGAAATCATCCGTTATCATCCAATTGAATCTATCGGTGCAGAATTAAGGCAGGCGATGACAGAAATGAAAACGATTAGTACGGTGGCTTAAGGAAGTTAAAGAAAAAAAATAAAGAAAATAGAGGAATAAGATAAGTGAACACAATTTTTGAAAATAGAAAAACGGAGGCTGTTATTGAACTCAATAAAAGTTGGGTGAGGGAAGATACTGCGGATTCGTCAAATACCTCCCCTTCAGGGGACGGAGGTAGACTTCTCAATATCCCTGCTGCAGCTGAAAGGCTTAAAGACATTATAGTAAGAACACCGTTATCGTTCAACGTCAATCTTTCAAAAAAATATGAGTGTAATATTTTTTTAAAGAGGGAAGATTTACAAGTGGTTCGCTCTTATAAATTGAGGGGCGCCTATAACATGATGAGCAGTTTGCCAGAAGCGCAATTGCAGCAAGGTGTTGTATGCGCCAGCGCTGGTAATCATGCCCAGGGTTTTGCTTACAGTTGTAAAAAGCTACAGGTAAAAGGCGTGGTGTTTATGCCGGTGGTTACGCCCAATCAAAAAATAAGTCAAACAAAAATGTTTGGCGAAGAATGGATTGAGGTGAAACTGGTGGGAGATACATTTGATGACTGCGCTGTAGCTGCTAAAAAATATACGCTTCAAAACGGAATGACTTTTATTCCGCCATTTGATGATTATAAAATTATTGAAGGCCAGGGCACGGTTGGTTTGGAAATACTTGAAGAACAGCCACAAATAGATTATTTATTTATGCCGGTTGGCGGCGGCGGCTTAAGCGCAGGTGTTGGAAGCTATTTTAAAACCGCATCGCCGCAAACAATTTTAATTGGTGTAGAACCAGAAGGTGCTCCCGCCATGTTTGAATCTTTTAAGGCAGGGCAGCCTGTAACCCTCGACAGCATTGATCGTTTTGTAGATGGGGCTGCGGTAAAAACCGTTGGAGATCTTACCTTTGCTATTTGTAAAGACCTATTGCGGGAGATACATTTGGTGCCGGAAGGAAAAGTTTGTACCACCATTTTGAAATTGTACGGCGAAGATGCAATTGTTGCTGAGCCTGCTGGCACACTGTCTATCGCGGCGCTGGATGCTTACGCAGAAGAGATTAAAGGCAAAAATGTGGTGTGCATATTAAGTGGTGGAAATAATGACATCGACCGCATGCAGGAAATAAAAGAACGTTCCCTGCAGTACGAAGGATTGAAGCATTATTTTTTAATCAGGTTTGCACAAAGACCGGGAGCGTTGAAAGAATTTGTGAATTTTGTATTGGGTGAAAACGATGACATCACCCGTTTTGAATACATGCAAAAACACAATAAAGAAACCGGACCGGCATTGGTTGGCATTGAGTTAAAAGACAAAGCCGACTACAATGTGCTGGTACAAAATTTAAATAAATACCAGGTCAACTTTACAGAGCTGAAAAAAGACGATAACCTGTACGGATACCTGGTATAAAAAACATACGATTGCTGCTGCCAAAATGAATTCATTACAAAAATGAATTGCTATTTTATTACAAATAAATTTCGATTAGATGAACAAGACTGCAACTACTAAAACGTATCAAACAAACACGGAATCGTTGGAAATCTCCACTGCAGCAAACAGGGGATTGTACGATCCACAGTTTGAGCATGATGCCTGTGGAATAGGTTTTGTTGCCAACATCAAAGGCAACAAAAGTCACCAGCACATTTCAGATGCATTGACCATTTTGGAAAATATGGAGCATCGGGGTGCCTGCGGTTGCGAAACAAATACCGGCGATGGCGCAGGTATTTTCATCCAGATACCGCATGAGTTTTTCTTTGATGAATGTGTAAAGCTCGGCGTTCATTTGCCATCTTTTGGTAAGTATGGTGTGGGCGTTGTATTTTTTCCTAAAGAAATAAAACTACGGGAAGAATGCAGGGATATATTTAACAGGGCTGCAGAAAAACTGGGCCTGGAGATATTAACCTATAGAAGTGTTCCGGTAAATACTTCGGGCATCGGACCTACCGCCTTATCAGTTGAACCGGTAATGGAACACGTTTTTATAGCTTGCCCGGATCACATCACCAATCCGCTGGACTTCGAAAGAAAATTATTTGTACTGCGCAATTATACAAGTCATACCATAAACAACACGGTAAGGCAGGATGCTATTGGATTTTACATTGCATCGCTTTCTTATAAAACCATCGTTTACAAAGGCCAGCTTACAAGCCGGCAGGTAAGGAATTATTTTCCTGATCTTAATAATAAAAGAGTTGTATCGGCATTTGGTTTGGTGCATTCCCGTTTTGCTACCAATACTTTTCCATCATGGAAATTGGCGCAGCCGTTCCGGTACATTGCACATAATGGCGAGATCAATACATTGCAGGGTAACCTTAACTGGTTAAAGGCAAGTGAAACGGGCTTTGTATCTCCATATTTTAGCAAGGAAGAAATGGAAATGTTGCTACCGGTTGTTACCAGTATGCAGTCCGATTCTGCCTGCCTGGATAATATGATAGAATTGCTAACACTTACAGGAAGATCGTTACCGCATGTAATGATGATGTTGATACCTGAAGCGTGGGATGGAGATGAAAGAATGGATCCGGTAAGAAAAGCTTTTTACGAATACCATGCATCAATGATGGAGCCTTGGGATGGTCCGGCTTCTATCTCTTTTACCGATGGAAAAATTATTGGAGCCACCTTAGATAGAAATGGCTTGCGTCCATCGCGATATTGTGTAACCAACGACGACCGTGTAATCATGGCGTCAGAAACAGGTGCCTTGCCTGTTGATCCGTCTATCATCATTGAAAACGGAAGATTACAACCTGGTAAAATGTTCGTGGTGGATATGGAACAGGGACGTATCATCAGTGACGAAGAATTGAAAAGAGGTATCTGCTCGCAAAAGCCTTATGGCGAGTGGCTAAATAAATATAAAATCAGGCTGGAAGAATTGCCTGAACCAAGGGTGATGTTCACCCACCTGGAAAGCGACCAGGTTTTTAAATACCAAAAAGCATTCGGTTATACAACCGAAGATTTGGACACCATCATTGCTCCAATGGCGTTGGAAGGAAAAGAGCCAATCGGTTCAATGGGTACTGATGTGCCACTGGCTGTGTTGAGCGATCAGCCCCAACATTTGAGTTCTTATTTTAAACAATTG
Source organism: Chitinophagales bacterium (assembly GCA_038210625.1). Lineage (GTDB taxonomy): Bacteria > Bacteroidota > Bacteroidia > Chitinophagales > Chitinophagaceae > Ferruginibacter. The sequence goes on along the minus strand of JBBQWL010000005.1, from coordinate 36,764 downwards.
TTTGCACAGGTTACTAACCCACCAATTGATCCTATCCGTGAAAGGTTAGTAATGTCGCTGGCAACTTTTGTTGGCAACAATGGCAATTTATTAAATGAAGATCCGCTGGCTTGTCATACTGTTGCATTACAGCACCCGGTATTATCCAATTATGAATTGGAAAAAATCCGGAGTATTGATACTGGTGTGTTCCAGGCAAAAACTTTGCAGATGTATTACCGGGCAGATGGCAAACCCGATTCCATGAAAAAAGCGCTCGCAAGAATTTGTCGTTATGCAGTGGATGCCGCCGAAGATGGATTTGAAGTATTGATATTAACTGACCGCTCAATAGATTCAGATCATGCGCCTATTCCTTCTTTACTTGCTACAGCCGCTGTCCACCACCATTTAATCCGTAAAGGTTTACGTGGTCAAGTAGGTATTGTTGTGGAGGCTGGCGATGTTTGGGAAGTCCATCACTTCGCCTGCCTGTTAGGGTTTGGAGCAACTGCTATTAACCCTTACCTGGCTTTATCAAGCATCAGGGATATGAAGATTAGCGGCAAACTGGTGACTGACCTGGATGCGGATTATCTTAAAAAGAATTACACAAAAGCCGTTAATGACGGTTTGTTGAAAGTGTTCTCAAAAATGGGAATTTCCACTTTACAATCTTACCAGGGTGCACAAATATTTGAGATCATTGGTCTTAACAGGTCGGTAGTAGATAAATATTTCACCGGCGCCATTTCCCGTATTGAAGGGATGGGACTGGATGAAATAGCCAAAGAAAATTTAGCCAAACATGCATTTGCATTTAGCAAAAAGGAAATACCGGTTGATCGTTTACCCGTAGGTGGCTTGTACCAGTGGAAACGTAAAGGTGAATTCCATTTATTCAATCCCCAAACGATTCACCTGTTGCAGTATTCAACCAGGATGAATGATTACCCAACATTTAAAAAATATTCCAAACTGGTGAACGACCAGGGAGATAAAGCTTGTACTCTAAGAAGTTTATTCCAGTTTAATTATCATCGTGCGCCTATTTCAATAGATGAAGTAGAACCAGCCGAAGGCATTTGGAAACGGTTTGCTACAGGTGCAATGAGCTTTGGATCTATTTCTCATGAAGCACATAGTACACTTGCAATTGCAATGAACCGCCTGGGCGGAAAAAGCAATACCGGTGAAGGGGGAGAAGATGAAATGCGTTTTGAACCGTTGCCAAATGGAGACTTGATGCGCAGTGCGATTAAGCAGGTTGCTTCGGCAAGGTTCGGCGTTACAAGTTATTATTTAACACAGTCGGATGAGTTACAAATAAAAATGGCCCAGGGTGCCAAGCCCGGCGAAGGTGGTCAATTGCCAGGCCATAAAGTAGACGATTGGATAGGAAGGGTACGTCACGCCACACCTGGTGTTGGATTGATTTCACCTCCTCCGCATCACGACATTTATTCCATTGAAGATTTAGCTCAATTAATATTTGATTTAAAAAATGCCAACAGGGCTGCCCGCATTAACGTAAAGCTGGTATCGAAAGCAGGCGTGGGCACTATTGCAGCAGGAGTTGCCAAAGCCAAAGCTGATGTGGTGTTGATCGCAGGTAATGATGGCGGCACAGGTGCTTCACCAATTAGCTCTATAAAGCATGCCGGACTTCCGTGGGAACTGGGATTGGCCGAAGCACATCAGACATTGGTAAAAAATAAATTGAGAAGCCGCGTGGTTTTACAAACAGACGGGCAATTAAAAACCGGTCGTGACATTGCAATTGCAACTTTATTGGGTGCAGAAGAATGGGGTGTTGCCACTGCTGCATTGGTTACGGAAGGATGCATTATGATGCGGAAATGCCATCTGAATACCTGCCCCGTTGGTGTTGCTACGCAGGACCCTCAATTACGGGAGCGCTTTACCGGTGACGCAGACCATGTAGTAAACCTGTTTAAATTTTTGACAGAAGAATTAAGGGAAATTATGGCACAGCTTGGTTTTAGAACCATCAACGAAATGGTAGGCCAGGTAGATTGCCTTGAAACAAGACCTGATATTACGCATTGGAAATACAGCAAACTGGACCTGTCACCTATTTTATATAAAGAACCGGCTTCTATTTATACCGGTTTGTATAACAAAGAAAGCCAGGATCATGAGATGGGAAATGTGCTGGATTGGAAATTGCTGGAGGCCGCAAAACCTGCTTTGGATAGTCTTCAAAAAGTAACTGCTTCATTCAATATCAAAAACATTGACAGAACCACAGGTACTATTTTATCGAACGAAATATCAAAAAAATACAAGTCTGCCGGTTTACCTGACGAAACAATTCATTTTAAATTTACAGGTACAGCCGGGCAAAGCTTCGGTGCTTTTAATACAAAAGGTGTTACCATGGAGCTTGAAGGTGATGCCAATGATTATTTCGGTAAGGGATTAAGCGGGGCAAAATTGATTGTCTATCCATCAGCCAAAGCCAGGTTTGTACCGGAAGACAATATCATTATTGGCAATGTAGCTTTTTATGGAGCTACATCCGGTGAAGCATATATCCGTGGTAAAGCAGGTGAAAGGTTTGCTGTACGTAACTCTGGCGCAACGGCAGTCGTAGAAGGTGTGGGTGATCATGGTTGTGAATATATGACCGGCGGCCGGGTAGTTGTTTTGGGCAACACCGGTAGAAATTTCGCCGCAGGTATGAGTGGTGGAATAGCCTATGTGTATGATGTGAAGGGAAATTTTGACATTAACTGTAATAAAGAGATGGTCGATCTCGATCCGGTAGCAGAATCGGATAAAGCGGAATTACACCAGTTAATCAGCGATCATTATAGTTATACAAAAAGTACTGTAGCCAGGTTTGTATTGGACGATTTTGATAACCAGTTGAAAAACTTCATCAAAGTATTTCCAAGGGATTACAAAAAAGTATTGTCAAAAATCACTGCGGCAACAGTTGAAGAAAAGCTTAAATAAAAAGGTTTTTGTTGTGCCTGGTAAATGCCAACAGGGCTAAACATGCACAAGAGTGCCAATGAAGTTGAACAATGAAAAGATGCCGGGACAATCACCTTTACGAACAGCAACAAAAATAATTAACTGAAAAACAAAATATTACAATGGGCAAACCAACAGGTTTTTTAGAGTTTACAAGAGAACTTCCTTCCAAGCGCCCTGCTCAGGAACGTGTACACGACTATAAGGAATTTATTGAAAGATTTCCGGATGAAAAGCTCAATCAGCAATCTGGTCGTTGTATGAATTGTGGTGTTCCATTTTGCCATAGTGGCTGCCCGCTGGGCAACGTGATACCAGAATTCAACGATGCTGTTTATCGTAAAAGCTGGAAAGAAGCGTACGATATTCTCTCTTCTACCAATAACTTTCCGGAGTTTACCGGGCGAATTTGTCCGGCGCCATGCGAAACAGCCTGTGTGCTCGGCATCAACCAACCAGCTATTACCATAGAGGAAATTGAAAAACATATCATTGAAATAGCTTTTGACAAAGGTTTTGTAAAACCGCAAAAACAAATTTCACGTTCCGGAAAAAAAGTAGCCATTGTAGGCAGCGGCCCCGCAGGGTTGGCAGCAGCAGCGCAATTAAATTTAGCTGGCCACAGTGTTACTGTATTTGAAAGGGATGATGCGCCGGGAGGTTTATTGCGTTATGGCATACCCGACTTTAAACTGGAAAAATGGGTAATTGACAGAAGGGTAAAGCTGATGGAAGAAGAAGGTGTGGTTTTTAAATGCAATGCCAATGTCGGTGTAAATGTGAGTATCAGTGATTTACTTAGAGAGTTCCAGGCCATTGTATTGGCTGGCGGATCAACAGTGCCCAGGGATTTACCAATTCCCGGAAGGCATTTTAAGGGTGTGTATTTTGCCATGGATTTTTTAAAGCAGCAAAATAAGAGGGTAGCTGAAAGAAGTTTCACTGAGCAGGATATATTTGCCACTGCCAAAAATGTAATTGTTATTGGGGGTGGAGATACCGGCAGCGATTGTGTTGGAACCAGCAATCGCCATGGGGCCGTTTCTGTAACGCAGTTTGAATTATTGCCCAAACCGCCGGAAGCCCGCAGTGTAGTGATGCCCTGGCCAACTTATCCAATGCTGTTGAAAACAACGTCATCACATGAAGAAGGTTGCAATCGGCATTGGGCGGTAGCTACCAAAGAATTTATTGGTGATGAAAAAGGCAATTTAAAGTCACTGGTACTCGTGGACCTGGAGTGGAAAGTGGTTGATCACAGGCCGGCACAATTTGTAGAGGTAAAGGGAAGTGAAAGAGAAGTTCCATGTGAACTGGCCTTGCTGGCAATGGGTTTTGTACATCCGCAACATGAAGGATTGATAAAGGAACTGGAACTTGAATTAGACGAAAGGGGCAACGTAAGAGCGTCTGAAAAAAATTACCAATCTAATATTGGTAAAATATTCACGGCAGGCGATATGCGAAGAGGGCAATCGCTGGTAGTTTGGGCTATAAAAGAAGGCCGGGATTGTGCTGAGAAAGTGGATGAATTCCTGGTTGGAAATTCATTGCTTGAGACAGCAGACGGTAATATGATTGCACGTTACCTCGTCTAATAATGTTTAATTTTTAATGCAAACTCCCTGTAAACTCAGGGAGTTTTTTATTTAATAAATATGCAACTATTACCCATGTATAATAATGGTATTATATCCTTTATTAATGTTCTGTTAATTGAAAAAATTTGTCCATTATTGATATAATGTTAATAATTTTTCATTTTACACGATATTTGTTTGAAAATTTTAGGTATTTTTGTTTAAATAATTATTATTACGTTATTATTTAATATTAAAACTACTAAACGTTATGAAAAAAATTGGAATCAGGGAAGTGTTACCCTTTTTTGCGCTAACGGCTGTCGCCGTAGGTAGTCTCTTCTTTCCTACCGCGGAAGCCTTTGCAGATACTTCCAAATATGTAACCGGAGACATCACGTGGGTGTTAATGGCTACAGCACTGGTGTTTTTGATGACTCCGGGGCTGGCATTTTTTTATGGCGGAATGGTAAACCGGAAAAATGTATTGAGTACAATGATCAAAAGCTTTGTAGCTGCCGGTATTGTAACTGTATTGTGGATTACGTTTGGTTACGGAATGTCTTTCGGGACCACTATTGGTGGTATTATTGGAAATCCAATGTCGCACTTATTTTATAAAAATGTTGTATCAGGAGCGCCCTGGGTTGGCGGTCCGACTATTCCTTTAACCCTGTTCTCTTTATTTCAATTGATGTTTGCGATAATTACGCCAGCATTGGTTGTTGGTGCGGTGGCAGAAAGGGTTCGTTTTACTTCATATGCGTTATTTATAGTACTGTTTTGTATTTTCATTTATTTCCCGGTATGTCACTGGGCATGGCATCCCGATGGATTTTTATTTAAGATGGGCGTACTTGATTTTGCGGGTGGTACTGTTGTTCATATTACCGCAGGTTGCGCAGCACTTGCCGGCGCGTTGGTATTAAAAAGAAGAAAATCTCATATTGACAATATTGAAAATCATCCTGCAAACGTGCCTTACGTGTTGATTGGCACCGGTTTGCTTTGGTTTGGCTGGTTTGGTTTTAATGCAGGCTCTGCGCTTGCTGCCAATACGTTGGCTGTATCTGCTTTTGCTACTACCAACACGGCTGCTGCTACTGCCGGTTTATCCTGGATGTTTTTTGACGTATTGCGTGGTAAAAAGCCATCTGTACAGGGATTTTGTATTGGAGCTGTAGTAGGACTGGTGGCTATTACGCCAGGAGCTGGTTTTGTAGGGATTGCCCACAGTGCTTTTATCGGGTTTGTTGCTGCAATCATTTCCAACCTGGCTGTTTCATTGCGTTCTAAAAGTAAAGTGGATGATACGCTGGATGTTTTCCCTTGCCATGGTGTAGGTGGTATTGTAGGAATGTTGTTAACCGGAGTTTTTGCATCACATGCTGTAAACAGTGCAGTTGGTTTAGATGCCACCAGTAATCACCAGGGATTATTTTTCGGCGGTGATTTGTTTTTTACACAATTAAAAGGAATGGTGATAGTTGCCAGTTATAGCTTTATTGTAGGATGGCTTATATTTAAATTTATCAATTTCATCAACCCATTGCGTGTTTCTGAAGATGAAGAGTCTGCAGGCCTGGATGAATCTCAACATGGAGAAAACTATGTACAAGGTACTTTATTAGTTAGATCTGAAGGTGTAATTGAAGAGCGTCCGGTCCATTAAAATTCGCAAAAAAATAATTACTAAATCCGCGATTCAATATCGCGGATTTTTTTTGCCCTTCTTGTAAAGTTCGCTTTTTAAAGGCGCCATAGCGGTTCAAATTATAGTAGGCATTTGGTTAATTACATGTTATTGTATGTTATATATGATATTTTATAATCTTAATAAAATTCACCAAACGTTGCAGTTTATGCAAGTTTTTAAGATAGATTTTAAATTTATCTAACAAATTAGCCAGTTTTTACACATGTAAACTATAAATATGTTTTTTATTAAGGGTTACTTTTAGTTTTTGTGCGTATTATTGTAAAAGGAACATAGATTATTGTAAAAATTAATCTATTAAAATTTTCTACCCTATTTACAGAGACTGCCTTTGCCAAAAAACATTCAACACTTTCTTTAACCAACTACTAAACTAAAAAAAATGATTAAAAAAATCTTTGGAACAGCAATCATCGCTTTGGCAGCCATGCAATCTCTTCATGCGCAGGATTCAACAAAATCCCTCACCATTTCGGGATCTGTTGATGGTTATTACCGTTACAATTTTTCAAATGCTGCTGGCAACAGCAATAACAAAACAAGTTTTACTAATTCGCAAAGTTCATTTGCTTTAGGAATGGCTACAATCAAGGCAGATGCTACCGCTTTATCGGGCAAAGTAACCGCAACAGCCGATTTAGGCTTTGGTACAAGAGCGGAGGAGTTTTCTTATTATGAGTCTGCTACTAAATCAAGCCTGGCAATGGTAAAGCAACTATACCTTACTTATGCTTTGTCCAGCAACGTAAAATTAACCGCCGGTAAATTTGCAACCCATGTTGGATATGAAGTAATGGATGCGCCTTTAAACAGAAACTACAGCATGTCTTACATGTTCACAAATGGTCCATTCTCTCATACTGGGGTAAAGATGGATGTTACTGCAGGACCAGTCGGATTTATGCTGGGTGTTGCCAATTTTATTGACCAGACAACCTCAACAACAAGCACTAAAACATTACTTGCCCAGGTTAGTGGTGGTTCAAAAGATGGTAAATTAAAAGCTTATCTTAATTATGCAGGATTTTTTGGAGCCAATGAAGGTTCAAATCCGCTGTCTTTAAAAAGTTTAAGTCAACTTGACCTTGTTGTGAATGCAACAGTAACCGATAAATTCGGTATTGGTTTTAATGCAACCATGCAGGACCGTAAACAAATCGAAGGTTCTACCGCTCCAAGTGGTAGCTGGAAAGGCCTGGCGCTTTACCTGAATGTTGACCCTACCCCTGCTGTAGGCCTTACGTGGAGAAATGAATTCATCAGCGACAGCAAAGTTGTGTATTATGGTACAAAAAGTATTTATGCAAGCACGCTGTCTTTAGATTATAAAGTTGGTCCTTTTACCCTTATTCCTGAATTAAGATTCGAATCTGCACAAAGTGAAATTTTCTCAAAAAATGATGGTTCCGGTTCTAAATCAACCGCTACCGCTTTGCTTGCAGCAGTATACAAATTTTAATCAGTTTTTAGCTTACACCACCTTAACCAATAAAATTTTCTATTATGAATGTAAAAAAAATCGGTAAATGGACACGCCATCGTGTTGCATCCTATGCAATGGCAGTCATTGTTTTGGTACTAATGTTATCCCCTATCCTTACCATGGCGCAGGACCCTACGGGGGCAAATACCGGTACAGCCAAAGATTTGGGTATTGATTCCGTAGCTGCAACATCAGATACTGCTTTAAATAAAGTAGTGAGTGCTGTGAATGTTATAGCTGCGGCAGATGGGCACAGTAAAATTTCCATCAACATTATGTGGACATTAATCTGCGGATTTTTGGTAATGTTTATGCAGGCTGGTTTTGCATTGGTTGAAACAGGTTTCACCCGGAAGAAAAACGTAGCACATACCATGGGTATGAACTTCCTGGTATATGCATTGGGTATGTTCGGCTTTTGGGTTTGTGGTTTTGCCTTTATGTTTGGCGGCGCTTTAAATGCGGCAACATTAGGCGGCGCGCCTGGCGTAATTCCGCATGAGTATGTTATACACATGTTCGGGAAAGATTTCGGTATCGCGGGTACCGTAGGATTTTTTCTTAATAGCAAAGTATATGACGTCGGCGTATTTACATTGTTCCTTTTCCAGATGGTGTTTATGGATACAACAGCTACCATCCCTACAGGATCTATGGCAGAAAGGTGGTCATTTAAATCCTTCCTGATTTTTGGTTTGTTTATTTCCATGTTTGTATATCCTCTATACGGAAACTGGGTATGGGGCGGCGGATGGTTATCTCAACTGGGTGTTAATTTTGGTCTCGGTCATGGTCATGTAGATTTCGCCGGTTCCTCTGTAGTGCACCTGGTGGGTGGTGTAGCAGCATTGGCTGGTGCCATCATTATCGGGCCACGTATCGGTAAGTATGGTAAAAATGGAGAGGTAAACACCATTCCCGGACACAACATTCCAATGGCGCTTTTAGGTACATTCATTCTGGCGCTGGGATGGTTTGGTTTCAACCCGGGGTCAACACTGGCTGGCGGCGATTTACGTATTGCTATAGTTGCGGTTAATACTATGATGGCTGGAACGGCTGCCACTCTATCTGCTTTAATATTCATGTACATCAAAGGACAGAAACCTGATCCGGGTATGTTGTGTAACGGTTTATTGGCGGGCCTGGTGGCAATTACAGCACCTTGTGCGTTTGTAGATTCTATGGGCTCGGTAATAATTGGAGCTGTTGCGGGTGTATTGGTAATTGTGGTTTACAATTTTGTAGACAGGAAATTAAAAATTGATGATCCGGTTGGTGCATTTGCAGTACATGGTGCAAATGGTGCATGGGGTTGTATAGCCTTAGGATTATTTGCAGATGGATCTTATGGTGACGGATGGAATGGAGTACCCGGCACTGTTAAAGGTTTATTTTACGGAGATGGTAAACAATTGGTTGCCGAATTAATCGGAGTAGCCGTTTGTTGTGTTTTTGTTTTCGTGGTGATGTACGCGTTCTTTAAATTATCGAACAAAATAACTCCAATCAGGGTAAAAGCGGAAGATGAAATTGCTGGTTTGGATATGCCTGAAATGGGTGTAGTTGGTTATGTTGATTAAATAGTTATATGGTCCCATCAAACAATTTTGATGGGACCTTTTTTTGATTGTATCAGAAATAAAAGTTCACAAATGAAGAGAATAGTCCACAGAATAATGACGCCTTTGCGCTATTTCATTAACGATAGCCGTACGGTAGGTATTATTTTAATTGTCTGTACTTTACTCTCAATATTTCTGGCTAACAGAGGCGTGGGCATTACTTACAGGAATTTTTGGAATAGTGAAATGCATACTTTCAAAGCATTGCACCTTCCCGCCACTTACCTGGAATGGATCAATAACTTCCTGATGGGTATTTTCTTTTTAATGGCAGGAACTGAAATAAAAAGAGAGCTAATGGAAGGTGAATTATCTTCTTTTAAAAAAGCAATTCTTCCATTTGGAGCCGCATTAGGCGGCATGATGTTTCCGGCGTTAATTTTCATCGCATTTAATGTTCATTCAAGTTATATCACTGGGTGGGGAATACCAACAGCAACAGATATTGCGTTTTCTTTAGGCATTGCTTCTCTATTGGGCAAACGGGTGCCGTTGAGTTTAAAAATCTTACTAATGGCACTTGCCATCATTGATGACCTTGGGGCAATTATTGTTATTGCATTATTTTACGGAGGCCAGTTACACTGGATGTTCCTGGCAATTGCGGGAGGTATATTTGCCGCTTTGATGGCCTGCAATTATTTAAAATTAAAATTCGGATTTCTTCAAATAATATTGGCTTTATGCCTGTGGTATGCAATTCTTCAATCAGGTATAGAAGCAAGTATTGCGGGCGTAATATTTGCCTTTACAATACCAACAAAGAAATTGGTAGCTGTTGAAAAGTTCATTCACAATTTTGTGAACTTTTTTATTCTGCCACTTTTTGCACTGGCCAACACAGCACTGTTTATTCCGGCTAATTTTGCCGAAGCGCTCGGTAGCACAGTAGGCATCGGTATAATTGTCGGCCTCGTAGTAGGAAAGCCTTTAGGCATATTTTTGATAAGCCGTTTACTGGTGTCGTTAAACATAGCTAAACTACCGCATAATATTCACTGGAAGCAGATTCTCGGTATGGGTACATTGGCCGGCATTGGTTTTACCATGTCCATATTTACAACCATGCTGGCGTTTGGGGATGATGCTGTCAGGGATATCGCAAAAATAGCTATTCTTGTAAGTGTTGCCTTATCTGTAGTAGCAAGTGTAGTATATTTTTGGGCAATTAGCAGGGCAACTAATCCATCCGTAGGTCACCTGCACAAACCTGTAACAGCACCGCCCATCGACCTACAGCTGGAGCTTAATTAGAAGTATACATTTTTCATATGGCAAGCAATCGTTAACACCGTCTATTTTTATAGAGGGTGTTTTTATTTAGAACAAAACAGCTTTTAGGAGGAACAGGGAAGGCACAAAAAAACGCAGCTTGTAAGACTGCGTTGAATATGGTTATATCAAAATTTAATACTTACGCTATCGTCGCATGTTGATGTTTATCTTTCCAATAAACAAAGGCAGTTAAACCGCCTATCCATCCCAATGATACAAGCAAAACTTTTGATACCTCAATAATTAGTGGGTTATAGCCAAATAGCTGAATATCTGCTGATAAAAGATTGATTAGTGACATATAAAATTTACATTTATAACGTAAAGGTGACACCAATATTTCAATAAAACAAGTGCTGGTAGTGGGTTACGGCGGAATCAGCTGGTGCGATAATGTATTAAAAAATATAGCATATTTATAATAATCGCTTCAAGTTTACTTAACAATGTGCTAAGTAAAAAATTCCAGAAATATTTTAATCAATGCAATCGGCAAAAGGGTTATAACGACAATATAATTGAGATTTTTGATGTCCCTTAAAAACAAAAAAACTGAAAAATATTTTAAAAATATTTTTCAGTTATGATAAGAAAGAGGGTAAATGGGGCTTCAATCGCATTTGAAACTTAGGCGTTTTTTAATTTGTTTACAACTTCCAGGTCTTGGGTTGACAAACTTTCCCACCACTCATCAGTCACATCCGCCAGGCGATATTCTGTATCAATGTCGTAATTGCCTTCCTTATCTATCTCGTAAAAGCAATTATTTAAAGTATCTAATACGCTGTTTACTGACTTTAACTCTACAAACAAAAGTCGGCTGATAATCTTTTTATTACTTTTTTGTTCAAGAAATTCTACTCTTTGTTGCAGGTCCAGAATTTTATCGTCGCGGCGGGCGAGTAGGTAGCTGGCTATAAAAATGCTGAAAAGAAAAGCTATAATTAATCCTACTATCATACAATTGCTATTTAAAAATTAAAAAATTATGCTGAATTTCTACCTGCGTTGATTATTCCAAACGAGGAGCGCATAATCAGTTTTTGGTAGGTTTCTTTCAGGGGAGAATTAATAAGGTTGTCCTCTATCTCCCGAATATTCATAATAGCAAACTGTTGTATCGTTAATAAAGGCAGTACAATTCTTTCCCGCATGGCAATAGATAATTGATCAACCGGGTAGTCACTCATCATTTCTTTTTTGCCGGAAATTTTCAAAATATAGAGCCTGGTTAAATTAAATTCATCATAAATCACGGTCCATATTTCACTATATTTTGGATCGGCCGATAAAAATTCCGTTAGCGGAAAAAAGGACTTTTTCATTGCCATTTCGCAGTTATCCAACAAGGTTTTAAAAAAGAGCGATTTGTTATAAAGTACTTTTAATTCCTCAAATTTTCCCTGCTGATCCAGTTCTTTTAAAGCGGTGCCAACGCCAAAATACCCGGGAACATTTTGTTTTAACTGTGCCCAGGCACCTACATAAGGAATTGCCCGAAGGTCTTTTAAAGACAGTTTACTGCTGCCGGTACGCTTGGCCGGCCGGCTTCCAATATTAGTCTCGCTGTAAAATTTAAGCGGACTAACCTGTGATAAATAATCTGTAAACCGCGGATGATTTTTTAAGGCACTGTATTTTGTAAAACTAACCTCAGCCAGCTGCTGCATCAGGCTTTCTTCCTCTTTATTCATCAGCACGTGACGGTTATTAAACAACTCGTTTGTTATACCGGCATGCAATAACTGTTCAATATTAAACTGGGCGCTTTCAACCGTTCCAAAACTGGAACTGACCGTTTGTCCCTGCACTGTCAATTGAATTTCTTTGTTGGAAATGTTTTGGCCCATTGACGCATAGAATTTATGCGTTTTACCGCCGCCCCTTGATGGCGGACCTCCGCGGCCATCAAAAAAGAGTACTTCTACCTGGTGTTGTTTGGACACAGTAGTCAGGTTTTCCTTTGCTTTATAAATTCCCCAGTTTGCCATCAGGTAACCACCATCCTTGGTTCCATCGGAAAAGCCGAGCATGATGGTTTGTTTTTTATTTCTTTTGGCAAGATGCGCTTCGTAGACAGCGTTTGAATACAATTGCTGCATAACATCCGGTGCGTTTTGCAGATCCTCTACCGTTTCAAATAAGGGAATAATATCAATGCTAAGCGCTTCTTTTTTCCACCCACATAATAAGAACAAGCCATAAACTTCCAGCACGTTTAGTGCGCTGGAACATTGGCTGATGATATACCGGTTACAACCAGCTTCACCATTAAAATCCTGTATGTTTTTAATGGCTTTGATAGTGGCAATCGTATCTGCAACCAACGGATCATCAAAGCTTTCTTCTTTTAATGGTGCTTCAATGCTGGTAAGCACATTTATTTTTTCTTCGTCCGACAGGCTTGCGTAATGCTCCGGTAGATAACCCTGTTTTTTTGAAATAGCCTCCAGTACTTTGTTATGAATAGAGCTTTCCTGCCGTACATCCAATGAAGCGAAATGCAAACCAAATACATTTACTTTATTAATGAAATTATCTATCAGGTAAAGAAATAAACCATTGTGTTTATAAATAAGTATTTCGCGAATTTTATGCAGTTCATCCAGAATTTGCATTTTGTTGATCGCGGTACGCTGCCCCGGGATAAAGATATTATTGTACATCTCTGTTTCAAGATCTGCCAAAATTGTATCTACACCTTCAAAGGTTAAGCGGCGTTTAATTCTTCTTATTTCCAGGTAATAAGATTTTATAATGCTACCCCTTAATGCATCCGCTACCTTTAAAGTGGTGGCAGCAGTAACAAAAGGATTGCCATCTCTATCGCCTCCAGGCCAAAAACCCATTGTTATAACAGGATGGTTGGCATCAATTGCATTTGGAAACTGGGAAGTTAAAAAAGACATGATCCTGCCAGTGGCAGCATAAAAAATATTTTCAAGGTACCATACCAGGTTCAACGCTTCATCGTATGGAGTTGGCTTTTGCTTTTTGAAAAAGGGCGTTTTACCCAATTGCTGCAGGTACATATTTATTTGGGCAGCATTGTTTGACATCAACGCTTTAGACAAATCATTGATGATGCCTAAAACAGAACCAGGATAAAATTGTGTAGGATGTGCAGTCAGCACCAGGCGAACAGCAAAAGTTTTTAATTTGGCAGACAGCTCATCTTCCTTATTGGTTTGTAGTACTTCACTTTCCAGGTGTTTTAAAGTACCTACGCCACCCATATCGTTTATTTCTTTAAACGAGGCGTCTTCCAATGCATCAAACAATACAACCTGTCTTTCTATATACTGGATAAATCTAAATAGAAGGTCAAGCCGCTCCTGTGGCTGGCGGTAGGTGGTTTGTTTGTTAAAAAAGTCTTCAATTATTTCAATCGGACTTAGTTTTTTGCGGTATCCTTCCTCACAGTTATTTTGTAATAGTGAAAGGAGTATACCCGTTTTTTCAATCCGGTGAAATGGAAGCGAGGTGAAGAGACTATTATATAATTGAAATTTTATTCCAACCAGGTTTTTAAAGTGCTGCAAACCTGTCGACGACTGATGATCCATATTTAATAAAAATTAATAAAAAGTAATAAAGCTGGCAGCAATTACCTCAAAGCATGAAAATACTTAAAAAATTTCAAATCGCTTGCCTTGTTTCCAAATATTTACTTAATTTAGCGGCCACAAAAGTGGTACAAGTGAAATTATATATCATCTCATCGCAAATGCCTTTAGCAACTTCTGCTGCAGGTACCACTATTTTTACAACAGGCACAACCCGTTAAGGGTTACACACTTTCATATTACCTTTGGGCAAATCGCCGTTTTTATAAAGTAAAAATTATTCAGCTATCATTTTACATCACCTATTTAATTAAAAGAAATGCAGGTTTTAAAGTTTGGTGGAAGTTCTGTTGCCAACGCGTCCAATATTAATAAAGTAATTGACATTGTTAAAGAGAAAATTAAAACGGATAAAACCATCGTAGTTGTATCTGCATTTGGGGGGATAACGGATATTTTGTTACAATGCAGTCAGCTGGCGGCAGACGGCGATGAAGGTTACAAGCAAAAATTACAGGAAGCCGAACTTAGGCATCTTTCTACTGTAAAAGAATTAATAACCATCACCCAGCAAAGTGCTGTGTTGAGTTTGGTGAAAACCCTGTGCAACGAGATAGAAGATATCTGTACCGGTATTTTTTTACTAAAAGAATTATCCGAGCGTACCAGGGACCGGATTGTGAGCTATGGAGAAATTTTATCCTCTAAAATCATTGCGGCAAAATTAAATACGGATGCCATTGCATGCGAATGGGTAAACTCGGCAAACCTGATCATTACCAATTCAAATTACGGATCAGCCGCAGTTGACTTTGCCATTACCGACAAAAAAATCACTGGTTATTTTGCCGCTTCCAGTGCGGAGTTATTTTTGATGCCAGGTTTTATTGCTTCCGATAATACCGGGGCCAATACGACGCTTGGACGCGGAGGTTCTGATTATACCGCAGCCATTGTTGCAGCAGCATTATCTGCACAAGTGCTGGAAATATGGACAGACGTATCGGGCATGATGACGGCAGATCCGAGACTGGTCACCAACGTAAAAATCATTCCGCAGATTTCTTACCAGGAAGCGATGGAACTGTCTCATTTTGGTGCTAAAGTAATTTACCCGCCAACCATTCAGCCTGTACGGGGCAAAGGCATACCAACATGGATAAAAAATACATTTGCGCCAAACGATAACGGAACGGTAATTCAAAAAGAGTCCAGCAATAATACCAATAGCATACGGGGTATCTCAAGCATTAACAGTATTGCTTTGCTGAGCCTGGAAGGTAGCGGTATGGTAGGTATTCCCGGTTTTTCAAAAAGATTGTTTGAGGCACTGGCAGAAAAAAAGATCAACGTTATTTTAATTACCCAAAGCTCTTCTGAGCATTCCATATGTGTAGGCATTGATGCGGCCATGGCGGAAACTGCAAGAAAGATAATTGACGAAGCCTTTGCCTATGAAATTGAAACCAAAAAAGTAGATCCTATTGTGGTGGAAAAAGATCTGGCCATTGTTGCGCTGGTGGGTGATAATATGAAAAGCCATCCTGGTATTAGTGGAAAAATGTTTGGTAATCTTGGCCGTAACGGCGTTAACGTTCGTGCCATTGCGCAGGGATCTTCTGAAAGGAATATTTCGGCGGTGGTATCCACGCAGGATGTAAAGAAGGCCATCAATGTACTGCACGAAGAATTTTTTGAAACCGTGTATAAAGAGATTAACCTTTTTATAGCCGGTGTGGGAAATGTAGGCGGTAAGTTAGTAGCGCAAATATTACAGCAGCAGCAATTCCTGTTGCAGAATCTACATTTAAAAATAAATGTGGTTGGTTTGTGCAATAGTAAAAAAATGCTTTTTAAGGATGAAGCTATTGATTTGAAGCAATGGAAAACAACACTGGTTAATGAAGGCGAATCAATGGACATGCAGGTGTTTATTGAAAGAATACAATCCAAAAATTTACGCAACAGTGTTTTTGCAGATGTTACTGCCAATGAAATGGTAGCAACCTGTTATGAACAACTATTGCAGAAAAGTATTTCGGTGGTGGCTTGCAACAAAATAGCCTGTTCTTCAAAATATGAGTATTATAAAAAATTAAAAAATCTTTCAAGGGAATTCAATGCGCAGTTTTTATTTGAAACCAATGTAGGAGCCAGTTTACCCATTATAGGAACTTTAAACGATTTGTTGCGTGGTGGTGATAAAATTAATACCATACAGGCGGTGTTGAGCGGTACACTCAATTTTGTTTTTAATAATTACGACGGCAAAAAAAGCTTCGCCACTATTGTAAAACAAGCGCAGGACGAAGGCTACACCGAACCCGATCCGAGACTGGATTTAAGTGGTAAAGATGTAATGCGAAAAATAATGATATTGGCCCGGGAAGCAGGCCACGTAATAGAGATGGAAGATATCGACAATAATAGCTTTATGCCACCCGCTTGTATGGTTGGCACTGTCGAAGATTTTTACAAATCCATGGAGGAGCACGAAGCATATTTTAAACAATTATTTATTGATGCGGGTGACAACAAATTAAAATTTGTGGCATCGTTTAAAGAAGGAAAAGCATCGGTAGGATTGCAGCACATCAATTCGCAGCACGACCTGTATCATTTATACGGGAAAGATAATATTGTATTATTTTATACAGACCGTTACGAGGAACAACCGCTGGTTATAAAAGGCGCCGGCGCTGGTGCAGATGTTACAGCATCCGGTGTATTTGGTGATATTATCAAAGCGTCAAGGGTGTAAAATTTCTTTAGATAGCAGCAAAATAACAGGTAGTTATGAATGAAAATCAACAAACAATATTGGCTCAGAATACAAAAAATAATATGCCTGCTGTTGGGGTGAATGGCAATCTGGTAAAGGTGTTGGCTCCGGCAACGGTGGCAAATTTGGTTTGCGGTTTTGATGTGCTTGGGCTGTGTCTGCACGAGCCGAACGATTTGATGGAGATAGCATTATTAGAGGAAAAAAAGATCGTTATCGTCAGCGCAGACGGCTATCCCTTACCGTTGGATCCGATGCAGAATACCGCAGGTGCTCCATTGGTGGAAATGATCCATGAGCTGCCGGGCAATATTGGTTTCAAAGTCACCATTCATAAAAAAATAAAGCCCGGAAGCGGCATCGGTTCAAGTGCTGCCAGTGCGGCGGGAGCAGTAGTAGGCGCCAATTATTTATTAGGCGATTTTTTTTCAAAGCAAGACCTGGTGCGTTTTGCCATGTTTGGTGAAAAGGTGGCTTCCGGGGTAAAGCATGCTGATAATATTGCACCCTGTATTTACGGAGGCATAACCCTTATACGAAGTATCCATCCGCTGGATATTGTGCCGATCCCCGCTCCTGATTTGTATGTAACTATTGTGCATCCGCAGATTGAAGTTCGGACTTCAGATGCACGCCAGATTTTGCGTAAAGAAGTTTTACTGAAAGATGCCATTAAGCAGTGGGGTAATATAGCCGGGCTGGTGGCGGGTTTTATTCAAAAAGACCTGGCATTGATTGGCCGTTCGCTGGAAGATGTGATCATAGAACCCGTGCGGAGCATTCTTATTCCAGGCTTTGATGAAGTTAAACTAAAATGCAAAGAAGCTGGAGCATTGGGAGGCGGAATCTCCGGCTCCGGGCCATCCATTTTTATGCTGAGTAAAGATGAATCTACAGCGATAGCGGTTGAAGGGGTGATGAAAGAAATTTACAACCGTATTGGATTGGCGTATCATACCTACGTCACCACTATTAATCAAACGGGAGTAACAGTAATTAAGAATTAATAATTAAAAATTCTTTCTACATGCACACCATTCCGACAAACTGCAAGTTATATAACCGGGGCCACTATTAATTCTCAATCATTAATTTTTCATTCAACAATGCAATACTATAGTACCAATAATCAGTCTCCTAAAGTAGATTTTAAGCAAGCTACCATTAATGGTCAGGCACCTGATAAAGGGTTATATTTCCCGGAACAAATACCACAACTTCCAACAGGCTTTATTGAAAATATAAACAGTTATTCTAACGAAGAAATTGCATACCAGGTTATCAAGCCCTATGTTGGAGCTGCCATTCCGGAAGGCGAACTACGCCGCATTGTACATGAAACGGTCAACTTCGATATTCCTTTGGTAAAGATAACAGACGCTATTTTTTCACTGGAGCTGTACCACGGTCCCACACTGGCTTTTAAAGATATTGGCGCAAGATTTATGAGCCGTTGCCTGGGTTATTTTGTAAAAGACCTGGGTAAAAAAGTAACTGTGCTGGTAGCTACGTCCGGGGATACCGGCGGTGCTGTGGCCAATGGCTTTTTTGATGTAGATGGCGTGGAAGTAGTGATATTATATCCATCAGGAAAAGTAAGTTCCGTGCAGGAAAAACAATTGACAACCCTGGGTAAAAATATTCATGCGCTGGAAGTTGATGGTACATTTGATGATTGTCAGCAAATGGTAAAGCAGGTATTTACCGATGAGGCGCTAAACAGTCAGCTTTTTCTTACATCTGCCAATTCTATCAATGTTGCAAGATGGCTGCCACAACAATTCTATTATTTCTTTGCTTATAAACAGTGGGCTCAAAAAAACAACCCTCCTGTGATCTCGGTGCCAAGCGGTAATTTCGGCAATATTTGTGCAGGTATCCTGGCTCACGTTTCCGGCTTGCCGGTAAAACATTTTATTGCTGCCTGCAATGCCAATGATGTGGTGCCTGCTTTTATGGAAACAGAAAAATATGCGCCTAAAAAAGCCGTGGCAACTATATCCAATGCCATGGATGTAGGTAATCCAAGTAATTTTATTCGCATCCTCGAAATTTTTCACCACCAGTTTGCAAATCTTAAAAAGGAATTTAGCAGCTGTAGTATTTCAGACGCTGAGACTAAAGCAACGCTGCAAAAAGTCTACCAGGAAGAAGGCTATTTATTAGATCCGCATGGGGCTGTAGGCTACCTGGCGTTACAGCAATATTTGAAAGCAAATCCTCACGAAAAAGGGATTGTGTTGGAAACGGCCCATCCGGTAAAATTCTATGATGTGGTAGAGCCTGTTATTGGTGAAGCCGTTGACATACCACCCACTGTACAACAACAATTACTGCTTCCGAAAAAGAGTACTAAAATAGTGGCCGATGCGGGGCTGTTAAAATCATTTTTACTTTCTATGTAACCGATGCCTGCTGGCTTAATCTGTCCTCTATGAGTAAAATAAAAAAACGATTGTTGGTTGGTACTGGCGTCGTTGTGCTCGCTTACTGCTTACTGTTGATACCGGATTCAAATAAGGCTGGCGGCAGTGCCGCCACAAACAAAGCATTTACATGGAATAAGGATCTGTTATGGAGCCAGCTGGAGAATAATTTTAGAGCAGCAAAATTGGAAAGTAAGCCCAAGGTGGATTCAAATATCCAGGCCTTGTTTTCATCAGGAGAAAAATTAATTGACAAAATAAAATTACCTGGTATAGCCGCTGCAGACACAAATTTCTCCCTTCTTTTAAATAACTTTTTTTCACTTGCGCCGTTGATAGCCGCTCAGCCACAACAGAGAGATTCCTTTATCCGTTTCTATAGCAAAATTCGTAGTGATATCAAGTTGCAATCACAAAGTTGGGATATCAACGATATCAAGGTTCGGAATACGTTATACCAATTGCTATATGGCATGCGGGCAGCGGAAGAAGAAGTATTGTTGCAGACTGCATCCGTTCCTTTTGATGCAGCCATCATGGTAACCAATGGAGCCTCTGCAACACCAGTTGCAACATTATTTGGTATTACTGTTCATAGCGGCGATTTGCTTGTTTCAAGGGGAGGTGCAGAAGTGTCAGCATTGATTTCAAGGGGTAACGATTATCCGGCAAATTTTTCTCATGTGGCTTTAATTTACGTGAATGAAAAAGAAGGAGCTTATTTAATTGAAGCACACATTGAAAAAGGCGTAGCTGTTTCTTCTCTGGCTCAATACATAAAAGATAAAAAACTGCGCTGCATGGTATTGCGCCCCCGGGCTGACCTGCCACAATTGCAGCAAGACAACATGTTGCCCCATAAAGTGGCAAAGCTGGCCTATGATGAAGCATTGAAGCGGCATATTCCCTATGATTTTAAAATGAATTTCTACGACAGCACTGCTATGTTTTGTTCGGAGGTAGCATCCTATGCCTACCGTAAAAAGGGCATTGATTTATGGAAGGGCGTTTCTACTATTTCATCAATCGGCGTGGTTGGCTGGTTGAATGCTTTTGGGGTAGAAAACTTTGTAACACAGATGCCGGGCGATCTGGAATATGATCCACAATTAAATGTGATAGCCGAATACCGCAACCCCGAAACGTTGCTAAAAGACCATATTGACAATGCCGTAATGGATGTGTTGCTGGAGCAGGCGGATAAAGGAAAACAAATTAATTACAATCATTGGCAGCTGCCTTTTGTTCGTTTAGTAAAGGGCTGGTGTATGCTAAAAAATCTTGTTGGAAAACCGGGAATTATACCCGAAGGCATGAGCGCAACCAGGGCATTGAAAAATCAGTATTTTGTTGCCATGTACCAGGCGCTTAAAACAAAAGTCACGGGTAAAATAGACCAGTTTCAAAAAGACAATCACTACCTGCCGCCTTACTGGCAAATGATAAACCTGGCAAGAGTGGCGGCATTGGAGCAATAAGGCAAAGCTTATGCCGCAGCTTGTTCTGCAATGTCGTCCATGCTAATACCACTGTGACTTTCATCGTATACACATTCGCTGTTTTTTATCAGCAGTACCTGTGGTGACTCATGACTTACATCAAATACATCTGCAATTTTTTGAGAGATGTTTCTGTGTTTTATAAGATCAAGATAATAAAAATCAACACCAGCAGGAGCTGATGCCCTTTCCAAACGACTTTTGGCCATGCTACTGATAGAGCAGCGTGTGCTGTGTTTAAAAATTAGCTGCGGCTTGCTATTGGAAAGGTTCTTAATATCGTTTAATTGCGCTTCTTCGGTTAGTTGAATCCAGTTCATATAAATTCAGGAGTAATTTTAGTGAATGATTTTTTCTGTCATTGGGCAGCCGGTTTTCCTACTGGAATAACAGGATGATAAAAAAGCTAACATGGTAAAAAGTACAAGTGTAGATAAAATGATTTTTTTCATGTGTTTTTTTAATTGAATAAGATCAATAAAAAGCAAAGATACAAAACCTGTATTATTAACATAGGCGCAGGGTTTTGCTATTTAAATCTTAACTTGCCTTTAGTATTTCAATTGTCATTTTTAATGATGTATTTTGTTGTACTATTTTCAGCAACAACCAATTAAAACAACATCAAAATTTCCCCAATGTCTTTACAATTAGTCCGCCCAATTGCTTTTATAGATTTAGAAACCACTGGTGTAAATCTATCAACAGACAGGATAGTAGAAATAGCAATGATAAAAATTTTACCGGATGGTAGCCGGCTGGTAAAAAGAAAGTTAATCAATCCACAAATGCCCATACCTGCTGTAACCACCGCCATACACGGTATTACGGATGAAATGGTGAAAGATGCGCCGACATTTAAACAGGCAGGCAACGAGTTGAAAATGTTTATGGAAAATTGTGACCTCGGAGGATATAACAGCAATCGTTTTGATATACCAATGCTGATGGAGGAATTTTTGCGTGCAGGAATGGATGTTGACCTCAGCACCAGCAAAATGGTGGATGTTCAACATATTTTTTACACCATGGAGCCACGCACTTTAACCGCTGCCTATAAATATTATTGCGAAAAAGAGCTTGTAGATGCGCACAGTGCGGAATCAGATGTGAATGCAACGATTGATGTATTACTATCGCAGATACAACGTTACCCCCAATTGGGTAATTCTGTGGAGACTATTTTAGGTTCAATCGGAGAAGAAAAGATAGTGGATTATGCCCGCCGCTTTTTGTTCAACGAAAAAGGGGTAGAAGTTTTTAATTTCGGAAAGCATAAAGGCCGGCCGGTAATGGATGTGCTAAAAGCGGAGCCGCAGTATTACGATTGGATGATGCGGGGCGATTTTCCATTGCATACCAAGCAAAAACTAACCGAGATTTTGAATAGGACCCTGTTAAAGAATACCTAATTAGAAACTTCCCGTAAAATGCTGTGGGAAATATTATTTACAAATTGTACATTCGTCTAAAGTATACTATTTTATTCTTTGGAGAAACTTGTAATTATACCAACCTACAACGAAAAGGAAAATATTGCTTCCATTATCGGGGCCGTATTTGCTTTGCAGCAACAGTTTCATGTGCTGATTATTGACGATGGTTCACCCGATGGAACCGCCGAAATTGTCAAATCTCTTTTCCCGAAATATCCGGCGCAATTGTTTTTGGAAGAGCGCAAGGGTAAATCAGGTTTAGGTACTGCTTATATCCATGGATTCAGGTGGGCGCTTGAAAAAGGGTACCAGTTTATATTTGAAATGGACGCTGATTTTTCTCACAATCCAGCTGATTTGCAGCGTTTGTACGAAGCCTGTAAAAATGGGGCCGGAGTAGCAGTAGGATCCAGATATGTAAAAAACGGTGCGGTTGAAAATTGGCCTGCCAACCGTATCGCCTTGTCGAAGGGAGCCTCTTTGTATACCAGGTTAATCACCTGGATGCCAGTGATGGATCCAACGGCGGGGTTTGTTTGTTACCGCAGGGAAGTGCTGCAAGCCATCAATTTATCAGCCATTCATTTTGTAGGATATGCCTTCCAGATAGAAATGAAATTTGCTGCCTGGAAATTAGGATTTATTATTAAGGAAGTGCCCATCACTTTTAAAGATCGCAAGCTGGGCGATAGTAAAATGAACAAGGGAATTATTAAAGAAGGCGTTTTTGGAGTAGTTAAATTGCGCTGGCTAAGTCTTTTTAAAAACTATCGCAACAATGTAAAAAGCGATGATACATTAAATTACCAGCGAAGGGAAGTAATACTGGAGAGAGACTAGTTTTCACAGTTAGCCTGTCATTTTTTTATTAATTCCTTCAAAATAAGTTAAGTATTTTGAACATATAATGTTTGTTCCCTCAAAAGTTATCGTTGTATTACTTGCATTAAATCACCACCTCGTTTTACTATAAGATTCAAATAAGCTCATCGGTGGTGAATTTTTACTACCCATTCATATTAAACGACACCTGTCTCTCCATGTTCCAACCAAAGCTTCCGGCATTTCGTTAGTGTACATTCCTGTCATGAAAAATAGAGACAAGTTGTTGAGTGTATAACTTAACGTGCTCCCTAACGATGTAGTTAAAGAATTATACCAAAAACTACTTCTGTTTTAATAGGCAGTTTTAATTATTTTTACGCCCTTTAATCAACATTACGATAATTAATATCACTATACATGTATGACATCTGTTGCGTAGGACACATTACGCTGGATAAGGTAATAACGGCTAAAGGAGAAAAGCATATGGCGGGCGGAACGTCTTTTTATTTCTCTAACGCATTGCGCAATATGGATGTACGTTATTGCCTGGTTACTGCGCTTGCGGTAAGTGAAATTCGTTTTGTTGATCAGTTGCGTGCCAATGGAATAGAAGTAGTTGCGCTACCCAGTAAACATACCGTTTACTTCGAAAATAATTATTCGCAAAGCCTGGATCATCGCACCCAGCGGGTGTTACAAACCGCTGATTCGTTCCATGCAGACCAACTAAGGGAGATCAATGCTGCCATTTTTCACCTGGGACCATTGTTGGCCGATGATATACCATTGGCTCTGATAAAGGACCTGGCTGGCAGGGCGAGGATATCCCTGGATGTACAGGGATACCTGCGCAAGGTAGAAGATCAGCAGGTGCAGGCCATTGATTGGAAGGAAAAAAGAGAAGCTTTGCAATATGTTGAAATTGTTAAAGCTGATGAATCAGAATTGAAGGTACTTACGGGAAGTGATAGCGTGTATAAAGGCGCAGAAATGTTGGCGGAATGGGGAGTAAAAGAAGTGGTAATTACGTTTAACAGCAAAGGCTCGTTAATTTATGCCAACAAGATTTTCTACGATATTCCCGCATATGCACCCACTATAGAAACTGACGCAACAGGGTGCGGCGATACCTACATGGCTGGTTATTTATATCAGCGTGTAACCGGAGCTTCTATTCAACAATCCGGAGAATTTGGAGCGGCGATGGCCAGTTTAAAAATTGAATCGTCAGGGCCTTTTACGGGAACAAAAGAGGCAGTGCTGCGACAAATGGAAAAAAGTAAAACCTATAACACCTCTATAATTTAATGTATGAAATATTTATCCCGGTTATTATTGTTGCTGCCATTGACCTGGCTTTCCTTCACTACTCCTCCCAAAAAAATAAAAGTAGTTTTTTTCGGCGATTCAATAACCCAGGCAGGTGTTCAGCCTGCTGGTTATATTACAAAACTGGACAGCGTTATAAAGCAATCGCATTTACCTGATTCTATTGAGTTAGCGGGCGCTGGTATTGGCGGCAACAAAGTATACGACCTGTATTTAAGAATGGAAGATGATGTGCTTAAAAAGAATCCGGATGTAGTGGTTATCTATGTAGGTATAAATGATGTATGGCATAAAGCCAGTTCAGGCACCGGTACGGATCCGGATAAGTTTGAAAGATTTTACCGGGCCATTATCAAAAAATTGCAAGATAAAGACATTAAAGTTTTGTTGTGCACGCCTTCGGTTATTGGTGAGCGCAACGACAATTCCAACCAGCAGGATGGCGACCTAAACCAATACAGTACTATCATTCGTACAATGGCAAAAGATCTTTCTTTGCCAGTATGCGACCTGCACAAAGCTTTTGCTGATTACCTCAAAGTAAATAATCCTGCCAACCAGGAAAAAGGAATATTAACCCTGGATCGTGTGCACCTTAATGAAAAAGGTAATTTATTTGTGGCTATGGAAATGTGGAAAGCATTACAGAATATCATTAAATAATTTCCCGTTTTTAATTGCATACAGTATGTTACTTTCAAAAGAAAATCTTAAACAAATCAATAACGGTGCAGTGCAACTGCCGGATGAAGCTTTGCTGAATTTGCCGGAGAAGGTATTGCAATTTGGTACCGGCGTTTTGTTGCGGGCGCTGCCTGATTATTTTATCGACAAGGCCAATCGTTGCGGCGAGTTCAATGGCAGGATAGTAGTAGTAAAATCAACTGATGGCGGTGACGCGGAAGCATTTGAGAGGCAGGATGGTTTGTATACGTTGTGCATGCGGGGCATTGTTGAAGGAAAACCAGTGCAGGAAAACCTGGTTTGTTCATCTGTAAGCAGGGTATTGTCCGCCGCTAAAAGCTGGCAGGCTATCCTGGAATGTGCTGCCAATCCGGAACTTGCTGTAATCATTTCAAACACAACAGAAGTGGGGATTGAGCTGGTAAAAGAGCGCATCGATTTAAATCCACCGGTATCTTATCCGGGTAAGTTACTTGCCTTTTTATATGAACGCTTTAAAAGATTTCGGGGAAGTGCGCAAAGCGGTTTTGTAATTGTGCCAACAGAATTAATTTCAGACAATGGCAATAAATTAGCAGCCATTATTCTTGAGCTGGCAGAGTGGAACGAATTGGATAATGCGTTTATCGAATGGCTCTCAGCGTGTAATCAGTTTTGCAATTCGCTGGTGGATAGAATTGTACCGGGCTTGCCTGACGCAGTAAAAAAAGAGGCACTCGAGCAGGAGTTAGGTTACCAGGATGATCTCCTAATCATGAGCGAGGTGTACAGCCTGTGGGCTATTGAAGGCAGTGAGCGGGTGAAATCGGTGCTGTCTTTTGCAACTGCGGACACCGGTGTTGTTATAGCAGATGATATCACCATTTTTAAGGAGTTGAAACTGCGCTTACTAAACGGAACACATACATTAAGTTGTGGCGTTGCATTTTTAGCGGGTTTTACCACCGTAAAAGAAGCAATGAAAAATGATATACTGAGCCAATATATAAAGGGGCTTATGGTGAAAGAAATAGCTGTCGCCATTCCATACCCGATAGAAGAAAAACAGGCAACAGCATTCGCTTTAAAAGTGTTAGACCGTTTCAGCAATCCAAGTATAGAGCATCAGTGGATAAGCATTACACTTAACTATACAGCCAAATTAAAAATGCGAGTGGTCCCTGTATTACAATGCTACTACCGGCAATACAATGTTGTGCCCGAACATATAGCTACGGGGTTTGCTGCCTGGCTTTTATTTATGCACACAGTAAAAAAAGAAGGCAATACTTATTGGGGAGAATTGAATGGGAAAGCTTATCCTGTTAAAGATGAGATGGCAGCCTTGTTCTTTGACCAGTGGCAAAATTTAACTCCTGACAACTTAGTAAAAGCGGCTTTATCTAATACCAGTTTATGGGATGCGGATCTTACGCTACT
Source organism: Chitinophagales bacterium (assembly GCA_038210625.1). Lineage (GTDB taxonomy): Bacteria > Bacteroidota > Bacteroidia > Chitinophagales > Chitinophagaceae > Ferruginibacter. Next base: position 10,133 of record JBBQWL010000005.1, on the reverse strand, counting down.
GGAAGGTTTTGCCGAAAGTGTTACCCTTAAATTAAAGGCAATTATGCAGCACGGGATGATGGCTGTAATTGGATAGTATAAAGCAGGGTAATCATTGTTTAACAATCAGAAAAGTAAAGTGGAATGAAAAAATTTATGGATGAAAATTTTTTGCTTAAAAATGCAACTGCACAAAAGCTGTATCACGACTTTGCAAAAAGAATGCCTATTATTGATTACCACAATCATCTGTCACCGGAACAAATTGCCAATGATATCAACTTTGAAAACCTTACCCAGCTTTGGCTGTACGGCGACCACTATAAGTGGAGGGCGATGCGAACCAACGGAATAAATGAAAAATTCATTACCGGCGATGCCAGCGATTATGAAAAGTTTGAACAATGGGCGGCTACTGTTCCCTATACATTGCGCAATCCGTTGTATCACTGGACCCACCTTGAATTACAACGTTATTTTGATATTGATACTATTCTTTCGCCGGCAACAGCAAGGGCGATATATGATGAATGTACTGCCAAATTAAAAACGCCCGAATTTTCTGTAAGAAACCTGTTGCGTAAAATGAATGTTAAAGTACTTTGTACAACTGACGATCCTACAGATAACCTGGAGCATCACCGGAAATTGAGCGCAGATGGGTTTGAGATTAAAGTGTTGCCTGCATTCAGACCCGATAAGGCAATGAACGTGGATGATGTGGAAACCTTTAATAATTACGTAAATAAATTGCAGGAAGTATCAGGCATTTTAATTGCCAGCTGGGATGACTATTTGCATGCCCTTAAAACTCGCCATGATTTTTTTGCAACAATGGGCTGTACCATCAGCGATCATGGGCTGGAGCAATTATACGCTGTTGATTACAACGATGCCGAAATAAAAAATATATTCCGCAAGCTTACTTCAAGCGAAGCCATTTCACAACCAGAAAATATAAAATTTAAATCAGCCATGCTGGTAAAATTTGCTTTGTGGGATCATGAAAAAAACTGGGTGCAGCAATACCACGTTGGGGCACTGCGAAATAGCAATTCAAGGATGCTGAAAGAACTTGGCGCAGATACCGGCTGGGATTCTATTGGTGATTTTTCGCAGGCAAAACAGTTATCTAAATTTTTTGATAAGCTTGACAGTACCAATCAACTGGCGAAAACCATACTGTATAATTTAAACCCTGCAGACAATGAATTAATGGCTACCATGGCAGGTAACTTTAATGATGGTAGTGTGGCCGGGAAAATGCAATATGGCGCTTCCTGGTGGTTTTTAGATCAAAAAGACGGTATTACAAAGCAACTTGAAACGTTGAGCAATATGGGCCTGCTGAGCAAGTTTATTGGCATGCTCACAGACAGTCGCAGTTTTATGAGTTATCCGCGGCACGAATATTTCAGACGAATTCTATGTAACATCATCGGCGAAGAAATCGAAAATGGAGAACTACCCGATGATACCATATGGACCGGGAAATTGATTCAAAACATTTGCTTTAACAATGCGAAGGAATACTTTGGATGGTAAATCCGGGAGTTATTTTAGCACTTTAATTACCAGCTTTTTTATTGGCTTATCATCTGCAGCAATCAGCGGCGCATGCACATCTTCCGGGAATAGAATAACGAACTGCCCGGCACATAATTCAAAAAAAGTAGTTGGTTGATCATTATATATTAAAACATCCTTTTCGGCATCATACTCGCCTACCGGTTGAACACAGGTTCCTCTCGGGCGCCAGCCAAAACGCTCTCTTCCCCTGATGCAAAACTGAATATCGATGAACTGATTGTGGCATTCAAATTCTCTCACTGAGTCAGCTTCGGTAACGCCAATCTGTTCAGAAAAAATTGCCCTTATTGTACCTTTTTCAATTGTGTAGCTGCCCGGGTCTACATCGTTGATGTCAATGCCGTTAATATAGGCAAATGCCTTTTCAAAAAGCGGGTGCACACAAATATATGCAGGAGCGTTCGCCAGTAAATCTATTATCATAGTTGTTGCTAATATTTAGTCAATGAAATTTTCCGCCCTTCAACTCGCCGAAATATTTCGGACTGATTACCCTGAAGTAAAGACAATAACCGAAAAGTGCACATAATAACAAGCTCTTTAAAGATAGCAGTAAAAATACAATGGTGCAGGAAGTGTGAAAAAAAAATATTAACCGGGCAGAAAAAGGACCCACTCTCATATCATCATTTACACCTATGGTAGTAAGTGTTTCCCGAAGTATTTCTAGTACATATTCTAACACTAATAAATAGTGGAAATGCGTTTTAGGGCAGTAATTGTTACATACGCTCGCTGGTAATTATCCGAAGCAGTCTAAGCAATCCCCGGCCTGGAAGGCTTATGAGCTGTTGATTATTCCGGCATGTTGTTCCTGTAATTTTTTCGTAGAAAATATCTTTTACCACTTCGCCACTTTCGTTGCTGGAAAAGTTATATCATTTTTAAAATCCAAATCCCAACCTCGTCCCATGAAAGCAATTCAATCATTCCTATCCCTTACACTTTCGTTATTGTTCTCCTTTTCTTTGCAGGCTAAAAATTATTATGTATCTGCCACGGGAAACGATGCGAATGATGGGTTAACCACCTCTACACCATGGCAAACAATAGCCAAAATAAACAATACTGTTTTTGCTTCCGGCGATGTAGTCTTGTTCAAACGTGGTGATTCATTCTTTGGAGGTATAACCGTATCAGGAAGCAATACTTCTTTTAATGCCTATGGTACAGGTGCATTGCCAGTTGTTTCCGGTTTTGCTGCACTCACAAGTTGGACAAGCCAGGGCGGCGGCATATGGAAATGCAATTTACCTGCTGCGGGCAATAGTTTAAAAGTGGTAACAATTAACGGTCAAATGCAGCGAATGGGAAGGTGGCCCAATTATAATCGTACAGACGGCGGATGGCTGAGTTATGAAAATGTTACAGTCTCTCCGGGTATTACTGACAACCAATTAACCAGCCTGTCATCAAACAATTGGACAGGTGCGGAAGTAGCCTTAAAAAAATACAGTTATGTGATTGATCATTGCGCAATCACTTCACAAAGTGGTAATACACTAAACTACGCGTACGCTACAGATTTATTTGCCACGAACGCAAATGGTACTCCGGGGTATGGTTATTTTATTCAAAATGATTTGCGTACACTGGATGTTTTTGGCGAATGGTTTTTGAACAAAACAACGAAGGATCTTTATGTTTATTTTGGCAGCAATGACCCGACATCTTATACAGTTCAGGCTGCAATTAAGGACGTGCTTTTTGACTGCGGTGTCGGTGGATATATGGGTGGTGTAAGTACAACTGCTTATACTAATATATCAGTTAACAATATCGATTTTGAAGGGGCAAATATGACGGCTTATAATAGCTTTAACGGATCGTCAAACTCAATTAGCGGTTGTACAATAAATAATTGCTATAATGGTATTTTCTTTTGGAATGTAGCAGGCTCAACCAGTACTGGAAATACCATCACAAATGTGTTGAATGATGCCATTTATCAGGATGGGCAGGTATCTTCACCAACAACTATTACCAATAACACAATTCGGAATGTTGGGTTATTTGAAGGGATGGGGAGTAGTTCCGAAGGTGGCACATACAGCGGCATAAATCAGGGAGGTGACAATACTACAATAAGCGGCAACATTATAGATTCTGTGGGATTATCCGGTATTCACTTCCAGGGCGCCAATGTACTTGTGCAGCATAATTTTGTTAACCACCACGGAATGAAATTAGATGATTACGGCGGTATATATACCTATAATGAGCAATCAAAATTAAACAGGGTAGTGGATGGAAATATTGTAATAAATGGGATGGGATGCAGGCAGGGCCGTACTGAAAATGATACCCGCACTTATGCTTATTATGCAGATGGTGGTAGCCGGAATATTATCTATTCAAATAACACATCTGCGTTTGAAGATGCAGGCGATTTTTTAGGCAACTCAAATCAATATTTAACGCTTACCGGTAACACATTTTACGGATCACCCATTGGTATATGGATGACGAGATATCCGAATAACGCAGCATCCCCGGGTTATTTTGTCAGAAATTTAAGAATAAGCCAAAACATAATTTATCCAACTGAAACGAATTTTTTTTACTGGAATGGCCAATTAAATCAACCGACTCCAATTACGATTCAGGCGGATATACAGGCCATTGGAACAATGGATAGTAATTATTACAAGCTAAATTCTACTAAGCAATGGAAAGTATGGAGCCATGACATTGCTGGCGGCACATTTAACGAATATATCTACACCACGTTAGCATCTTGGCGCAGCTTTATTGCCGGTGATGTAAATAGCGATACAATAAGCAGAGCTGCAAATACATTTCAGTACAATGCAAGCAACTCGGCAATTACATACAGCTTCATAGGATTCAGCAAAAAAGATCCACAAGGAAAAGTATATAATAATTCTGCAGTAATACCAGCATGGAGCTCGAAAATTTTAATTGATAACGGATCTGTTGCTAACATTTTACCAATCTTAACCATTGGTAACAATCAGTCAATTACATTACCTACTGCTACTACCACCATAACCGGATCGGCGACAGATCCAGACGGAATAGTTACGAAATATGCCTGGTCAAAGATAGCAGGCCCTGCAACTGGGGCTATTGCTACTCCAGACGCTGCTGTAACGGCATTGAATAATCTTGTTCAGGGCATATATAAATTTGAACTAATTGTGACCGATAATAACGGTGGAATATCAAAAGATTCATTACAGGTAACTGTTTATGCTGCCATCAACCAGGCTCCTGTAGCTAATGCAGGTGCCGATAAATCCGTTACGCTCCCCGCAAATTCAGTAACGCTTTCGGGCGGTGGAACGGATGTGGATGGTACCATTGCAAACTACAACTGGTCAAAAATAGCAGGCCCTGCAAATGGAACGATTGTTACGCCCGCTACAGCCACCACTTCAGTTAGTAATCTTGTACAGGGTACCTATGTTTTTGCGTTGGCGGTTACAGATAACAGTGGCGCTACTTCAAAAGATTCACTACAGGTTACTGTTTACCCTGCCATCAACCAGGCGCCTGTAGCCAATGCCGGTGCCGATAAATCTGTCACGCTTCCAACAAATTCAGTAACAGTTTCGGGCAGTGGTAAAGACGCGGATGGCATAATTGCCAGCTATACCTGGGAAAAGATAAGCGGGCCATCCGGCGGCAGAATTGTTACGGCGTATGCATCTTCTACTACGATAAAAAATCTTGCAATAGGAATTTATAAATATGCTTTGATTGTAAAAGACAATAAAGGACTTTACGGAAAAGACACCATGCAGGTAACCGTAATCGGCTCATCCAATAAAATAGTGATAACAAATGCCGGAACCAGTAAAACTGTATTGCTTCCAACAACTACTACAACGCTCAGCGGCACTGCTACAATAGCCAATACATCTATCAGAAGGTACTCCTGGACAAAAATAGAAGGCCCTGCAACTGCAGTCGTTGTTGATTCAAGCAGCGCTTTCACTACTGTTAAAAATTTATCGAAGGGAAATTACAAATACGAATTTACTGTGCGGGATAGCGAAGGAAATAGTGCTAAAGACACAGTCAGTATAATAGTTGAAGCCGATAACTCAGGCAATAACAATAGTATGAGGGTTTATCCAAATCCGGTAATGAATATAGCCAACCTGGAAATTAATACCATTGCTTCTAAAGAAATAAACAGTATTTCGGTATTGGTAATTGGCTCGACGGGTAAGATAGTAGCCAGGCAAAACTACAAGATCTCCGGAAGCAATAATCATCTAAGATTAGATCTTTCGAATTTGCTAACTGGCGTCTACACAGTGCAGGCTGTATTTCCAAATGGCAAAACATGCAGCACCAAAGTAATCAAACTCAACATGGGCAGATGGTAACATATAAGCTGTTCATAGTTAAGTTAAAAAGGCAGTGATATAAAAATCATTGCCTTTTTAATTGATACAAGAGCAAATAATATTTCCAACATACGCTACATCAATATGGTTGTCGCGATAGGGTAAAAAAAATAAATGAATCTAGGTTAAAGACGAAAAGAGATACCTTCCGACGTTATATTTATTTTTTACATTATAGTCTTTCGGCTATCAGCAGAATGAATACCGATCAGTAAATATCACCTGTAATTCAAAAACTTTTCTTTTCCACTTATACAAACCAGTATGTCGATGTGTTGGTTGTGGCACTCAAATTAGTCAATGGATTTTTCTTCGTTCACACCGGGTGGAGTAAAAAATTGCTTTTATATTCTCCGCATCAACAATATATTTTCCGGCAGGAATTGAATGAAGTACCGCGTTGCTGATATAATTAAACGCCCTTTCAAACAAAGGGATGTAGCGAAAATATTTAGTTGCATTTGTCCATGAGTCGATGATCATAAGCGTTCATTTTTTATTTGAAAGAAACAACGTTCTTGAAAATAATTTTTACAAAAGGTTTAAATGATTTCACTTATGCAATGATTTGAGTAGATAGATTGAATTTTCCTCTTGGTGCGAATAGTGTAATTAATTAGAATGCCTCACCAGTTTGAACAGTGCATTCCATTGATAATAGATTTGCACTATTGTTATGTGTATGGCCTGAAATTAAGTGCCAGCGTATGTTGTATAAGGCTAGGGATGTTAATAGCAGTTCATCGATACACGAATTTTCCGAAAAAAAAGTATATCAAATTTAAAAAAGTTTATCCCCAAATAAAATAGAATGGTATGGTTGTTGCAAAAAGCCGTTAGTATATTTTTAGTTTTTAATTTTTTTTATTCCAATTACTATGACCATTCTTCCAACAATCATTTCCCGTTATTTTATTTTTTTAAAAATTTGCAGTAACCATTATCGGTATCAGGCAGAAGATTTGCCCGGTAGCAAGATGGGCTATTAGTGCCGGTTGCTTAGGTATACTAAGGCGTTCTGCAGATAGATCACCCTGCATGCCTGCTTTCGCAGATATGTGCGGAGATGTATTGATACAACTTCCTTTATAAAAAAAGCTTACAAGGTGCTGTAGCGTGCGGCCAGGGAGAGGTATGCCCTTATCATAAAGTAAGACTGCTCAAATATCGTAGCAACTTATTATCCTGCGCCCGTAAGTTTTTGCAACGTATACAAGTATTACCAAATTGCTGACTTTTCTGATGATTTTTTTCCATGAATTTTTGAAAGTCAATTGTGAAAGGCACGCACTCTTATAATAATAAAGTGTCAGGGGCAAAGTCAATATCCATCCAAATCCAAATTATATGAAACACATTTCATTGCTCATTTTTTGGTTATTTAGTACTGCGGTTTCAAATGCTAACAGTTATTACGTTTCTGCATCAGGCGATGATTCAAATGATGGTTTAACAATCAATACGCCGTGGCAATCGTTGGCGAAAATAAACCAATCATCTTTTGCTGCAGGCGATGTTATTTTATTAAAAAGGGGCGACGTATTTTATGGTTCAGTTGTGGTGAATAGAAATGATGTATCATTCGATGCATACGGTACCGGCGCATTACCAATTATAAGCGGGTTCACCCAGCTTAGTAGTTGGGTAGATGCCGGCAATGGAATTTGGAAAGCAAATGTGTCCGGAGCAAGCAGCGCACTTAAAATTATTTTGATTGACGGAGTACAGCAAAGAAAGGGCAGATATCCGAATTACAATGATAGCGACGGCGGGTGGTTGAGTTATGAAAGTTTTGATGGTAGCAATTCTTCTATAACGGACGAACAGCTTTCAACCTCGCCCTACAATTGGACGGGTGCTACCCTCGCAATGAAAGCATATAGTTACGTTATCAATCTATGCCCGGTTACAGCACACAACGGTGGCACATTAAATTACAATAAAGCCGTTGGCACTTTAGGAATTGTCAATTCACCCGGCATGGCGGGTTATGGTTACTTTGTAACAGATGACTTACACACACTCGATAGTTTTGGAGAGTGGTTTCTGGATAAAGATACAAAAGATTTATATGTCTACTTTGGCAGCAATGATCCCTCAACATACAATGTTCAGGCTTCAAACACAAACGTATTGCTGGATTGCGGTGTAGCTGGCTACATGGGGGGAACCGCTACCAAAGCATATTCAAATATCTCTATTAGCAATATAGCTTTTGAAGGGGCGAACAGTGCGGCCGTCAATGCATTTAATGGATCTAATATCACTGTCAGCCAATGTACTATTAACAACTGTTACAATGGCATATTCATGTGGAATATTACCAACTCAATCACTATCGGCAATACGATAACAAATATTCAGAATAATGCTATTCAGCAACTTGGCTTATCCTCTTCTTCACTCACTACAATTAAAAATAACACTATCCGTCATGTTGGATTGTTTGAGGGGATGGGGGATAGTGGCGAAGGAAATACCTATGGGGGTATTAATCAAGACGGCGATAATGCAATTATTTCGGGAAACAGAATAGATTCAGTCGGATTTAATGGCATTCATTGGCAAGGTTCAAACGTTGTTGTGGAGAGCAATTTTGTCAACCACCATAATATGAAGCTGGATGATGGAGGGGGTATTTATACTTATGCTGAAAAGACAAAAGTAAACCGGATCGTCCGGAATAATATTGTATTAAATGGCATTGGTAACAGGCAGGGTCGCACTGAAAATGACGCCCGTACATGGGGAATTTATAATGATGGAAGCACTAATAACGTTGTTTATTTAAACAATACTGTATCCATCGAAGATGGCGGCGGTTTATTAAATAATTCTGGTCAAAATATCGTTGTTACCGGCAACACGTTCTTCGAGGTGCCTGTCTCCGTTTATGTGGCAAGATTTCCGAATACTTCTGACAACCCCGGACAACTCGTTAGATACAACAGGATGACTCAAAATATTAGTTATCCCTCGGTGAGCAATTTTTTTTATTGGAACGGTCAGTTAAATGATCCTGTTACTATCGATATACAAGCGGATATACAGGCAATTGATACCTGGGACAGCAACTATTACAGAAACGATTTAAATGCTTCATTTGACTGGTATTATCATTTAACTCCAGGGGGTACTTTTGTTGATCCGCCAGCCGCAAATTTTACGCAGTGGCAAAGCTATATCAACGGTGATGCGCACAGTGTTGTGTTAAGTACAGCGCCGCATGTATTTCAATATAATGCAACCAATAATCCTGTCGTGTACAATTTTGCCGGACAAAGCAAAAAAGATGCACAGGGAAATATTTACAACAACTCAGCCACGATACCGGCCTGGGGGTCAAAATTATTGTTTGACAATGGCGCTGCTGTTAGTAACAATATACCACCGGTAGCCAATGCGGGTGCAGATAAATCAATCACGCTTCCGGTTAATACCTTAACGCTGAGTGGCAGTGGCACTGATGCAGACGGCTCCATCAGCAGTTATGCCTGGGCAAAAATAGCAGGTCCAACGGGCGGAACTATTGTTAGCAGCAATGCGGCTTCAACTGCATTAAATAGCCTGGTGCAAGGCACTTATAATTTTGTATTGACGGTAACAGATAACAAAGGGGCTGCTGCAAAGGATACAGTTAAAGTAGTTGTTAATCTATCAACTGCCATTGCAATAACTACCAACAAGGCGCCTGTTGTAAATGCGGGTACCGATAAAACAGTTACCCTTCCGGCAAATACGGTAACCCTCACTGGTACCGCAACCGATGCGGATGGAGCTGTTAGTAGTTATTTATGGACCAAAATATCAGGCCCGGCAGGCGGCACCATAGCCACTGCAAATGCGCCCACTACATCTGTAAGCAACTTGGTGCAGGGAACGTATAATTATGAACTGGTTGTGACTGATAACAAAGGCGCAAAGTCAAAAGATTCTCTTAAGATTGTGGTTAGTACTTCAAGTATTAACAGGGCGCCTGTTGCCAATGCGGGTGCGGACAAAGCCATTACCCTGCCTGTAAATACAGTAACACTTAAAGGAAGCGGAACAGATGCGGATGGTACTATTGCAAGTTATGCATGGACCAAAATATCCGGACCCGCCGGTGTAACAATTGCTACCAGTAATGCTTCTTCAACAGTATTAAACAACCTTGTAAAAGGGGTATATAATTTTGCATTGATT
>JBBQWL010000004.1:0-186909 GCA_038210625.1 Chitinophagales bacterium | reverse complement strand
CCCTGCAATTGGCATCCAGTTCAGGAACAAAATTACCGTTCGCATAGCTTTCTATACCGTAATACATCAGGCAGTTGCTGTTATCGCAATGGGCACCGTTGGCCACATCCAGGTGGCTGGCCTGCATGGGCGAGCCCTGGTTTACCAGCCCCAGCAAATGCCCGAACTCGTGTTCAAAAATGGTGGTCAGTAAAACAGACCGGTCTACCTGCCCCGGCCCGCCGGAATTATCATGAATGGTTTTGCCAAATACACAGAGGGAAGTGTTCCAGTAAGAAGTAGCAAAAATATCGGGCAGGTTGTAATACCCATCGGTGATGAGTATATGCACCGTGATGGTTTTATACGCCGTAAAAAAAGTTCGGTTGTCATTTTCAATTTTTACAATGTCGCTCAACGATAATACTGTTTTACCACTGGCCGCAATTTGTTGTTGCATTACGTGTATGCCACCGGGCTTGTTGAGGTAGCTGTTTAAAAACCGCAGCAGGTTGTTTACACTTGGTGTATCCGGCTGGTAGCCGGGCATGTAATGCAGTTGTATTTGCAAAACCGTATAGGGCGCAGCGTTTAGCAAGGCATGGGCGGCGGTGCCCAGGGTGTTATATTCAAAGTTACTACCGCTGGCATCTTGCTTTTGGCAGGCACTTAAACAGCAGAGGCACAAAAATATACCGGAATAAAAAATATTTTTTTTGCTGCGCAACTTGTTTTGATTTAGCGTAAAAATAACTCATAATTCAATTATGTAGATTATTTAACCGGGCGTTTATTTTGTATACTTCTAACATGGTTGTGTTGCAGATTGTATTTTCAGTTTTATAAAAAAGGCTGCCCGGTTGGGCAGCCTTAGCATAATTTACCTCTAATACTTCTTATTTCATCTGTACTACTTTTCCGTTCACTTGCTTATCACCTACCCGCAGCGTATAAATCAAAGCACCCTTAACAGAAGAAGGTATGCTATAATCTATTACCTGTGTTCTGTTGGCAAACAAGTAGCCGTTGTAAACAGTCTTGATTTTTTGTCCCATCATATTGTACACATCCAGTGAAGCCTTACCGGATACAGGAGAAACAATGGAGAATTTCACCCTGTCGGTAAATGGATTTGGATAGGCAGTTGCTGAAAGGATGGTTACGGCTTGCTTTTGATCCATCGCAGTTAAATCAGCGATTCTTGCAGCAGGCAACACAGTACATGATTTTGCTGAAGGGAAATAGCCAAGGAAGAACCTTCCGCCATCAAATGATCTGTTGATGACATCAACAGCATAATTGATATCTGATAAAGTAACGCCAGCAGGAAGCGCACCTCCGCCTAAAGCAGAACTGGCCAGATTAAGTAGGTCGTTGGCTGTTTTTTCCGGAGCAGTTGTTATCCAGGCGTTCAAACCAGCACTGGTAGAAATTTGCAAACTGCTTATAGAAGTGCCGTCTTTTGAACAGGCTAAAAGAGTCGGCGATGCACAACTGTTGGGGTCCATTTTTTGTGTAGTCAGAAACCCGGATTTCAGCACAAAACTTCCTAAAGTATTTCCAGGTATATAAATATTAAGGTCTAATGTTATTGCCTGTCCTAACAGTACATCAGATATCTTCTTATTATACAACCTGGGAAGGTTTTGACCAGCACCTGCTAACATATTTGTATTGTTCAAAAACGCATTAACCGTGTTTGCGGTTATTACTGTAGCTGTTTGTCCGGCAGGCAAATACAATATTAAATTTTTATCTTCTGTTGAAGTAGCACCTAATGTAAAGGTCTTGTTGTTAGCTGCGATACCTAATTTTAATTGCTGACCAGGCATATTTTTAATACTGGTTGCTATTAGGCCATCCACATTGCCCTTGGTACCTGATATATAAGTAGTATTTTTTACACAAAACTTACCCCCCAAATTGCCATAAAAACCTTGGGTAGCAGTATACGCAGGACCACTTGGGCCAACAGTAATTGTTTTAGAACAAGATTGAGCTACACAATGAGTGATGGTATTTGTAACTGTCAAAGATAAAATATAAGAGCCTACAGTAGTTGTTGTTACAGTTACCGGCGAGCCTGTACTTACTCCGTTGACAAATGAAGCGCCACTTGTATTTGAGGACATGGCCCATTGATAGGAATAAGATCCGGCGGGACCGCTAAAAGATGCATTTACGCCAAGTGTTACTGAAGCTGCACCAGTGATAGCGCATGGTGGCAATGGATTTACCATAACAGTTAACGTTGCCGTAGTTGCACACTGGCCATCCTCAGGCGTAAATGTATACTGCGTAGTAGTTGTATTACTAATAGCAGGGCTCCATGTACCCGGAATTCCATTTATTGAATTTGCCGGCAATGTAAAGCTTCCTCCGCTACATATTGGACCAATGGCGGCAAAAGTAGGGGTAGTCTTTTCATTTACACTAACTGTCAATTTTGCTGTAGTAGCACACTGGCCGGCATCCGGGGTAAATGTGTATTCGGTAGTTGCTGTATTATTAACAGCAGGACTCCATGTACCCGGAATACCTTCTTTTGAAATAACTGGCAATTTAATGGTTCCGCCACTACATATTGGATCAATAGCATCAAAAGTAGGGGTAGTCTTTTCATTTACAGTAACAGTTAATTTTGCTGTAGTAGCACATTGTCCGGCATCCGGCGTAAATGTGTATTCGGTAGTTGTTGTATTATTAACTGCAGGACTCCATGTACCCGGAATTCCATTCATTGAACTTGCTGGCAGTGTAAAGCTTCCTCCACTACATATTGGCCCAATGGCATCAAAAGTAGGGGTAGTCTTTTCATTTACCGTAACAGTTAATTTTGCTGTAGTAGCACATTGTCCGGCATCCGGCGTAAATGTGTATTCGGTAGTTGTTGTATTATTAACCGCAGGACTCCATGTACCGGGAATTCCTTCTTTTGAGCTACCAGGCAACGTAATGGTTGCTCCACTACATACTGGCTCAATGGCGTCAAATGTAGTAACAGTTTTTGCTTTAATCGTCAATTTCACTGGTGTTCTGGTTGGGCTAACACAAGTTGATGTTGATGATTCAGCATAGTAAGTAACAGTACCAACCGAACTCAGAGACGGGTCCGCTACTTCGTTACCACCTGCATCAAACCATGTTATGGTTTCACCTGCTCCGCCTGTCGCGGTGGCAGTCAGGGTCTGTCCTTCACATCCTGTCTGGTCTCCACCACTTGTTGGTGCTCCCAAAGTACAGCAGGAAACTGCTAATACGGGATGAATGGAAGTTACACTAAATACGGGTGACTGGTCTGATCCGACCAAAGTAACTGTGTAAGTATTTTCGAATGCATAGGTATGAGTAACTGCTGCTGCTGCAAGGTCTGCAGCTGATAAACTCCCTGCATGGGAAGTAGCTGTAGTACCATCACCAAAATCCCAGGCAAAATCAAGCGGGAACTGTAAATTTTGTGACGTAACAACCTGGGGAGTAAACACAAAAGTTTTTGAATTACCTTCTTTACTGCAATCACCTGCCAATGAACTAAAATCAACTTCTAATTTAACCGGAACTGGTATAGTTTCACCTGGTACATACCTGCATTTGGCTTTTGTTTCAGGGCAATGTCCCGCTGTACTGCCATCACAAAAATCGGTTTGGCCTACCCCCCACGAAATAAAGAGATCTGTTAGAGAAAAACCGTCACCGCATACTGCGGCAGGTAGAGGAATTATCACCTTAAGGTTATTGTTTCCGCCATTGTTAAGGGTAATACCCGTAAAACAATTGGCAAACAAAACCTGGGTTGCTACACCGTTAATATTGAGTGTGCCACTGATTGAAACCCCTATACGCTGTGTGTTGGAGAATACAATCAGGTGTAATTCTGCATTGGCGAAAGGACCCGCAATACTGCAATCAATTGGCATATCGCCCGGCCCGGATAAGTAAGCACTTATCACCCTAACATCACTGGAGGTACAATTAACATTGCCACAGTTTGCGGGCGTAAAGGAATTATTGATGGGAATTTGTGAAAAGGCAGGGTTGCTAACAATCATTGTTGTAATAAAACAAAGAATGCCCAACAGCCGGGACAGCAACATTTTTTGCGGCCGCTTTTTAAAAAAGGTAAATAGGTTCATGATGATTAGTTTTAGTTTAAAGATTAGAAGTCTGTTTTGAATTTGAGTGTAAAATTTTGGGAATAACTACGGAGGCATTGATATACGGCATAGGTAATTTTTTTTCATAAAAAACAATTTGGTGATTGAATGAAATGCAGACCGAAAAAAATGCTGGATTTAAACGGTTGGGTTATTAAAGGGCGGATACAATTGCACTATGGAATCACAGTGTGAAATCTCAATACATTAAGGCAATTACAAAGTAAAACAAACGATTTTTAGGTAAATGATGGATATAATCTTAAGGGAAAAAGATATGCTGGTGGCTCACAAGAATGGGATAAATATGGCGGGAAAATGGTTTATGATGCACAAAGATGGTTGAATTATACATCCGTTGTGTCATATATATATATGATTTTTCAGGGACGGAATTTGGCTGCAATTTCAGCTCTCGAATGGAGATCAAGCTTATCGTAAATATTCCGGATGTGCGTATTCAGTGTGGCCATGGAGATAAAAGACCGGGAGGCAATTTGCTTGTAGGAAAGTCCTTCAATTAATAACAGCACAATTTCGGTTTCTCTTTTGGTGAGATTATATTTATTAAAATCGGGCGTGTAGCCGGAGGATTTTGGAAAAGCATTGATCAGTGTAAGGGCTACCTGGCTATTAATGGATGCCTCCCCTTTATAAATATTTCGAATGGCCTCTACGATCTTTTTCGGTGAATCTTTTTTTAATAAATAACCTGCGGCACCGGCCTGTATGGATTGCACTATTTTTTCTTCATCATCAAATACTGTCAACATAAAAATACCTGTGCCTGGTAAAGCTTTCTTTATTTCCTGTACGCCTTTTATACCCGATTCAGTTCCAAGGTCAATATCCATGATCACGACATCTGGTTTTGCCACAATTAAGAGCGGCATGGATTGAAGGTTTCCTGCAAGATGTACCAGCTCTATGTCGGGTATTTTATTTAAATATGCTTCCAATGCGTTCAGGTAAACACGATTGTCTTCTATAATTGCTAATCTAATCATTCTATAAAAATAAATTGAATCAGGCACTTACTTCGCAAAGCCTTTAGTCTATTATTTAAAACCCTATTTTCTTTTTTTTCTTGATAAAAAAACAAAAAAAATCAAGCCTGCCCGGCTGACGCCAGTCGGACGGGGCTGCGAATAAAAAGGCTGAAATTTTTATTCGAGGCCGCACCCAGCATATATCTGCGAAGTAAACGACTAATTCTAAATATAAATTGCAGCAGGTTTTTATAAGCTGCTTCCCGCTTATTTTACTTTTAGCTGTACCACTATGTTGCTGCCTTTTTCAGGAGTTGAATTGATCTGAACATTCCCCTTCATTCTTTCGGCCCGGTACCTCATATTCTCCAAACCATTCCTGCCCTGCTTACCGCGGGTTGTGTCAAAGCCAATGCCATCGTCTGTAACACTTAATATAAGGTAGGGTCGATTGTAATCAATATTGATATGGCAAATGCGGCATTGCGCATGCTTTATTACATTGTTTACCATTTCATTAAAAAGCAGGTACACATTTCTTTTATCAGCGAGGTTTAGTTTAATATCCAGCATTTTTTTATCATAATTAAAAAGACATTGTACGCCGGTTGCTTCCAACAGCAAAACGGAAGTGTACTGCATGCGCTGCAGTAATTGTTCCATGCTATCGTGCTTTGGATTGATGCTCCATACGAGATCATCGAGCCTCGAGATGGTATCATTAACGTGTTCCCGTATTTGCTCCACGTGTTCGTTCTCACCCACTTCCTCCTGTGCCATTTCTGCATATATGTTGATGCTGCTTAACGTTGCGCCAATATCATCGTGCAGGTCACTGGCGATTCCCCGCCGGATCAGTTCTACTTTTAACCGTTGATTGATTTTGTTACGAATAATAATAAACACAATGGCGATAATAAATACATTTATTAAAACAATAAACCACCATTGGCTCCACCAATTTTTAAGTATTACAAAATGAAATCTTATAGGGGTTTCCTGCTGTAGACCGTCTTTGGTTACCGCAAGTGCTTCAAATGTGTATACGCCCGGCGGAAGGGATGAAAAACGCAGCATCCGTTCATCAGGTTCCATGGTTTGCCAATGGTCATCGTCGCCAATTAAACGATATTTAAATGATATCGAATTCGGACGATAAAATGCCGGGGAGGAAAAAAAGAATTGTACATCGTTTTTGTCAGGACCGAGCTGATTACTTTCTGTAAATAAAGTGTCTTTATTATTAACCACCACATAATCAAGGTAGCCAAAGGGTGCCCCTTTCTCAATTGTACCAGTCAAAGGCACTTTATAAATACCATCCGCCGTTGTAAGATAGGCGTAGCCATCTTTTTCTGCTACATCAAAAACATCCGCATCATTTATATTGGGAAGATCGATTGGTAATATCCTGTCACTTTTAATATCGAATACCTGCATCCCTTTATTTTCAAATAACCATAAATGATCTCCTGTTACCTTTACACGAACAACGGTGTTGGAAAATAAATAGTTGGCCGTAGTAAAATGTTCTAATGAATCGTTTTGTTTTTTTATCCATAGGCCATCATTGATAGTGGCTATATACAACACGGAATTTTTATAACATAAAGAGGAAACATACACTTCTTTTCCGTTAATAAGGTATGCCTTGATGCCTTGTCGTGTAACTTGCTGCAAACCGTTTTTTGTAGATACAAAAAGTGATCGGTGATTCTTGTCAAAGCGAATGGCCTGGCTGCGCTGCCATGACATGAGGTATGGATCATCGATAGGCTTATTCCATTGATAAAATGGAAATTGCTGCTGCATGCTTGTCTTCCAACCTGCCAAGGTAAGCAGGGAATCAATATATGGAAGAACATAGAAACCATTGGAAGTTGCCAGGTATAAACTATTGTTATCAAAATCCACATCAATGATGGATTTCAGGGGCAATGCATCGCCAATTTCTTTTTGCAGTGGATTTACTATGTACGAATTTGTAGAAGTAACTACAATGAACTGGTGATTTTTAAGAAGGCGGATAAGATCAATAGAGCCGAATCCATTGAATAAATTATATTTCCATTGCGCAACACTGGTATCACTATTCATTACTATCAGCGAACCTTGTTGGGTACCGGCAAAAAAGTAGCCATCACTAACATTCAATGACCGCACAAAATCTTCCTTGTCTATGGGAAATTTTATTTTTTTCCATTTTGAAGGTTGAAAATTAACAACCAATCCTTCCTTTAAACTGCTGTACCAGGTATTACCTTCTTTACCGGTAACCACATTGGTAATATTATAATCACCTATTTCTTCCGAACCATCAGTAGTGATACTCTTATTCCGGGTATTTACCCAAACCTTTGAATCTACTGTTACGGAATTAATATAGTCGCCATATTCCATTTTACCAATCCTGTACAAGCTATCTTTTTGCAACACGAGTGTTTGCAGCGTACCAGAAGGATTGGTAGTTAAATAAATAGTATTAAGGTAAGAAGTGCGCTGTAACCTTACCTCATCACCCTTTTCTATCTGCACGGAATTATCCGGACGCAGTCTGCGTATTCCAGATTTTTGCTGATAAAGATACCATGCGCTGTGATTTAAAATAACCGCTTTATTCCCTAAAACGGATATTGAAATCTGCCCGGCGCCATATATCTTTTCAATGGGTATATAGCTACTTTTCATTGTGACGGTAGAGCAGATAAAAAGGCCTGCCTCGCTGGTAACCAGTATTTCATCGCCACATAAAACCATCACCGGAGTCTGGTTTTCTTTTTTATAATCATACGAAGCCAGGAGATTAAGTTTTCCCTGCTCTATATAGAAAATTTGCCCTGTTAAGTTATGGCACCATATTCGTCCCTGCTTGTCTTCAACAATATCAGTCATTGCCAGGGCGGTGATAAGTGGATTGGCAAATTGAATAAAATTTAAACCATCAAACCGACTGATACCCATGCCATGGGCTATCCATAAATAACCCTTCTTATCTACATGAAGATCATAGATTTCTTTCGTGGGCAAACCTGGTATTTTCTTAAGAGCCACCTGCGCCTTAGCCGGAACAAAAGCGAATAAAATTGGCAAAAAAATAAGTGTGAGGCATATTGTTTTACGGAGGGATGTAAAGTGCATGTTAGTTTTCCATCTAAAAGAAAAATATGTTGTTCTCATATCAACATCCCCCATCATTTTTTAATTTTTTCATCTTTCAATTATCAGCAGGAAGTTTTCGGTGGATACAGAAGCAATCTTTACAATGAATTTTAGCGAAAAACGGTATGAATAGCATGTTGATATTGCATACAATAATTTTATTTTTATATTGTTTAGCTGATTGAAAGGTTATGACCATACACCCGGTAATATACATTTTTCACCAAAACTTTACGGGCATAAAATTTCAAAGATTTAAAGTGTAAATAAGAGAAAAGCAATTAGCTTTTTAGTGAATGTTGGATAATAAAATGTCAGTTGCTAAAGTGTAAAAGCTGCTCAAAAGGATTTGGATAATCTGGATGGTCGATCGAAAATAGCGTAAAATATCATTATAAACCTATTTATTTGTATCTATTTTTTTGCCTGATTTTAAAAAAAAGACTTTGTATTTGACAACGAGATTTTTTTACTATTTCACGCTGCGGGAGGATTGCATTTTTTAAATACTTCTTATTACTCCAAACCACTATGGCGAAGATGTTGCTGACTCATACACCCATCTCTTTCAAAATCATTTCCCTGGCCTGTGGCGAAGTATCCCTGGTTTCAAAAAGCGTACTTGTTGATTCTTTGATAGATGCAATGGTTAGCATTATTCAAGCGGCGTATTCAGGGTGGTGACTAGCATCTTAACCTGGTCGTCCATTACAGCTTCCAACGTAAGCTTATAATATTGTGGCTCAGTAGGAATAGTAAACTCAAGTGAAGGCCCCTCCCCTGCCTTTTTTATAAATAGGGTGTTGCCATACTGATCTGTCCGCACCAGGTTCCATTCAAAGGTAAGGCCAGGCGTATTGTTGTTGTACAGCTTCCATTGGTTGTTGTCTTTTACAATTACCTGGTATATTAACACGGCGCCTTCAAAAGCCAGTTTCGCCGGTTTCAAAATTTTTATTTCCGGCAGGGGCGATCGGCTGTTTGGCGTGTTGGCCCAGGTATTACTTACTGTATTGTACCATTGCTTTTTTCTGCCCTGCATATCCAGCAAACCATCCAGGCTTATGAAATTGGTGTTTTCAATATCCTGCCAGGCGGGTAACGTTCCGGATTGACGAATAGCTGGCAGCAAGGGCCATAATTCAGGTGCTACCTTACCCCAGGCCATTCCGGGTTCCAGTGTTTCACTTAAGCCGGTCGTATATTTTGCATCAGCCGTTAGCATATAAGTATTTATTTCAGGTACCCAATCTTTGTAATAATGAAACCGCTTACGGCCATTTTCATCCCAGTTTAAATCCATTACAATCGGGCGGATACTATCTGTTAAACGAATTTGACGACAGAGATCGCTGAGCCACTCAACATAACGCTGCCGGTAATAAAAATAATCCGGCAAAAAGGTTTGGCTGGCCAGGCTGCTCAATACATCATCGCCTACATTCCATGCAACAATGTTTTTATTACCCAGGTTGTGTTTAACAACATTTAGCACTTTATCTTTTTGATGCTGCAATTGCACTTTATCATTCATCAAAGCAATGGTAGCAGTTATTTTAAACTGGGGTACCAGGCGGATGTTATTTTCCGCCAACACTTTTCCCAGATTGTTGTCATAAAAACCCGGCATGATCCGCTGAATGGTATTGATGCCCACTTTTTTCATAGCGGCTACATCGGCCTGCATTGTGCGCAGGTTAAGCGTATGCCTGTTTCTGAACCAGTAAAATCCTTTGTTGTATTCAACACATTTAATACCGGCAGGTAGCTGGTAATTTTTTCCGGTGCGGTTGATTGGGCTGGTTTTTGTAAACGTAGTATACAGGGGCAGGCTTGCGGCAGGTGCATATTGCCAAAGGCTATTTTGTATGGCTACAATGGCGGCATTTTGGCGGGTAGCTGTATTACCAACCGGATAATCAGCCACCACGCTTTTTATCTCAGTAAACGCGGTATCTATTAACTCCCAGGCTGTATTCCACCATTGCAGGTTATTATTGTTGCTCACGTTTGCACCACTAATCATTACCGGCAAACCGGCTTTAAAAACAGGTAGCTGATGGTAGGGCCGGTAAAACTGATCGAAGGTAAGAACATTACCACCACTGCTGTTGGTGATGGGTATATTAATCCAGTCGGTAAATCCTTTTCCGGGAAAACAACCTGTTGCAGAGGCTGCATCTTTTGGAGACCAAACCCACACTACTTTATCCGCTCCGGCTTTGCTGAACAGCTGATGCATATATTGCCAGGCGTTTATAAATTGTTGCGGATTATTGTCAGGGGATGAAAAAAGTGGATATTTATCCCCGACCGGTTCATCTCCAAAACTTAAAAAGACCGGCTGGTTCAATGCTGCGAGCTGGTTGGCGAAAGCCATTATTGGTACATCGTAATCTCCGTGTATGATATGCTGCATCACCGCGGAGTCTTTTGCAACCCCGGTTACACTGTCGTTTTGCCAAAGCTGCCACACCAGTAACGGCAAGGCATGATGGTTGTACACCTGGTTAAAGTAACCGGTATCCAGCCTGTTTTTTTCACCTGCCCCCCAGGGGATGGTTGCAGCGATGATAGCCACACCCGGTTGCTGCGGCAGCGAAGCAATAAAATTGTTGGACGACGCATTTTTTTCTGCTTTGCTTTGCAGGTTGAACCCTTTGTAAAACAGTTGCAATCCCGGCGGGGGCGGTGGTAAAAAATCCGGCAATTTTTGTTGCTGACGATAAGCAAGTACAAACGCAACAATTAATATCATTGAAAGTGGCAGGGAATAATTTCGTAAAAACCCATGTGCCTTTTTAATTAACCAGGTGTGTTGCCGTAACCGCATGGCAATCTCGCTGGCCACGCTGGCTTCACTGGTATAGCCTGAAACAAAGAGAATAAAAACCATGAAAAGCACCTGCATAAACGCCAGCACTACCATGAAGACGGTATAAGGATTATAGTCGTACCGGATGCCATAGGCTATGGCCGCCAGCGAAACCAGTGCGATCGCTATATTGGGTAAGCTAAATAGAAAAGGCAGCGGGTCATGGTCATTTTTAGGCGTAGGGATATAAGGCACTTTTTTTCTACAAACAGTATAGATAAACCCGATACAATATACCCACCAGGCGCCAATCTGTAAAATGCCGCCGATAAAGTGAAAGCCCCTGTCGCTATCTTCTGCCACCCATTTTTGTACATAGTGTCTTATTAGGATACTCATCGTAAACAGTGGAGCGGAAGCCAATAAAAAATTGAGCACATCCATTTGTAGCGGGATATAGCCGGTAAACAATGAAATGACAGGAATTAAAAAATTAATGAAGAAAATAAAGCCCAGCAGGTAATGAAAGGGCAGCGTGAAATAATGTATTTTTTGCCGCCAGGTAAATTTCGTAAACAACCGGGGATAGGTTACCAGCAATAATTCCCATGTACCCCTGCTCCATTTTAATTGTTGTTTGTAATAGGACGACATGGTTGCCGGAACCAGGCCCCGGGTAATAATAGCGGGAACGTACACCGACTTCCAACCCTTGGCATGCAACTGCATGGCGGTATGCATATCTTCTGCCAGGCCATTCGCGTGGCCACCAATTGAATCAAGTGCAGCCCTGCGAAAAGTACAATTGGCACCAATGGCTTGTACTGTTCCGTAGCTCTGCATGGCCATCATCATAGGGCCGTAGAATTGGTAGGTTTGCTGCGCCGCTCCTTTTGCTACCAGGCTTTGTTGTTGATTATAATAGGCCTGCACCACCTGCACAAAACCAATTGCAGGATCATCAAAATAAGCTACTACCTGGTCTAAAAATTCGGGAGCCGGAATATGGTCCGGATCCAATACCACGCACAATTCGCCTTTTGCAAATTGCAGGGCGTTGTTGATATTGCCGGCTTTGGCATCTCTTTTATCAGTTCTTGTTACGTGCTGTATACCCAGTCGCAGGCACAATTGTTTTACTTCGGCATCATCGGCTTCATCGCAGCACCAGGCAGTATGCGGGTAGGTTATGTTTTGAATGGCGGTTAGCGTGCGCTCCAGCATATCGAAAGGTTCGCCGGGGCAATACGTTGTTAAAATATCAACAGTATATTTTTTGGTTGTAACAGGCTTATCCAGGCTGGTAATTGAAAAATAATGATACCACTCGTGCAGGTATTTAAAACAATAATAAACCATGGTAATCATCAACAAAATATACAAGGGGTAGTAACTGATGTTGCCGGGCTGCGATAAGGTGTATAGAAAAAATATCACAGAGACTACCCCAACCAGGATCATCAGCCGCAGGGCCATTTTTTCTTTTACAGACGGAGACGCTATTGGGGTTAATTTATAATTCATTGGACTACATAAAAGGGCGTATTGGCTGTAGCACAAAAGCCAGCCGGATTTTTCACAGTTACAAATATCCTGTAAGGGCCTTCCCCGGCAGGTGCTTTAAAACTAACTTCATTGTGTAAGCTATCTGTCATCAGCCCAGATTGTACCGCAGGTTTTTTAAAATTGTCCCATGTTAGTCCCCAGTGCTGCCAGTCTTCTTTTACAATTTGCCACTGGTATACTAAGGTATCTGTAGCGGCCGGCTTCTCCAAAAAAACAGTTGCCTGGTGTGTTGTACCCGCCGCAAAAATGATATTGCTCTCCCCGCTCAATTTATCTACCAGCATATATTGCAGCCGGGGGGACTGATGTTTGGTCACCGTGTCTTTCCAACAGTCATTTAACACTTCGAGCGCTTCTGTAGGGGTATCATCCTCATTAAAAATACTGTACCAGGTATGGGTATACTCCTGCCGGTTACCCCAGTAAAAAACCATGGAGCCCAAAAACCGGGGATCATTGCGGGGCATATACTTCGTATAAAATTCGGCGTATTGCTCCGCTTTTTTTGTGCTGGTGTTTTCTATTGGTGCCTGCCATGTGGTTAAAGAGGCTTCCCAGCCGCCATTGGGCGACCACTCGCCAATTAAGTAGGGCCCGTTCCAAATCCATTTTATTAAACCAAGATCGGCTTCAATTGATTTAATCCGGTTATAGGTATTAATACAAATAAAATCCAGCGCGGGTATCCGCCAGCGAATATTAAAAATGTATCTTTTGGCCACATTGATCGTAGATGTTGAAACCGGGTGATCGGGATCTATTTGATGTATAGTGCCCAGCAGTTTGTTATAGGTTTTGTAAAAAGGAACCGTTGTAAATGTCAGTGGCATATCCAGCTCATTGCCGAGGCACCACGCCAGTAAGGCGGGCTCATCTTTATATCGCGATACAATTTGTTTATAGTTATTATATAGTAAATTGGTATTGCTGTCTTTGTTGTAAAACTCAGCGTTGTCTCCGCCAGGAATGTCGAGACCTACTATAACTGCCACATTATTTTTTGCGGCTTCTTTAAATGTGCTAACCAATTTAGCCGTATCCCAGCAGATAATAGTATTACCTCCAGCATTAACTAATTCATTTATATGGGTAAATCCTGCCCCACCCTTTACCAGGAATGGCTTACCATTTTTATAAAAATTGTACCGACCGTTTAGTTGTAAAATACTTACCCCTTTTCCCTGCTTGTTGATTTGATTTTTTGGCCCCTTGTTAAATGCATAAAACAAAACCAGTAAACACAATACTAACACGAAGGCCGTTAACAGCCTAAAAAGCCATATTTTTATTTTGCCGGTGCCTGGGTAATACTTAGTCAATGGTTGGATTAATTAATACAGGATTATTTTTCTAAAGCGTAAAATATTCAGGGAAATATAAAGCTGTTAAAAAAATTATATAAAATTATTGAATACAATATAAAATTAAATTTACACAATGCCCGTATAAAATTATTGTGCAAACTGCAACCTCTACTGACTCTAAAACATTCATCAAAATACTCCTGACAATTTTTATGCCTTAGTAGCAGTTCAGGAAATTAAGCAGCAATTTTTAAAGTTAATGGCACTTACATTACCGGTATTGATCATAAGCGCGGGCATGGAATAAAAAAATCTGAGAGGGAATAACTGGGCCAGGTTGCAGCGAGCATGTTCTACGCTCCTTAAAATACAAATTCAGCCACTTCATCGGGGTTATTTAGCCGGCTGCTTTTTCTCTCCCCGTGTACCATCACATGAATGATTTGCATCTGCTGGGGCTTGGTATCGTATAAAATAGTATTGGTTACCGTAATTTTTTTAACTGCAGCAATATTATCTACCTGGTAATAACTGATGATGCCTTCTTCCTGTTGCTCGAAACCGAGGAATTGCAATGCCACTTTTTTATTATCTGCCGATATTTTCAGATGCTGCTGAATATAATTATTCACCAATGGGTTCATCTGATTTTTTACAGCGGGGTTCAGTAAATCAATGGTTGTTTTATTTTGTTGCCGGAGGATTTGTTCAAAATCATCGGTAAAAATTTTGCAACTTATCTCCAGCGTTTTGGCGGCCGCGTTGTGATTGATTTCTGTAACACTCACAAAAATGGGATGATGTTTAGCGGTGAAAGTACTGATTGAAAAAACAAGTAACCATTTATACAGTATAGATGCCATTT
This sequence comes from Chitinophagales bacterium, assembly GCA_038210625.1. Lineage (GTDB taxonomy): Bacteria > Bacteroidota > Bacteroidia > Chitinophagales > Chitinophagaceae > Ferruginibacter. Next base: position 172,078 of record JBBQWL010000004.1, on the reverse strand, counting down.
AAACAAAGAATTAGCTGTTTACAATTCAATTAAAGATATTTGAACACCAAAATTAGCTACTATTAAAGGTATTAAAACGGAAAGGCTGAATTATATGTTAAGCTGTATACCATTTGCCTTAACTGTTTAATTAATTTGTTTACCAGCTATCGCAAACCACCAACTGATTTAAATGAATGATGTAGCTTTTTATTTTGAAACAGGCTGGCACCATATTATCAGTTGGAATGCATTGGATCATATTTTATTTATCATGGCGCTGGCGGCCATTTACCTGGCACAGGACTGGCGACAGGTACTGGTTTTAATTACCGCCTTCACCATCGGCCATTCGCTTACCCTGGCCCTGAGTGTAAATGATGTGATCCGGTTTAACGAAAAATGGGTGGAGTTTTTAATTCCCTGCACCATTCTTGCTACTGCCATATTTAATTTTTTTGTAAAAGGCTACCAGCCTAAATCACTAAGGGTAAATTATTTTTTAGCCTTATTTTTTGGGTTGATCCATGGAATGGGCTTTGCCAATGCCATTCGATTTATGTTGGCATCCAACCAGTCCATCGGCTGGCCTTTATTGGGTTTCAACATAGGCCTGGAGGCCGGACAAATTGCCGTAGTTAGTTTAATATTATTGATCAGTTACATGTTGGTTAATACATTAAAACTGGAAAGAAAATGGTGGGTATGGGGATTATCTACACTGGCCATTGTGATATCAGCCAATATGCTGATTGACCGATGGCCCAAATAGGATATATACAATTGAATTGATTTAACAGCTATAAAAAAACAATCACATTATGATGAGACACCTGCTTACACTCTCGCTTTTAGTTGCGGTTACAGTTAGTGGTTATGCCCAGGACATTAAGAACAATCCGGGTAGTAACCATGGCAATCGTTTTGAACAATTAGGCACCATTTTGCCAACGCCCAACGAATATCGTACGGCAAGTGGCGCACCCGGACCAAAATACTGGCAGCAACGCTGCGATTACGACATCGTTTGCGAACTGGATGAACCCAATCGTAAATTAAACGGAAAGGAAACCCTTACCTACTTCAACAACTCGCCTGACCCACTTACTTATTTGTGGATACAGCTGGATGAAAACCAGCACAGCACTAAAAACAATTCCGGTTACCAAACAAGTAACACCATGCCGAAGAGTGTGACTGAAAACGACCTTTTACGGCTTAGCGGAAAAACAGATAAAGAATATGGGGATAATATTTTAAAAGTAACTGATGGCATTGGCAAACCGCTCAATTACACCATCAACAAAACGATGATGCGTATCGAATTACCCCAGGTATTAAAGCCCGGCCAACAGTTTATTTTTAAAATAGAATGGAATTATTTTATCAGCAACCGCATGAAAGAGTTTGGACGTGGCGGTTATGAATATTTTCCGGAAGATGGTAACGATTTATATACAATGACACAGTGGTATCCACGCCTTTGTGTGTACAGCGATTTCCAGGGATGGCAGAACCACCAGTTTGTTGGCAGCGGTGAATTTGCATTGACCTTTGGTAATTTTAAAGTGGCCATGACAGTACCCGCAGACCATGTAGTAATGGCCACCGGTGAAGGTCAAAACTACCAGCAGGTTTTGTCACCTGCGCAGTTTGCCCGCTGGCAAAAAGCCCAGACAGCAACCGAGCCCACAGAAATTGTTACACTACAGGAAGCCAAAGCAAGAGAAAAACAAAAGTTGACGCAAACAAAAACCTGGATCTTTAAAGCCGGCATGGTACGTGATTTTGCCTGGGGCAGCAGCCGGAAATTTATCTGGGATGCCATGGCAACAAAAGTAGAAGGTAAAAAAGTAATGTGCATGAGCGCCTATGGTAAAGAGGCGTACAACCTGTACCGTAAATACAGCACAAAAGCTGTAGCGCATACCATTAAAAGTTATTCAAAATTCACCATCCCTTATCCCTACCCGGTGGCACAAAGTTTAGAGGCCGCCAACGGTATGGAGTACCCAATGATCTGTTTTAATTTTGGCCGTTGTGAGAAAGATGGCACTTACAGCGAAGGCACCAAGAATGGTATGCTGGGTGTGGTGATTCATGAAGTGGGACATAATTTCTTCCCTATGATCATCAACAGTGATGAAAGACAATGGACCTGGATGGATGAAGGCCTGAACTCTTTCTGCGAATATTTAACGGAGGAATTGTGGGACAATAAATTTCCGGTAAGCAAAGGAGCGGCTTATAAAATTATTGATTACATGAAGTTACCCAAAGACCAGCTGGAGCCCATCATGACCAACAGTGAAAACATTATACAGTTTGGGCCCAATGCCTATACCAAGCCTTCTACGGGTTTAAATATTTTACGCGAAACTATCATGGGCAGAAATTTATTTGACTATGCTTTTAAAGAATATGCAAGACGCTGGGCCTTTAAACATCCTACGCCCGCAGACCTTTTCAGAACCATGGAAGACGCCAGCGGCGAAGACCTTGACTGGTTTTGGCGTGGCTGGTTTTACGGTACCGACCCCTGCGATATCTCTTTAGACAGTGTAAAATGGGCTAAATTAACACTGGATGGTGGTAACCCAAAAGTGGGTGGCAATACCATCAAACAAAATATTGCAAAGCCTCTTTTAAATGCATTTGAAGATATTTCAAAAGTAAGAAACAGGGAAGATAAAAAGATCAATTTTGCTACGGATGCAGATACCAGCCTGCGGGATTTTTACTGGCGTTACGATCGCGGCATTGCGAAGGTTGACACTACGCCGGTTGAAATAACCATCCCCGTTGCTGTGGCGGATACTTTTACCAACCAGCAAAAAACTGATTTGGCCGGTGGCAAAAATCTGTACGAGTTGACCTTTAGCAACAAAGGCGGTTTGGTAATGCCCATCATCATTGAGTGGACGTTTAAAGACAGCAGTAAACAAATTGACCGCATACCTGCCCAGGTATGGCGTAAGAATGAAAACAAAGTGGTAAAGACATTTGTAAAAGACAAAGAAGTGGCCTCTATTAAATTGGATCCGATGAGAGAAACGGCGGACATTAATACAAGTAATAATACGTGGCCGGCTGTAGAAACGCCTACCAGTTTCCAATTGTTTAAAGCCCGCAGCGGTTCCGGACGTGGCGGTGCATCGGGTAACATTAATCCAATGCAAAAAGAGATAAAAAATTAAGCTTACCATATTGAGTAAAGCCGCTCCGTTGCAGGAGCGGCTTTTTTTGTAATAACCACCAACCTTGGTTCGATGATAGTTTATAAACGAGCATACACTATTTGGAATAAATTACGGGGTTGCTAACTTACTACTGCTTTTTTAGTTGCAACGTGTAATATTTAAAGTGATTGGAGCGTGGTTCATTGAGCATGAAGCAGATGCCCGCCGAGCTCACTTAAACATCCCGGCGCAAAACCCTATAGCCCCGGTGAAATGAAATTGGAGTCTATATACAAATAGCCTCCCGGGGTGGAAGGCCATTTGATCTTAAACAATTTAGTAGTGCGTTTATAGCAATCAAATTAGGATTGCGGCTTCTATGCACGAATGAAGCAAAGAGCTTTTGATGAACATCGCAATATTTTATTTATGCTTTATCAGCACCTGTGTACTGAAGACACTATTTTTATCTGATACGTTTACCACATAATATCCTTCGGGGAAACTGGTGCTGTTAACTTCCATATATTTTGCCTGGTAAGGCTGATCAAATATTTTTTTGCCGCTTATATCAATGATGCTGATTCTTCTTTTATCAGAAAAAATATCGTCGGCGCAGTACACTTTAATAAGGGCATCAGCAGGGTTGGGGGTTACCTTTATTTTCTGCTGGTCATCCGTGTTTTTCACACTTAAAACCTGGCTCAGGTAATCTTCTCCGCTTGTTTCGTAAGCTCTTATGCGATAGTAAGTGGTTGTATTTTCGAAAGGCCGGAAATTGAGGTAATAATTGTTTACTCCCGCCTCGCCTTTTACCGTACCGGCCAATTGCCATTTGCTGTTATCGGTGCTGTACTCTACTTCAAATTTAGTGACTGGGTTTGGTGGCGGCGCAATAGACCATTTAATATTGTGCAGGCTGTTGCTGATTCTATCGGCTTTTGCGTATATAAATCTTACCGGTAAAATAATACCAAAATAAAATGGGGTAGGAATATTTTCCATATAGTCTCCCGGATCTCCATCTCCATTGGGATCAATAACAGCTGCGGTGCCATTATTGGAAGAATCAATTACCGCTACCCTGTTACCGGCATTACCCATTTCTCCTTTAGAGAATGCGGTATTGTAATATATTTTATTACTGATAAGATTGGTGACCCTAAATGATAACTGGAGCACAACATAGCCATTTTGCAGGTTGCTCATTAACTGGTTAGTGGCAAAAATACTGGTATTGGTAATACCATCAAATAAGGGGTCTAATACCAGGTTGTTTGGGTTTGAAGAAATAGCCACGTGCACATTGGAAACATTGCCACTGCCGAATAAGGCACCCAGATCTTCAGCGACATTGAAATTATATAACTTTACATTGCCTACATTTTTTGCAACAATCTGGTAAGTGACATCTTCTGTTACACTGTCAACATAGAGGTTGGCCATCAACTGGTTTGAAAGGCCCGTTGCAGGGGAAATACTGGAGTTATCTATCGGGGTTTGATTTAACTGGTATGTTTGCTGATTGCCCATTACTTTGGAAGGAATATCATACACGTACCTGTAGCAACTGCCATTAAAATTAGTGCCCGCCAGTTGGATGGTTCCATTCATAAAAGCCATGGCATAACACACTTTTGCGGTATTTTGAATAAAATTAGCTTTGGCATTACCAACACCTCCATTGTAATTGGTAACTTCATAAAACTTACCAGGGTTATCGCCCATCACTATGAACATTCTGCCATTAGGCGTTAATACAATATCGCCGGTACCCAGGGTATTGGGTGTATTGTCTGATGGAAAATTAAGTGTTTTAGTAGCCAGGATGGTTCCTGTAACTTCATCAAAACGTTCTATAATGGCAGTACTATCTTTTAGACTGCGTATAGACCATAGATCTCCATTGATATCAAACTCAAAATTATTAGGGGTATAATTGTATAAATAGGTTGGTGTTAGCGGCATAACAGCCGGGCAGGTGTATACGGTTGGCAATCCCATATCGTACCAGTATATTCTGCTGTCGTTATTTACAATATCATTGATGTAAACTTTATTGTCTTTGGGGTTGTACGAAATAAACTTGCTGAATACATCTGAAAATGGAGGATTGACCGCACAGCTTGACATCGAATAAGGCCCCGCAAGGCGGTTACCTATTAATGAAAATGTAACCGCAGTTTTGTTACCACAGGCCGTACTACCAAAATTCAGTATACAGGAATTGATAGCCTTACTTTGGCTGTAGCTATGAATGCTACACGCTACCAATAATACCAGGAACAATTTAATGCGCTTTATCATACAATTATTTTCGATAATGAAGTTGTATTAAACTAACGGACAATGATTAATAAAATTGCGTATTACCGCGGGTTACAGCGCTTTTTAAAAACGTATAAATCACTGTTTAATTTGGCATTTAAAATGTATATAATTTATTTGCGGTACTTAAAACGCGGGGGGGTGAACTCATGTCTTCTGCAGATTAATGGATGCTGACGTAACTCATCTCATTTCCGATTGTAACAGTAAAAGCACTTGAATTGGTATACACTTCATCCCCATTATTAAACACTGTTTTGATGCGGTAAAACACTTTTTCTTCTGATAGGTATGTTCTGCTAAATTTTGCCTTATAGTTGGTTAACCAGGCGGTAACGTCACTTGCCGCAATCTTTTTTATCGTTTCAAAAGTTTGATTGTCGTAACTGATCTGTAATTCAAAATGGCTGGTATTACTCTCCTTTGCTGTTTGCCATTGAATAGATGCGCCATTGGCGTTTCTTTCAAATTGTAGTTCGCTGCTATTATTGCCAATTGTATTTAATGCTGCTATATTGCTTATCGTTTCTTCGTTATTGTTGAATGTAAACTTTGTCTGTGCATTAACCGCTGCAACAAAAAAAGTAAAAGTAATTGTAAGAATGGTTGAGATCGCTTTCATAAAATCAGCTTTTTATTTGGGTGGTACTGATAGTATGTTGGCATCAATAATGCCAAAGAGCGAAACCCTTTCTGGTAAAGGTTTTTAGATTTTATCCTATTGCAAAATTATCTATTTTAAGGAAGTGAATTCCATTTTATGGAAAATAGGTTAGTCGATATTCTACCCGCAAACCAGGTATGCACCGATGCATATGATATGTCGCACTGCAATAGCATTTTGATATAGTAATTGATTACCCGAGGTTAGCTAACTAAATAAAAACTCTACATCTTCTTTGCTCAACTGCTTCACAAATCCTTCGTTGTCGCCGATTAGATTATCACTCAGCTCTTTTTTTCTTTGTTGTAACTGAATGATTTTTTCTTCGATGGTATCCTTACAAATCATTTTGTAGGCGAATACATTTTTGGTTTGGCCTATACGATGGGTTCGGTCAATGGCCTGTTGCTGCACTGCATTGTTCCACCAGGGATCGAACAGAAATACATAATCTGCCGCGGTAAGCGTGAGGCCGGTATTGCCTGCCATCAGGCTGATTAAAAAAACATTGGTTGTATTGGATGGCTCCTGAAAATCGGCCACCATAGCCGCCCGTTGTTTAGGTGGCGTGCTACCATCGAGTTGATAAAATGAAATTCCTTTTTTGGAAAAAATTTCTGCCAATAGGTGTAGCATTTTAGTAAACTGTGAAAATACCAGCACTTTATGGTTACCGAGATTATCCAGTTCTTCCAGCAGCATTTCCGTTTTTACCGAATGACTGGTTGTCTGCTCTTCACCAGGTAATAACAGGGGCGAGCTGCATACCTGTTTCAATTTCATAATTCCCTGTAACACGGCTAATTTGCTTTTGCCGAGCCCTTCGGTTTTGATATTTAAAAACAGGTTACTTTTGATATTCTCTTTGATGCCGTCGTACATCTCTTTTTGTGCAGCATTCATATTACACCATAAAACAGATTCCGTTTTTTCCGGTAAGTCTTTGGCCACCTGCTCCTTTGTCCGGCGCAGAATGAATGGAGCAGTTAATTTTTGCAGCATGGCAATCTTTTCTTCATTTCGGTCGCGGTCAATGGCATCTGCATATTCTCTTTTAAAAAATTCTTTACTGCCAAACATACCGGGTAGCAAAAATTCCAGTTGAGAATACAAATCAAATGTATTGTTCATTACCGGTGTACCGCTTAAAGCAATGCGGCTGCGGACCTGTAATTGATAAATAGCCCGGGTACTTTGTGCTGAGGGGTTTTTGATGTTATGGCTTTCATCCACCACAGCCACATCAAAAACAATGGCGGCCAATTGTTCAATATCCGATCGCATGGTGCCATAACTGGTAATGCAAACATCCATCGTTTGAGCGTTGATGGAATCTATATTTCTTGCTGCGCCGTGATGAATATAGCTGCGTAAATGAGGTGCGAATTTTGCGACTTCCTGCTGCCAGTTATAAATAAGTGATGATGGACACACTATCAGCGCCATACCCTCTTTTACCTGCTCCAATCTGTCGGCAATAAAACAAATAGTTTGTAGGGTTTTGCCTAGTCCCATATCATCCGCTAAACAGGCGCCGGCGTTTATAGCCGACAACATTTTTAACCATTCAAAACCCTTTTGCTGGTAAGGACGCAGGGTGGCCTTTATGCTCGCCGGCACTGTGTACAACACTTCATCGGGGTGCTGCCAGCGTTCCCATTTTTGCCACCAATCGTCACTTACCGTAATTTTTAGTGGTTGGTTTTCGGTTGCATTTTTTTGTTCGCTCACGGCCAGCCATTGCGGTACACTCAGTTGCTTTTTTTCTATCTTACTATGCTTGATAATAGTGGCATATTCCGCTATCCAGCTTTCTGTTAACACACCGAATGAGCCATCTTTTAACATCAACGCACGCTGGCCTGCAATCAGCATTTTTTGCAACTCCGGCAATGCAATTTTCTCTTCTCCAAACTGCAACGTAAAATCAGCCAGCAAAACATGATCGTCTTTTTTTACGATGGACATTTCAGTTACCGGTTTGTGTGCCGAATACCTGAAGTGGGTGAGCATGTCCATGCCGGCCAGTTCTATATCCATGTCCAGCAGTTGGTGATATACTTTTAAAAACCACTGCTTTTTTTGCGCTTCAGCAAAAGATAAATAATACCAGCCATTTAATTGTTTTATAAAATTGGGATGCAAGGCCACCAATTCCTTCTTAAATGCAGTTTCAACTTCTTTGTCGCGTTTTATAACAATGGTTTCTCCGCGGTTGGTAGTTTCAAAATATTCCTTCCACTCGCCCTCTGCAATATACCCGTCGTACACCCATTGAGGAGTGAGTACTAAAAAAGAATTGCTGATCTCACTTAACAATACCCTTCGCACGGGTGACACTTCTATAGTGGTTACAGAAAATAAACTATTTCGTTGCACCGTATAATTTTCTTCCAGCCTGCTTAATATATTTTCTGCAAGGGCCGGTGCATCATCACTGTACTGCAACGGATTTTTTTGCACCAGCCACTCCAGCGTTTGGTAATCTTTGGACGCCAGTAAAAAATATTCATTCTTGCTTTCGAGTAAAAAGTGAAACCGGTTAAAATTGTTCAATGGGTAATCTGCACCATTAATGGTTACGATGGTTTGTACTATTAGCCCCTCTTTTTCTTTCACCACTTCGAATTTTAAAAATGGTTTGTAATTGCTGAAGCTGCAGGGCGCCGTAACCATATTACCGGTAGTAGCATTGGGTAACTGGTGATACCATTTTACCAGGTGGACAAACGGTTTAAAAAATTCAAAATGTTCCTGCAACTTCCTGGCGTATGCAGGTTTTAAAAACTGGCTTAATTGTACGCCGGATTTTTGTAGTTTGTGACGTTTGATAATTTCATCTTCCATGCGGTACAATCCTTCCGGCGTTAGCCCATACAACCCCTGTTTAGCCTGGTTAGGAAGATTGCTGTATAAGCGAAGCATTTCGCGGCTGTCTAGTGCTGCTATATCATACTTTACACCCTGAACATTTTTTGTAATGTGTAACGAACGAAGAATGTTTTTTTGCTGTGTTAATTGTTGGGGTAGCAGCAGCAAAGCGGTCTTTTTTTCTGTTTTTTTTTCGGCCATCATCAGGCGGCAAATGTAGTAGAATTATCACCGAACACAATCGTAAACATTGTGTGTTGTGACTAAATAAAAAGTCACTGTCGAAAAAATAATATAAACGGATTTTAATATCCGGCACAAATAAGAGATGCTTGCAAGGATGTGGTACAAGAATGATTCCGTGGCTTCATCGCCTGGCAACGGGTTACAGTGATGTTTTTCCTTCCCGCTCCATTTGCTTTCTTTTCTTTTTACTGTATTTTTTTTCGTACTCAAGAATTTCTTTGGTCTTTCCTGTTTCGCCGGTGACATCTGCAGCTTTTTTTGCAACGATGGCTGTATTATTATCCGCTTTTAGCAGGCGGCCATGGTCGTAGGTTTCGGCTTTGATAAATTTTTCACCGGGCGCATAATACTTCCAAACGCCGTTGGGAACACTATACTGTTCGGCTTTCACTATCTTATAGGTACTAACTTCATTGTTTCCCTGACCATATACCGCAATGGTATCATACGGTGAATTGGGGTCGTATCCTTTCCATTCCTCATGCCGGATCAAATCCCCTAAAAAGGTGAAGTATTCCTGCACCCCTTCCTTGCCGCCGGCTTTGTAATTTTCCACAGCTAAAATATCGCCGGTACTATTGTATCTACGCCATGGTCCGGTCTTTTTATCATCTTTAAAATATCCTTCTTCGTCATATCCCGGTTCGCCTCTTAATTCCACCACACTAATCACCCACCTGCCCTGTTTTAAATTATTTTTGTCCACTACATTCAGGGTATCCCCTTTCGGCGATAATATAAAAGATTTATACTGAGCGCTGGCATATGGACTAAAAAACGACAGCACTATCAGGAGACCAACGAAACCGGCTATTTTAAAATTGGCATTTTTCATATTGAGGCTTTGTAGATTTTAAACAATGCAAATTTACCTTTTTGTTTTTTAACCACGTAGGTTAACGATTTTTTTTAACATCTGTTGTATTGCCGCTACGGGGATTTATTTTCTGCCAATACACCACACTGTATTTCAGTACATTTGAAAAAAATCGGTAGTGCATACAATACTAATCATTGATGATGAGGAGAAATTAAGGACGCTGATGGCACGCATTATCCGGCTGGAAGGCTACGATGTGCTGGAGGCTGCGAACTGCAAAGCTGCATTAAAAAAACTGGAGCAGAACGATGTAAATGTGGTATTATGCGACATCAAGCTGCCGGACGGTAGCGGGGTTGATCTTATAAAAGAAATTAAAGCAACTTATCCCCGGATAGAAATTATTTTACTGACTGCATACGGTAACATTCCGGATGGCGTGCAGGCAATGAAAAATGGCGCCTTCGATTATCTTACCAAGGGCAATGACAATGATAAAATTATTCCACTCATCACCCGGGCGCTGGAAAAAGTTACCCTGCAAAAGCGCATTGAAAAACTGGAGCTGCAAGTAGGAAAACGTTACGAATTCGACAGTATATTGGGTAGTTCGCCGGTTATACTGGAAGCCATTGCTTTTGCAAAGAAAGTAGCACCTACCAATGCTTCTGTTTTATTGCTTGGCGAGACCGGCACAGGCAAGGAAGTATTTGCACAAGCCATTCACAATGCAAGTTTGCGGACGGGCAAACCTTTTATGGCACTTAATTGCAGCGCCTTTGGAAAAGAGTTACTGGAGAGTGAAATATTTGGTCATAAAGCCGGCGCCTTCACTGGAGCCTCAAAAGATAAAAAAGGACTGATTGAAGAAGCGCACTCCGGCACCTTGTTTTTGGACGAGATAGGAGAAATGCAGATTGACTTGCAGGCGAAATTACTGCGGGTGCTGGAAACCAATGAATTTATAAAAGTGGGTGACACGAAACCCACCAAGGTAGATGTGCGTATTATCGCAGCAACCAACCGCAACCTGCAGGAAGAAGTTGAGCAGGGTAAATTCAGGGAAGACCTGTTTTACCGCATCAATGTGTTTGCAATTACGCTGCCACCTTTGAGAGACAGGAAGAAAGACATCCCGGTTTTAGCCGCTTACTTTTTACAGTTGTTTGCACAAAAAACAAACGCCCGCATTGTGTCGATGAGCAAGGGTTTTACAGAACGTTTGCAGCACCATGAGTGGAAAGGCAATATCCGTGAATTAAAGAATGTGATTGAAAGAGCTGTCATCCTTACCGAAGGCAACGAACTAACGGTTGACAGCTTGCCGCTGGAGATGCAGCAACTGCGATACGGACAACAAACCTTATCCGCCTTTGACCTTGCCAGCGTAGAAAAATTGCATATTCAACGGGTGCTAAACCACACCAAAGGCAACAAAACAGAAACCGCGAAATTATTAAATATAGGTTTAACGACATTGTACCGGAAGATAGAGGAATACGGCCTGGCGTAGGAACAGGCCGCGGCCTGTTCTGACCGGATACACCCCATTATAAAAATCAATTTTTTATTTGTATCCTTGACATGGCATTATTCGAACAGTCCGCGGTTTGAATTGTAGGAACAGGCCGCGGCCTGTTCCTACAGGTTTAATCATAATTTTATGGTTTACAAAAAACACAAACAATATCGTTTGCCCGGTTCTGATTACAGCGCCTCCGGCGATTATTTTATCACCATTTGTACAAAAGACAGATACCATCATTTTGGAAAAATCAGCCTAATAAAAAAGGCTGCTACCATCACACTAACAGACATCGGTTCACTGGTAGCCGAAAGCATCGCAGCTATCCCGGCAAAATTTAAACATGTTACATTAGGCGAAACAGTAGTCATGCCCAATCACATTCATTTGATCATTAGCATACCCTTTAGCGCAGGTATGGCCACCAGCAAACCTTCTCCATTGCAACAAACCATTGCACCCTATAAAGGATTGAAACCACTTACGCCGGGATCGGTATCCTCCGTCATCAATCATTTCAAAGGCCATGTAAAAAAGTGGTGCAATGCAAACGGGCATGATTATTTTAAATGGCAACCCAGGTTTCACGACCACATTATCAGGAGTTCGTCATCTTACAACCGTATCAGTAATTATATCGCGAACAATGTATTTAATTGGGCATTAGATGAAAACAACCAGGATGGTAAAAGATTCCGGCGGGATATACGCACCTAAATTGTAGGAACAGGCCGCGGCCTGATCTGAATTTGAAAAAATCAACAAAAACGATGATTGACATATTTCATGATTTGAAAATTTTCACCCGTAGGAACAGGCCGTGGCCTGTTCCGAAATATGATTTGAAAATTCTGCGGCAATAGGAACAGGCCACGGCCTGTTCCTACAATACCAAAATGACAATCACCCTTCCAAAATGGAAGGGTTTTTATTTATTAAAATTTTCCGGCAAATAGCGCCATTCCGTTCAAACCCTTTACTGCACTATATTTCAGGATTCAATCTTATTAATTAAACAACGGGGCATATCGTTTGGCATATTGCCACCAAACCCAGTTATATGCGTCTCAATTTTCAACATCACCAACAAAAAATAACGCCTTTCCATTTGTTTGCCGCCATCTATGCCGCAATCATTTTGGGGGGACTACTGTATAAATTTTTCAAACAATAAATTATGTTACTAACCATCATTTTGCTGATAGCAGGCATTGCAGCCTTTGCTATTTTTTTCAAATCAATCGATTTTTTTGACAAGATCTGATCATCGAATCAGGCATAAAATTAAAAACCATGCTATTACTTTTTATCTTATCCATCCTGGTATTTTGCTACATCTGCTATGTATTGGTAAAGCCAGAAAAATTTTAGCAGGTTGTAAGCTATAGGTTATAGGTTCTAGGTTATAAGTTATAAGACAGAAGCTTACGACTAATTGCTCAACACCTACAACCTATAACCCACCAATTACAACTTACTACTTAAAACTTATTACCTACAACTTATAACTCACAACTCATCATGAACACCGAAATCCTGGGCGTACTCGCCATGTTTATTATCACCGTTTTGCTGGCCATTCCGTTGGGCCGGTATATTGGTAAAGTTTACAGCGGGGATAAAACCTGGCTCGATCCCATCATCAACCCAATAGACAAATTATTTTATAAAATAGGTGGTATCAATCCCGCAAAAGAAATGAGCTGGCAACAAAGCCTGGCCGCCCTGCTAATGATTAACCTGGTGTGGTTTTTATTTTCCATGCTGGTATTGATGAACATGAGCTGGCTGCCGCTTAACCCGGACGGTAATCCGTCCATGACGGCTGATCTGGCCTTTAACACCGCCATCAGTTTTGTATCCAATACCAACCTGCAGCACTATTCCGGTGAAAGCGGTGTATCGTATTTGGGGCAATTTCTGTTGATGTTTTTTCAATTTGTAAGTGCAGGTGCAGGCATGGCAGCATGTGCTGTAGTATTTAAAGCCATGAAGGAAAAGAACAGTGATAAGCTGGGCAACTTTTATGTGTACTTCATTAAATCATGTACCAGGGTTTTATTGCCCATTTCAATTGTAATCGCAATCATTTTGTTATTCAATGGCACCCCAATGACATTCCAGGGTAAAGACCAGTTTATCTCTATGCAGGGCGATACTGTAAATGTATCCAGGGGCCCTGCTGCAGCTATGATAGCCATTAAACAAGTCGGCACAAATGGTGGCGGCTACTTTGGGGTCAACAGCACACATCCAATGGAAAACCCCAATTACTTTACCAATATGGTAGAGAATGTTTGCATTATCCTCATCCCCATCGCAATGATATTTGCGCTCGGCTATATACTGAAAAGAAAACGCCTTGCCTGGATGATTTTTGGGGTAATGACCATTGGCTTTTTACTGCTGGTTATCCCCTCTATTTACCAGGAAATGAAAGGCAGCAGTGCTATCCATAAAATGGGCATTGCGCAAAACCTGGGCAGTATGGAAGGTAAGGAAGTGCGCTTTGGGCCTGCCGCTTCGGCGTATTGGGGCATCACTACAACCGTTACATCCAATGGCTCGGTAAATGCCATGCATGATAGCTTTACCCCACTCACCGGCATGTTTGCCATGCTGGGTATGATGATCAATTCCTTCTACGGTGGTGTTGGTGTAGGTTTTTTAAATTTTTATATTTTCATGATCATCGCCGTTTTCATCAGCGGTTTAATGGTGGGGCGGACACCGGAGTTTCTCGGTAAAAAAATAGAAGCCAAAGAAATGAAAATTGCCGCCATCATTGCATTGCTGCATCCATTTTTAATACTGGTAGGTACCGCCATCGCTTCGCATTTATATGCCCACGATCCAGCAGCATATGCGGCCTGGTTAAATAACCCGGGCAGCCATGGCTTTGGCGAAATGTTGTACGAGTTTACATCTTCATCAGCCAACAATGGCAGCGGCTTCGAAGGGCTGGGCGATAACACGCCATTCTGGAACATCGCCTGCGGACTGGTAATGGTGATGGGAAGATTTTTACCAATCATTGGCCCCGTGGCGATCGCTGGTATCCTGGCAAAAAAGAAATACATACCCGAAAGTGCCGGTACTTTAAAAACAGATACCTCCACTTTCGCCATCATGATTTTTGCAGTCATTTTTATCATTGCAGCCTTATCATTTTTTCCTGCCCTTGCACTTGGGCCATTGGCAGAATACTTTGGTATGCGTTAAAATTTTTTGAGCCCGACAGATGAATATCAATTGAGCTTCATTGGCGTCGCACTTGTACATTTTGTACTACTGGCAGCAACGTTCAATCCGAGGTCAACAAAAAACAAAGAAGGTTATCAATTTAAAAAATCCAATTCGTGTAATTGATTTTACAATTAGTGTAATAAAAATAAAATAAAACCATGGCAAAGAATCAATCCAACAAACTGTTTGAACCAGCGCTGATTAACACAGCACTCAAACAGTCTTTTATAAAATTAAACCCACGTATCATGTTCCGTAACCCGGTAATGTTTACGGTTGAAATATGTACAGCTGTAATGCTGGCGGTTTGTATCTGGATCGCCACCGGCGAAAAAACACAGGGAAGTCTTGTGTACAATACAATTGTATTTTTTATTCTTTTACTAACCCTGTTGTTCGCCAACTTTGCAGAAGCTATCGCAGAAGCAAGGGGCAAAGCGCAGGCCGATTCATTAAGAAAAACAAGGGAAGAAACCCCGGCCAAATGGATACAAACCATTGGCGAAATGTATGTGAACGAAGTAAAAATTGTTCCCTCCTCCCAGTTAAAAAAAGGCGACGTATTTCTTTGCGAAGCAGGCGATATGATTCCCATGGATGGAGAAATTATCTCGGGTATTGCCACCATTGATGAAAGTGCCATCACTGGCGAAAGTGCACCGGTAATAAGGGAAAGTGGTGGCGATAAAAGTTCAGTCACCGGCGGTACAAAAGTGTTATCAGATAAAATAAAAGTAAGGGTAACAACAGAGCCGGGTGAATCTTTCCTTGACAAAATGATTGCCCTGGTGGAAGGTGCAAGCCGCCAGAAGACACCCAATGAAATTGCACTGACTATTTTACTGGCAGGCTTTACTTTAGTATTCATCATTGTATGCATCACCTTAAAACCATTTGGCGATTATGCCAATACACCCATCACCATTGCTGCATTTATTTCGCTTTTTGTTTGTCTAATACCCACAACAATTGGAGGCTTACTAAGCGCCATTGGTATTGCAGGTATGGACAGGGCTTTAAGAGCCAACGTAATTACAAAAAGTGGTAAAGCTGTTGAAACCGCTGGTGACCTTGATACGCTTTTATTGGATAAAACAGGAACCATCACCATCGGTAACAGGAAGGCAACCAATTTTTATCCTGCCAACGGAATTGATGCAGCCGCATTTACAGAAGCCTGTGCATTGTCGTCCCTGGCAGATGAGACACCAGAAGGAAAATCAATCATCGAACTGGCCAACATCAACGTCAACACATTCAACACAAACGGTGCAAAATTTATAGAATTTACTGCCGAAACAAGAAGCAGTGGTATCGATTTGCCAAGCGGATTAAAAATAAGAAAAGGTGCTTTTGATTCTATAAAAAATATGGTGATAAAGGCAGGTAACCTTTTTCCTGAAGAGACTGCTGAAAAGGTAAAAGCAATTTCAAGCAACGGCGCTACGCCACTGGTGGTAAGCGAAAATAACCAGGTGTTAGGTGTTATCGAATTACAGGACATTATTAAACCCGGCATTCACGAGCGTTTTGAACGCCTGCGTAAAATGGGTGTTAAAACGGTGATGGTAACCGGCGATAATCCTTTAACCGCAAAGTTCATTGCAGAAAAAGCCGGTGTGGATGATTTTATCGCGGAGGCTAAACCCGAAGATAAAATGAACTACATTAAAAAAGAACAGCAAGGCGGCAAGTTGGTTGCCATGATGGGCGACGGTACCAATGATGCTCCCGCACTGGCCCAGGCAGATGTAGGTGTTGCAATGAATTGCGGTACCGCTGCCGCAAAAGAAGCAGGCAATATGGTTGACCTTGATAATGACCCTACCAAGCTGATTGAAATTGTAGAAATTGGTAAGCAGTTGCTGATGACAAGAGGAACCCTCACCACCTTTTCTATAGCAAATGATGTGGCAAAATATTTCGCTATTGTTCCGGCACTATTCATCACTTCCATACCTGCATTGCAAGGGTTAAACATCATGCATTTGCATAGCCCTGAAAGTGCTATTTTATCAGCGGTAGTTTTTAACGCACTGATCATTCCCATGTTGATTCCGCTGGCTTTAAAAGGCGTTGCTTATAAGCCGATTGGGGCAAGCGCCTTGCTGCGTAGAAATCTATTAATCTATGGACTGGGTGGTGTGATTGTACCTTTTATTGGTATTAAATTATTGGATTTACTGGTATCGGTTTGGTTTTAATAATGCCCGTAACAGGAATGTATTATAATCAGCTCATTTGTCACTTTATAAATTAAACGATGTTCATCATTAATTCTTCTCGACCAGAAGCCGGAAAAATTTCCTTTCAGAGGCTCTGGTTTTCCAAGGCCGTGAAAAGGTGTGGACTGAATATCAGTGATGAGTTCAAAGATTCTAAAGGCGAGGTTTTGATTGCCGGATTTAAACAGTTTCTGATCATTAATAGCATCAGGAGAAAACTGAATTTATCTCATGATGGCTAGTGGTTTATAAAGGCATTTAATTCGTCCATTGAATATGTCACACCTTTTCCTTCTTCAATATCGGTGACAGATTTATTCAGACGGATCCAGTATTCATCATTGGTTTCTTCTCTAAAAGAATTACCAGCTTTATCATGTACAGCTATCGTAATGTCTGCATCTCTGTCCTTTAGTAAAGCCAGTATTTTTTTAAACAATTCCTCATTAAACTCAGAAGAGGGAAATTTAAAAATAGCATCCATAAATCTAGTTTTATCAAATTTAAAACAATAAAATGAAACAGCATATTCTTCCCGCATTGAAGCTAACCTTTATCTCCATCGTAGTTTTTGTGGGCATTTACACAATCGCAATATGGGCAATTGCCCAGGCGGCCCCAAACCATGGCCGCGGTGAAACCGTGAGCATAAACAATAAAGTAGTTGGCTATACATTAGAGGGTCAAAACTTTACCGCAGATAATTATTTTAACAGCAGGCCATCTGCTGCAGGATACAATGCAGCTGGCAGCAGTAGTAGTAACAAAGGACCGAGCAATCCCGACTATTTAAAACAGGTGCAAGACAGGGTAGATACTTTTTTGGTACATAATCCTGGCATAAAAAAAGAAGCCATCCCTGCCGAACTGGTGACTGCTTCCGGTAGCGGGTTAGATCCTGATCTGTCTGCAAAAGGTGCAATGATACAGGTGGCAAGAATTTCAAAAGCAAGAAATGTCCCTGAAGAAAAATTAACCACGCTGGTGGCTCAGCAAACACATAAACCACTGCTGGGTTTATTTGGTACAGAAAAAGTAAATATTTTACAGTTAAATATTGAACTGGATAAATTAAAATAACGATGCCCGAACAGGAAAAAAACGCTGAACATTTTTTAAATCTTATCCGCAAAAGCAGGCGGGGTAAATTTAAAATTTATGTAGGTATGAGTGCGGGTGTCGGAAAGACTTTTCGCATGTTACAGGAAGCCCAAACCCTGTTGCGCAATGGCGTGGACGTTATGATAGGTTACATTGAAACACACCATCGCAAAGAAACACACGATTTACTGGAAGGCTTGCCGGTATTACCCCGGCGCAAATTATTTTACAAGGGTAAAGAGCTGGAAGAGTTTGATGTGCAGGCCGTAATTAACCTGCATCCCGAAGTGGTGATTGTAGATGAACTGGCTCACAGTAATATTGAAGGCAGTAAAAATGAAAAACGCTGGCAGGATGTAATAGAGATTCTGGATGCCGGCATCAACGTGATCAGTGCGGTAAACATCCAGCACATAGAAAGCCTGCACAGTGCAGTAAAAGAAATTACCGGGGTGGATGTAGCGGAGCGGATACCAGACAGTGTTTTACAGCAGGCAGATGAAGTGGTCAACATTGATCTCACCGCCGATGAGCTGATTACAAGATTAAAAGAGGGTAAAATTTATTCGCCCGATAAAATTGAAGTGTCGCTGAAAAACTTTTTTCAAAGTGAGCGCATCCTTCAGTTACGGGAGCTGGCGTTAAAAGAAGTTGCCGGCCAGGTAGAACGCAAGATTGAAAACGAGTTACCCAGAAACACCCATTTAAAAACGGAACGCTTTATGGCCTGCATCAGCAGCAATCATGAAATTGCAAAAAAAGTGATTCGTAAAACGGCCAGGCTGGCCTCCTATTATAACAGCAAATGGTATGTACTGTATGTTCAAACACCTGGTGAAAGCGGCGATAAGATAGGCCTTGCACTGCAAAGGCACCTGATCAACAACTTTAAACTGGCCACTGAACTAGGGGCAGACATTATCAAAATAAAAAATAAAAATATAGCAAAAGGCATACTGGAGGCGACTTTTGAACAGCACATCACCACCATCTGCATTGGCAAACCGCATCTTACTTTATGGAATATCATCGTCAGCACACCGGTGTTTAACCAGTTATTGAATAAATTATCTGAATCAGATATTGACATTGTAATTTTAGCATGACATGAAACTTAAAACTAAATTATCCCTAGGTCTTTCTTTTCTATTTTTGGTAATAGTAGCTTTTGGTATTCTTGGCTTTTTTTATATTAATCGCCTTAGCAATGATGCTGACAGGGTATTGAAAAATAACCACGAATCGCTTGTATATGCTAATAATATGCTGAAGGCACTGGAAGAAATTCCCTCAAAAAAAGAAGCTTTTCAGCTATTTGAATACAACCTTGAGAAACAGGAAAAAAATATTACCGAACCGGGCGAAAAAGAGAGTACAGCAGCCCTCAGAAAAGATTTCACAGAATTAAAAGCCAATCCCGCCGACTCGTCAAATTATCCTCAATTGCGCCAGTCTATACAAGTCATCAATGATTTAAACCAGGATGCCATTTTAAGAAAAAACGAAGTTGCTCAAAAAACAGCGGAGGATGCACGCTTCTGGCTTACGCTCATATTTACCATACTCATCATTGTCAGTATAACTTTCATTTATAATTTTCCTGCAGTTATTTCTACGCCCGTAACAAGACTTGCCGAAGGCATCAGGGAAATTGCCAATAAGAATTACAAGCAGCGAATTTACCTGGAGCAAAAAGATGAGTTTGGTGATCTTGCCAATTCTTTCAACAGCATGG
This sequence comes from Chitinophagales bacterium, assembly GCA_038210625.1. Taxonomy (GTDB): domain Bacteria; phylum Bacteroidota; class Bacteroidia; order Chitinophagales; family Chitinophagaceae; genus Ferruginibacter. The sequence continues at coordinate 152,159 of JBBQWL010000004.1, read as the reverse complement.
CAGAAAAACTGGATGAATATGAGCACAGTAACCTGGCAAAAATAAAGTTTGAAAAAAGCAGGATTGAGACCATTATCAACCAAATGAAGGATGGCATTATCGGGCTGGATGACAAAAAACATATTTTGTTTGTAAATGCAGTATCTGAAAAAATACTGGGTTTAAAAGAGAGCGACCTCATTGGTAAATATGCTGCGGATATCGCCATTCAAAATGACCTGATGAGAACCTTGCTGCAGGATGAAACAAGGAAGGAGTTAAAAATTTATGCAGATGAAAAAGAGAGTTTTTTCAATAAAGATTTTATTAACGTAAAAGCAAACGATGAAGTGATTGGGCAGGTGATTGTATTGCGCAATATTACACCTTATCATGAACTAAACGAAGCGAAAACAAATTTCATCGCCACCGTTTCACATGAATTAAAAACACCCATTGCTTCTATACGAATGAGTTTACAACTATTGGATAATAAACAAACGGGTGCTGTAAATACCGAGCAACAATTACTGCTGGATGGTATAAAAGATGACACTAACCGACTGTTGAAAATTACCGGTGAGTTACTAAACATGACACAGGTAGACAGCGGTAAAATACAGTTAAGCATTGTAGCCAGCGATGCAAAAGAAATTTTAGACTACTCTGTTAATGCCAACAAATTAGCAGCCGAACAAAAAAATATTCATCTTGAAATTGACATCGCACCAAAGTTGCCACAGGTAGCTGCAGACAATGAAAAAACCGCCTGGGTACTAACCAATTTATTGTCAAACGCCATTCGCTATTCTTATGATAATTCAACTGTTGCTGCCAGCATTCATTCAACGGACAATAAAATTATTTTTACTGTAAAAGATACCGGGCAAGGCATTGCACCGGAATTCAAAGGCAAAATTTTTGACCGCTATTTCCGGATACCTGGTACACACAAAGAAGGGACCGGACTGGGACTTTCTATTTGTAAGGAATTTATTGAAGCCCAGGGCGGTTATATAAATGTGGAAAGTGAATATGGCTCAGGCAGTAGTTTTATGGTTATCTTAAATGCTGTTCCCTCTTCAATTAAAGGGGGGTAAATTGGCGACATCACGCAGAATCAAATATTGAAAGTTTGGAAGCGTTAAGAATTTCACATGTCGCCTCGATAGTAAACTAATAGACTTAACCGATAATTACGTAAATAATATAGGGATTGTCTATTTTTACAGCATGACCATCACGCAACTTGAATACATTATTTCACTGGATACTTACCGGCATTTTTCAACCGCGGCTGAGCGTTGTTTTGTAACCCAACCCACACTCAGCATGCAGGTGCAAAAACTGGAAGATGAATTGGGCACCAAGTTATTTGACCGCAGTAAACAACCCGTAATTCCAACAGAAACCGGTGAAGAAGTTATCCGCCAGGCAAGAATGATTGTGCATGAAGTGAAGATGATGCACCAGCTGATAAAGGACAAACAAGGTGTACTGCAGGGCGAGTTAAGAATCGGCATCATCCCAACGTTGGCGCCCTATCTTTTGCCCATGTTTTTGCAATCTTTTCTTACCAAATATCCAGATATAAAAATCCGGGTAAAGGAAATGACCACGGATATTCTTGTAGAAAAATTAAAAGCCGGAAAAATAGATGCAGGCTTGCTGGTAACACCTTTGCAGGAAAATGCCATCAAGGAATATCCGTTGTTTTATGAAGAGTTGGTGGCCTATGTATCTAAATCTAATGCCGCTTTTAAAAAGACCTATGTGCTCGCCGATGATATTGATTTAAAAGAATTGTGGTTGCTGGAAGAAGGCCATTGCTTTCGCTCACAGATTGTGAATTTATGTGAGCTAAAAAAACAAAGCTCGGAACAAAGTCATTTTGAATATGAGGCCGGCAGCGTAGAAACCCTGCGAAAAATGGTGGAGAAAAATAATGGTGTTACCATCTTACCGGAAATGGCAACACTCGATTTCACCTTAAAGCAATTGAACATGGTGCGGCATTTTAAAGCCCCGGTTCCGGTAAGGGAAGTAAGCCTTGTTACGCACCGGGATTATGTAAAGAAAAAGCTGGTAGACGTATTAAAAGCCGCTATTGTAGAATCTATCCCCGCTAAAATTATGCTGAACAAAAATAAAAACCTGGTTAGAATTTAGCCTCCAAAATCAGAAAAATAAAAATTTGACTGCCATTTGTCAGTATGCCTGCAGTCAACCTATATTTACAATCTAAAAAAATAAAAATTATGGCAATTGAAATTGGGCAAGAAGCTCCCGCATTTACTTTATACGATAGCGAAAAAAACAAAGTAAGCCTGGCAGATTATAAAGGCAAAAATGTGTTGCTGTTGTTTTTTCCGCAGTCTTTTACAGGCGTTTGTACAGCTGAATTGTGCAGCACAAGAGATAACATAGCGACCTATAATGCCGCCAATGCGCAGGTATTTGGTATTTCTGTTGATTCCGTTTTTACACTTGGGAAATTTAAAGCCGAGCAAAACTTAAACTTTCCGCTGTTAAGCGATTTTAATAAGGAAGTTTCCACGGCGTACGGCAGCATCTATACCGACTGGATCCTGGATATGAAAGGCGTAAGCAAGCGTTCGGCATTTGTGATAGATAAAGAAGGCATTATACGGTATGCAGAGGTATTGGAAAGCGCAGGAGATCAGCCTGATTTTGCCGCAATACAGAAAACTTTAGCCGGACTTAACTAAGATTTTTTACCAAAAGAGCCAATAAATTTAACATCTTATTGGCTCTTTCACAATAATTTGCACCAGAATTTGTTTAAGGTAACATAGTAAGGTTTTAAAGAATTTACCTACTTTTACATAACTGAAACGTTTAACAATTATATCAATCTTATTATTTGGATTAATTTTTACTTCTTTTGCTCAAAATAAAATCGCCGACTCCAACGGTGGTGATCCTTCTGCAAAACTGATTAAATATTATCCAAATCCAGCTACTACGGCCATTAGCTTTGAGTTTGTGCGTGGTTACGATAAGTCTTTTACGCTGCAGTTATATAATTTTATGGGTAAAAAAGTGATGGATGTAAATACACTTTCACAGCTTACCAACCTTTCTCTCAACGGCTTTTATCGCGGCGTTTATATATTTCGTCTCAGCGATAAAAACGGCAACGTAATTGATTCCGGTAAATTCCAGGTGGTACGCTAAGCTTCATTTCCTTTTAATTTTATTGACTAAACTTTATATTTTCAATTAAGCTTTATTGGCGTCGCACTCTTGTACTTTAGAAGCTGTATTGAACTTTCACTAAAGCGTACCAGGCTTCCAATGACTGGCAGCTGTTTGTCTTTCAACAGCAATGCTTATAAAACCTGTACAATCAAAAACTTTAAATAGTGTGTATTTTCCTGGCCCCTTATAATCGGGTGATCGGCTGATTGTGCATTAAAGATAACCTGCCTGATCTTTCGTTTGGCATCCTTTGCAGCCATTTGTATAATATCCAAAAACAACTCTGGTTTCACCAGGTTGGTGCAACTGGAAGTAACCAAAAAGCCACCCGGTTTTACCAGTTTCATTCCCCTTAAATTTATTTCTTTATACCCTGCCACTGCTTTGTCTATGGTGCTCCTGCTCTTTGTAAACGATGGCGGGTCAAGCATTACAACATCCCATTGCCTGCCTTCCTTGGTCCATTCTTTTAACACATCAAAGGCATTTACGCATTCAAAACGGCAAATACTTTCCAGTCCGTTTAAGGCCGCGTTTTTGTTGCACATATCAATGGCACTTTGCGAAATATCCAATCCCAAAACACTTTTTGCGCCATAGTGTGCTGCCGTTACTTCAAAAGACCCAGTGTAGCAAAATGCTCCTAAAACATCCGCCCCTTTTACAATATGCTGAATGGCACGGCGGTTATCCTGCTGGTCTAAAAAGTAACCCGTTTTTTGCCCGTTGGCAATATCCACATTCATTTTTATCCCGTTCTCTTCAATTACAATATTGGTGTCAAATTCAGCAGATAAAAACCCTTTGTGTTGCTCAAGGCCTTCCAATTCCCTAACGGGTACGTCATTGCGTTCATAAATTCCCCTGGGTGAAAATAATTGCTCCAGTGCCTTTACAATGGCTGGCTTCCACATATCAATGCCCAGCGCCAGTGTTTGTATCACAAAATAATCATTGAATTTATCAATAATCAGTTGCGGAAGATCGTCTGCCTCGCCAAAAATGAGGCGGCAATTTTCAGTATATCCCAATGTTTGCCGGTAAGCCCAGGCTTCTTTTATTTTATTATAAAAAAAAGCATCATCAATGGTTACCTCTTTATCCCGGGTAAGCAGGCGCACCATAATTTGCGATTGCGGATTTACATAACCTTTGCCGATAAATTTTTTATCGTGTGTAAAAACGTTGACAATTTCACCTGCTTTGGCAGCCGCGTCCAATGCTTTACCACGGTTAATTTCATTGGCAAAAATCCAGGGATGGCCTGTTTCTACCCGATTGCCGACATTTTTATTCAGGAAAAGACTTTTCATGCCGCAAAGGTAACTTTTAACCTGTCAGCCAGTTCAAATTTGCAGTTATACCCGCTTCATTTGCCAATTTGGCTGTTAAACAAGGTTGGCAAAATGTTTGACTATCGTACATTTGCACCTCATTTACCATCTTGATTGTATAACAAAAAAAGAAGGCTTAATACTATAATTATGGAACAAAAAATAAAAGAAACAGAAGAAGAAACCACCATGTCGGAGCAAACGCAGGGCTTCGGTGATATTAACGCAGATTCTGATATCCCGGGAAATACGCACTTAAGCAATGAGGCCGGAGAAAATGCGTTAGAAAAACTACAGGCTGAACTGGACGAACAGAAAGATAAATACATCCGTTTATTCGCCGAGTTTGATAACTATAAACGCCGCAGTGCGAAAGAAAGAATTGAACTGATTCAAACGGCGGGTAAAGAGGTGATCACTTCTTTACTGGATGTGCTGGATGACAGCGAACGTGCTGAAAAGCAGCTGCAGACAAGTACCGACCTGGAGCAAATCCGGAAAGGAATTGAGCTGGTATTCAGCAAGCTTAGAAGCACTTTACAGGCAAAAGGCCTGAAAGCAATGGAAAGCATCCATACTGATTTTGATGTGGAAAAACATGAAGCAATTACTGAAATTCCGGCGCCTTCTGAAAAGTTGAAAGATAAAGTAGTAGATGAAGTACAAAAAGGATATTACCTGAATGATAAGATTATCAGGTTTGCCAAAGTTGTGGTGGGCAAATAAATCGCTACCATCTTCTTACCAAATTGTGTTGCTGGGATTTTACGGAGTAGCGTGTACTATTTATTTTTACGCTTCGGTAAAAGATTCTACCAGGTATGCAGTAGAAGAAAGTGATCCCGACAAAAAATCGGGACAGGCTACAACGATGCTGATGAATGAAAAAATGCTGGTAAATAAATAATATAACAATTGTCTTTATCCTTTTTAAAGGTTAAGCTTAAAAACAAATTACCCTTTTGGGAAACCGGGTTATGAAGAAAGATTTTTATGAAATATTGGGCATTAGTAAATCTGCCACACAGGATGAAATAAAGAAAGCGTACCGTAAAGTGGCTATGCAGTTTCACCCTGACCGTAATCCCGGCGATAAGGCATCTGAAGAAAAATTTAAGGAAGCAGCTGAAGCGTACGAAATATTAAGCGACACGGATAAACGTGCCCAGTATGATCGTTTTGGTCACCAGGCATTTAGTGGTGGCCGTGGCAATGGCGGTGGCTTCAGTGGAGGCGGTATGAATATGGACGATATCTTCAGCCAGTTTGGAGATATTTTTGGCGATGAAAGCCCGTTTGGCAGTTTCTTTGGCGGTGGTGGCGGTGGCCGCAGGTCATCTGGCGGTAGAAGCCATGGCGTTAGAGGAAGCAACCTGCGCATAAAAATAAAACTGAATTACGAGGAGATGGCCAAGGGCGCTTCTAAAACAGTTAAAGTAAAAAAATACATTCCCTGCGCTACCTGTAGTGGCAGTGGCGCTAAAGATAAAAATAGTGTACAAACCTGCGGAACCTGTGGTGGCAGTGGCCAGGTAAGAAAAGTACAGAATACCTTTTTGGGCCAGATGCAGACAGTAACCACCTGCCCAACCTGTAATGGCGAAGGAAGTACTATTGCCAACAAATGTACCAGCTGCAAGGGGGAAGGACGGGTGTATGGCGAAGAAACCGTAACCATCGAAATTCCGGCCGGTGTGCAGGAAGGCATGCAACTCAGCATGAATGGCAAAGGCAATGCAGGCGAACGCGGCGGCGCCAATGGCGATTTAATTATCCTGATAGAAGAAGAAGCACACGCACAATTACAAAGAGATGGCCTGAATGTAGCATTCGACTTACATATTTCCTTTCCGGAAGCCGTATTTGGCACCAGTATAGAAGTACCTACTATTGACGGAAAGGCAAAAATAAAAATTCCGCCAGGCACACAAAGTGGTAAAATTTTCCGTTTAAAAGGAAAAGGTTTTCCATCGGTTAACTCGTACGAAAAGGGTGATCAGTTGATACATGTAAATGTATGGACACCGCAAAATGTGAGCGCTGAGGAAAAGGCCATGCTGGAAAAAATGCAGGACAGCAAAAACTTTGAGCCAAAACCTGAAAAAGGAGATAAGTCTTTTTTTGACAAGGTGAGGGAGATGTTCGCTTAATCTTTAAATTTCATCCTTTTTTTTACGTAGATCTTTTTAGCCATCCCAATTAGTTGCAGATACTGCTTTTGCAGGTAGTTGTCGGGGTTATAAGCATTGGTGGCAATTCTTTCTGTCTCCGTCCAGTCTGCCAGGGGAAAATATTTAGATTGCCGAAGCTTCATTCCAAACATGGCAATGGAAGCACCCAACTGGTACTCCTTATCGATGTTATTGAACAACCGGTAATTTGCCGGGCAATCATATTTCAGTTCCTTCCGGAGTTTTGAGGCGGGCAATGTATACTTTAAGTATACTGACGCGGGCGAAAGTGCAGCGCCGGAATCGACTGCTGCTGCATTTTGCGGTGTTACTTCAAAAATGGCCAACACACTGTTTCCGCTGCCAATGTCACCACCTTCCAGTTCGCCGGAACTGTCTGCAATTGCATCCCTTTTATTATCAAAACCAATTAACCGGTAGTCTTTTATTACGGCGGGGTTAAAATGTACATTTAAAAAAACGTCATCTGCCACTGAAAAAAAAGTTTGAGTAACCTCTTTAACCAACACTTTTTCAGCCTCGCTTATATTATCCAGGTAAGCATAGTTTCCGTTGCCTCTTTTTGCCAGGGTTTCTAATTTGGAGTCTTTAAAATTACCCATCCCTACTCCCAGGCAAGTAAGATACACACCGCTCTTTTTTTCTTTTGTTATCAAATCATCCAGTGCCTTTTCTGTAACCTCACCTACGTTAAAGTCACCGTCGGTCGCCAATATAACCCGGTTATTTCCGCCTTTAATAAACGATCTTTCTGCTAAGCCATATGCCATCCTGATGGCTGATTCTCCCGGCGTATCACCAGCGGCCGTAAGCTCTTCAATAGAGGCTGTGATCTTCTCCTTTTCTGCTCCGCTGGTAGGTGGAAGCCACACCGACACACTGCCACCATAAGCCACAATGGATACCGTGTCAATGGCCCGTAAATTTTTTATCAGCATCTGAAAAGCGGCTTTCACCAGCGGCAACCGGTTGGGCAAATCCATACTTCCGGAAGCATCAATTAAAAAAACCAGGTTGGATGGTGGCACTTTTTCCATATCCAGCATACGTGCATTTACATTCAGAAATAACAACTTGCTATCCGCATTCCAAGGGCAGTCGGATAATTGTGATTCAATGCCGAATACTTCATTTTTGGACGGCTCGCGGTAGTGGAGGTTAAAGTAATTCAATAATTCTTCTACCCTAACCGCATCGGGCGGAACCAGGCTTTTAGTGGTAAGAAACCTACGAATATTGCTGTAGGACGCTTTATTAATATTAAGCGAGAAGGCCGAATTGGGGAATTTGTTTACATTGACTGTTTCATTTTCAACCAGGGAGAAATAAGATTCATCACTGACATACCAGGTATAAGTGGAAGAAAAATCCTGGTCTTTTGTTACGGAGATCAGCTTGGGCCTGTTTTTAGTAACATTGGCAGAAAGTGATTTTAACAAGAGTTGCTGAAATACATCTGTTTTTACACCGAATGATTTTGCTTCGTACCCATCCGCAACCAATGTTAAAGAATCGTAAGCTGAATGGCAGGAAATACCAAACCCTCCTGATGTGCCTGAATAGTAAATGTTTTTATCTGAGTGAAGCAATATTTTTACATTTTGCAACAACTCACTTTTTTCGTTTTTTATTTCGCCACGTAAATAGTATTGAGCATTGGCAAAAGGCACAAAAAACAGGAAGGATATATAGACAATTATTTTTTTCAACTGTTCAAAAGTTGCAGTAAGTTATAAAATTTATCTTAAACAGACACTTAATACTACTGCCCTACTGTTATTCCTCCGTTAATTGGTAAATTTCCGCGATATTTCTTCCCAATCCATCATAGTCAAGTCCAAAGCCAAGTAAAAAAATGTTGGGTACGCTAAAGCCAAGGTAATCTATCTTAACCGGATGAAGTAAAGCGGTGGGTTTATGTAGCAACGCGGTTATTTTTAAAGAGGCAGGCTGTTGCGCATGCAGCTGGGGTAAAAATTTATGCATCGTGGTGCCGGTATCAACAATGTCTTCAATGATAATAACATGCCTGCCCTGTAATGGCTCATCCAGCCCGATTGAAGTAATCACATTACCCGTAGAACTGGTACCCTTGTAAGAAGCCAGCTTTATAAAACAGATCTCCGCATCGATGGAAATTTCTTTAAACAGATCAGCAGCAAACATAAACGAGCCGTTTAAAATGGCAATAAAGAGCGGCCGTTTGCCTGCATAATCCTTATTTATTTCAGCTGCCAGTTCTTTTATCCGCTCATTTATTTTAGCGGCAGGGATATAGGGTTTGAATTTTTTATTATTCACCTGTAATACTGGCATGTTAATGTTGGCTATTTGAGTTAAATATAAAAAAGTCTATTCAGATACTACAAGCGCCTGGCCTATCCTTAAATTATCTGTTGTTAAATTATTCCACTGCCTTAATTGCTGAATGGTTACCTGGTATTTTTTTGCGATGCTATACAATCCTTCTTTCGGTTGCACAATATGTGTTTTTGGAGCTGGAGTGACTTCTTTTTTTACAGCCACCAATGCAACTGCATCTTTTACCGCAGCTGCCTGCTGTGTTTGCGCCACAGGAGTTAAATACAATTTTGTTCCGGCGGCAACTGGTGCATTTTCTTTAATGTCATTGTATAATAAAAGATATTTTAGCTGTATGCCGTTTTTTTGTGCGATATCATACAGCGGCTCCTGTTGTTGGGCAATATAATAATCGCTGGCGCCTGTTTTAGGCTTTTTTTGTAAAAAGATAATCTGGTCATCTTTAAGAATGCCGTCTTCTTCCAGGTCGTTGTATGACAACAACTTGCTTAAATCAATATCATTTTCCGTTGCGATAGCCAGTAGCGAGGTGCCTTTTTTTGCATTGATATATTTATGTCCATTGATGTAGTTAACAGTTTCGTTTTGTGCGGCATTGCCCGAATCTGTGTTATCGCCGGAGGAAGATTTTTCAGGCACGGGTTCCTTATCATCCTGGTATTTACTTTTATCAACCTGAGGTACATCTTTGGCGCCCATTAACGAATATTGCTGCAGGTTATATTGTTCAATATTTTTTATCAGTATGTCTGGATATTTTGGATTGGTAGCATAACCTGCCTTTCTTAAGCCCCTCGCCCATCCCTTATAGTCCAATGGATCTAATTCAAAAAGAAACGCATACCATTCCATTCCCCGCAAATAATTGCTATGATCCCGGTAAGATGCTTCCGCATCTTTATAACTGCGAAAACATTCCCCCTTTTCATCATCATCATGGGTTACAGCATCAGAGGTCCAGCTGCTTTTGCATTTTATACCAAAGTGGTTATTCGATTTTTTTACCAGGTCGCTGTTGCCGTTTTCTGTTTCCAGCAACCCCTGCGCCAGCGTGATGGCTGCAGGCACACCCATCCTTTTCATTTCTTTTATTGCCAGGTCTTTGTATTTTTCTACATACTGCACGGGCGTCATCGTCTGCGCATTTGCAGCTCTGCAAAAAAGCGCCACCATCAATACTACATTCACCAATTTTTTTATCATAATTAATATCCTTTGGGGAAGCTGGTTTTATAATTTTCTTAGCAACATCAGGCCATCCCTTACTGTTAGCAATACCTGCTGTACTCTGATATCTTTTTTCACATGCTCATTAAAAGCATGTACCGCAATGGCATTTTTGCCACTGATATTTTGTTCCAATACCTGGCCATGAAACAAGGTGTTGTCTGCAATGATAACACCGTTCTGCTTTACCGAAGGCAAAATTAATTCGTAATAACCGATATAGCCGGTTTTATCTGCATCAATAAAAACCATATCCCATTGTTCGTTTAGCAAAGGAATGATTTCATTGGCATCACCAAGGTGCAATTGAATGTTATTTTTATAAGCCGATCGTTCAAAATAGGATTTTGCAATGTCAGCATCCGGCGCTCTTAATTCGAGTGTATGCAGCATTCCGCCAGGCTTTAACCCCTTGGCGAGACACAAAGCGCTGTAACCGGTAAATGTGCCTATTTCTAAAATACGGGATGGTTGCAACAAAGTACTTAACAGGCTTAAAAAACTTCCCTGCACGTGCCCGCTTAGCATGTGCGCATTGGAATGGGTTGCAGTTGTAAATTGATTTATTTCGTGCAACAGCTCATCTTCTTCAAAAGAAAAATTGGATGCATATGCTTCTGCTGCAATACTTACAATATCCATGCGGTTGATTTTTATAACAATGATGCCACCATAATTCAACGGCTAAAAATGACACCCCTTAATGCACAAAAATAAAATTTATAACCCTTAACCAATTATTTTTTTGAAATGATTAACAAGCCTGTAAAGGTAAGTAGCCCGTTAATAATGAGGATTTCGATACCTATAACATATCCATTTAGTAAATGCGGCGCATTGGTCTGAAGGAGGTAACACAACACAGGACTTACCAGTGCTATTATGGCTATGATAAAATTATCCGGTAAACTGCGGCGTGTTAGAATACCAAAAGTGAACAAGCCCAGCAACGGGCCATACGTATAACCGGCAAGATCTAAAATTTTGTCAATAATAGAGCGGCTGTTAATTTCCCTGAATACCAATATGCATATAAAAAAAAGGATTGTCATTGTTAAATGTACCGACAACCGCAGGCGCCGCTTTTGTTTTTCATTTAAATCAGTTCTTTCTTTGATGCCCAGTATGTCAATACAAAAAGAAGAAGTGAGGGCTGTTAAAGCACCATCAGCACTGGGAAATAAAGCAGAGATTAAAGCAATAATAAAAATAACAGAAATATAGGATGGCATAGATTGTAATAAGCCGAGCGCTACCGAAGGAAAAAGATTGTCACCCGTTAAGTTAAGGTTGTTTTGCACAAAGCCCCATACCGGTACACCATCTACCATTGTTGTAGTAAAGCTGGCGCCCTGGTTATAGGCGTACAGGTATAAAAGGCCGCCTAGTAACAGGAATAATAAATTTACAAACACTAAAATAACACTGAACGTCAGCATATTTTTTTGCGAATCTTTGAGGTTTTTTACGCTGATATTTTTTTGCATCATCTCCTGGTCAAGGCCCGTCATGGCGATGGTAATAAAAGCGCCGCCAATAATTTGCTTTATAAAATAGCCCTTGCTATTGACATCGGTGTTAAATATCCGGGTAAGATTTTTTGCTTCCATTGCATTGACAGCTTCTCCCACCGAAAGATGCAGGTGAGATAAAATATAACCAATGCAAACTACCAAACCCAGTATCATCATGGTTGTCTGCAATGTGTCAGTATACACAATTGTTTTTACGCCTCCTTCAAAAGTGTATAGCAAAATCATAATCAATACTACCGCTGCAGAAACGTAAAACGGAATGTGCATGCGGGATAAAATAAAAACATGCAATACATTAATAACAAGGTATAGCCTGGCCGTAGCACCCACTGTTCTTGATAAAATAAAAAAAGATGCACCGGTTTTGTAAGCCCAGGTACCAAAGCGCTGCTTGAGGTAATTGTAAATTGAAGTTAAGTTCAGCTTATAATAAAGGGGTAACAATACATAGGCAACAACAAGATAGCCCAAAAAATAACCAATCACCACCTGGAAATATCCAAGAGCGTTTGGCGCAAGTCCCTCCTTACCAATGTTGCCCACACTTCCCGGAACGCTTACAAATGTTACGCCGCTTAACGATGTACCAATCATACCAAAAGCCACCAGCATCCAGTTGCTATTGCGGTTGCCTATAAAAAAAGAATCGTTATTGGAGTTCCTGCTGGTATACCACGCTACGATAAATAACAATAAAAAATAGCCGATTACAAAATACAGAAGCGTTGAAGGAGCCATGTTGAAAAATAATTAAAATATAATCCCGCTAAATTAGCAGAAGTAAAAGTATTTGATGAATTTTAAACAATATACATCATTATGACTTTTCAATCCATCGCGGTTTTTTGCGGCAGTAAAACAGGGAACAACCAGCTATTTGCAGCGCATGCCACCAGCCTTGGCTATTTGCTGGCTGAGAAAAATATTACCTTAATTTATGGGGGCGGCAATAAGGGCTTAATGGCTTCTGTGGCCAATGCTGTTATGGAAAAAAGTGGTAGGGTGGTGGGCATTATTCCGCAGGTTTTAACCGAATGGGAACATCAACATGAAGGCATAACTGAACTGATTGTAGTTGAAACCATGCATGTACGCAAGCGCATGTTGTATGAAAAATGTGATGCTGCTGTTGTGTTACCCGGCGGTTACGGAACACTGGATGAAGTATTTGAAATGCTTACCTGGAACCAGCTGAGTATACATGACAAACCCATTTTTATTTTAAACAGCGGCGGTTTTTATGACGCTTTATTATTGCACATTAATAAAATGATGGACGAAGGTTTTCTATATCACCAGCCATCCAATAGCTTTACTGTTGTTAGCACACCGGAAGAAATATTTCACTCAAATTAATAACGTCCCCTTCTTTGTCTTCCCTGGAACAGGCCAATGTTAAAACCAGCTCTAACAACAGGAATCATTCTGCGGCCGGCATCTACGTAAGGTGAGTTGGGCTGTTGTGCCACATCAAATAAAACAGAAAAATAGTAAAAGGTATTATTCCCTTCGCTTCTGCCACTACTATAACCTGCACCCAGCAATACACTATTTACATCTGACTTACCTCTTGCAACTGTACCCACACCCGGTTCAATCACTTTTAGGTTAATAAAATTATGTTCGTACTGCCCCTGCAGGTAAAGAAAATCAACGGGAAAAATTCTTACAAACGCACCAGGACCGATATTGGTCTGCCGGTATTTAATTCCACTATAATCTTTTTGGCCCTGGTAAATAACATTCACGCTCAATGCAGCGTCCAGCCATTTTGTAAGACTGTAGCCTAAATAAGGGCTAACCCCTAAAGTAGTTCCCCCTGTATAAAATGCCAGTGTAAGATCGCCACCGGTAAATAATTTTTCTCTTTGAAACCCTGTCACTCTTTCTTCTTCGGGCTCGCTTTGTTGTGCAAAAACGGAGATTGAAAAAATGGTTACGCTGACTAATAAAACTATCTTTTTCATTTGTTGCTTGTTTGTGCTTAAGGTCATTTTGTTAATAGCAAAAAGTGTTGGCTTATTAAAGTAGCCTTTGTAAAAATCGTATAAAATATTGAGTTTATGATTTGGCTGGCATGAAATGGACAGTTAAATATTGTTAATTTTTAGTCAATTAGAAATTGCTTCATCGCTTGAAAAATAGAAGCATAGACAGCCAGGGAAGTGGGGTATGCAAAATTAAAACCTGGGGCAGATAACCTGGCGGGTATCACCGGAAGATTCGCCATAAAAGCCTTTCTTCATTATATTGAATTCGGAGGCGCCCTGCATGTTATTATAATTTCTTAGGGCAGAAGTAGTAGCATCATAGCTGAAAGTAAAGCGCACATGTTTTAGTTCAAACCCAACCATTGGTATAATGGCATCGCCTGCCCTGTAATACAGACCAGCCAACAACTGCATATCGCCTCCTGCGCCGGAAAGATTATAGTTGGCGTTTAAGCCAAGCACCAATTCGCTTGACTTAGCCTGCATGGTGTAATATGCGTTGGGATTGAGTATCACCCGCTCATCTACCTTCACCAGTGCATTCAAAAAGCCGATATGACGCACTGGAATTTTTGTAGAATCGCCACCTGCATTGAAAAATGTTTCCTGTGGCCTGTTTACATGATGAATAGAATACCCTCCATTGATATAAACATTTTCATTGGGAAAATAAGCATAGTTTAAACCTACCTGCATATCAAAGTAACTCACATTATTATTTACCAACACCACATCCGTAGGGGTATTGGAATCAAAAAACTTTCCATCAAACTGGTCAGGAAATTTTAATTTACTTTGATCAATTCTTTTGTTTGCCCAGCCAAGATTGAAGCCTGCTGTAAGCAAACTGCTGCTTCCCAGCATCTGGTGATAAGCCAGGGAACCGTATACTTTTGTAGAACGAAGTCCGCCACTGCCGGCAACATCACTTAATATAAAACCTCCTATCCCCAGCCAGCCATACTCTATCTGGTTACGCAACACCTGCGCATCTCCAAAAACACTTACCGTTTGATACGGTGTTGCCATAATAGAAGAATACTGATTGCGATAACTGGCTCCCAGCCTGTAATCCGCATCAGGGATAAAACCGGTATTGGCAGGGTTGGTGGTAAGCGGGGCATTGAAAAACTGTGAAAAATGAAGATCCTGGGCCTGGACAAATGTGGTGATTTGCAGGCCAACAGCTATTATCAATAATATTTTAATTCTTCCTTTCATGTTTACTGCAACAGTAAATAGTTTTTTACCTTAATAAAGTAATATCTCCCGTCTTCTGGTATTTAGTGCCATTTGTAAATTCAACATCCAGTGTATACGTATATACTTCCAATGGCTGTAGCTTTCCTTTATACGTTCCATCCCAGCCTTGGTTAATATTACTACTTGCAAACATTACCTGGCCCCAGCGATTGTATATTTTCCAGTTCATTTTTCCTATGCCAAAACCTTTTACATTGATCACTGCATTTTTTCCAAATTTACCAGGGGTAAAGGCATTTGGAACATCGACCAGCGGTAATATTTTCGCAGAAACATTCATGCAAAAAGTATCTATACAACCGGCAGGGTTGATGGCCTGCAGACATACGCTAAAAGTTCCGGTAGAGGTAAACTGGTACAGCGGATTTACTTCCTGGGATGTTTGTCCATCTCCAAAATCCCAGATATAGCTGGTTGCACCTATGGAAAGATTTCTAAACTGCACCGGTGTATTTTCCGGAGCCGGATTTGGCGATGCTGCGAAATTTGCAGTAGGAATTTCATACACCGTGATAGTAAAAGTGGTTGAATCCGTTTTATTGCAGGTTGAAGTATCATTGGCAATTAACTTAACCGTATAAGTGCCTGCATTTGCATAGAGATGAACCGGGTCAACATCTGTCGACGTAGTGCCATCACCAAAAGACCATTTAAAATCGGTGCCACCCAAAGAGGTATTTTTGAATACCGCGTTATAAGGTTTACATCCTTTTGCCGGTGTTTCAAACTGCGCCTTTACGGTAACTGCTAAACGCACCTGCTTCACCGCCGAATCCGGCGAATTACAAAAAACACTGTCGTCAACCACCAGCCTTACAATGTAGGTACCTATTGCAGCATAAGTATGTTGCTGATTTCCAAAACCAGCACGCACCGGTGGTGTTCCATCTCCAAAATCCCACAGAAAACTATTGGGCTTGTAGGATGGTATCGTGGCTGTAGTGGTATTGGTAAATACATATGACAGATTTGTACATGGAGGCGTTTTTAAAGCAATGAAATCGGGATGTACTTCGTTGTTGCCTACCCTAACATGGGTATAAGCCGTATCTGAAATATTACAAGTAGTTGAGTCTATAGACACCAGCCTCAAAGTATACACGCCCACTTTTGTATAAGTATGTGTGGTGGAATTGTTGGGTGCATAAGTAGTGTCGTTTTTTGGACTGTTGATGTCACCATAATCCCAGATATACATTTTTCCCTTGGCCAGGGTATCAGTAAATTTAATAGTAAGCGGAACACAACCCACCGTATCAAATACACCGTTGATTGTAGCTTTTACACTGGCACCGATACCACCAAAATTCATTTCTATTTTAACAGCCGCTTCGTTGCAATTAGATGAGCCATTGGTGGGCGCCCATACGCCTGGGGTGGTAGGAAAAAATCCCGGAGACCGGGGTCCGCCACAATTAGCGCAAATGGCCTGGTAAATAATTCCGTTGGCATCAAAACGGCTGGTACCTCCATCTACATGGTCATCAAATCCGCCGGTTTGGCCGTAGAAGCTGCCGAACAACTGGCTTTTTGCATCCTTCTCCAATACAAAGAAATAGAAGTCGCCACCATCGCTGGTAGATTTAAGCGCATTGGATGTTACCGGCATACCCCTTGTTCCGGCGCAGGGATATTGGCGTTCGTTATTAAATTTTCCACCCCAGCCTGAAACATATACATTCTGGCATCGGTCAACCAAAAAAGCAACCGGTGAGATATTCGGAATGGATGAATTGGTGCCAAAAATGGTTGAAAATAAGTAGGTAGATAAATCTGGCTTTA
This sequence comes from Chitinophagales bacterium, assembly GCA_038210625.1. Classification (GTDB taxonomy): domain Bacteria; phylum Bacteroidota; class Bacteroidia; order Chitinophagales; family Chitinophagaceae; genus Ferruginibacter. The sequence continues at coordinate 135,312 of JBBQWL010000004.1, read as the reverse complement.
ATTTAGCAATAAACTGCTTCGCCCCGGCATTACTGTAAGCGGCATTTTTAACCGGCCAGTTGCCGGTTGTGGCACCCATGATATAAGGAAATCCAAATTTGTCGAACTGTATTCCGTACACTAAATCATTGCCGCTGGTACCCGCAAAAATGGTTTTTATGATAGACTTCCCGTCGGTTGTAATTTCTGTAACAAATCCATCTGTTGCGCCACCCTGGTTGGTAATGCCCAGGCCCGCCTCAACCGGTGAGCCAGCAATCGTACCAGGAAGCGTAGCACTGGTAGTTCCACCAGCGACATACAAATTGCCCCTGGCTGGATTAATAGATAAAACAAAGCATGCATCGCTACCCGTGCCTCCGAAAAAAGTGCTGAATATAATGCTTGAAAGATTGGGTGTAAATTCCATTACAACGCCATCCTGCCTTCCTCCCCCAAACACACCCTGCAACACGCCGCCCGTAACCGGAAAATCTTCAGATTGTGTACAGGATGCCAGGTAGATATTGCCTGCACCATCCAGTATTACTTCACTTCTTGCATCATCTCCATAATTTCTTCTTGTTTCAAAAGCACCATCCGTTTGTCCGTTTGGCGCTCCCACCAACGGAGAATATTTTGGTTTGATATTAACGCCATCGTCACCACTTCCGCCCACTTTTATAGAACCAATCAAGGCGGTACCCGTAGCATTAAATTTTGTAACAACAATGTCATACCCACCGGGTGTACCAACAAAAGCGGTTGTTGTTGGATAATCCGAAGATGTTGTTCTGCCTGCAACAACCAAATTTCCCTGTCCGTCACATATCATGCTATGCGGCTGCTCATTGGCAGTTGAGCCACCCAGGTAAGTGGCATACATTCTGTTGATACCATCGGGCGAAAATTTAATGATGGCAATATCATATGGCCCGTTGGCATCTTCCTGGGAACCGCTGTTATAGGTTTCATCAAAAGCACCTGTTGAAACCGGGTATCCTGCACCAAAAGAAATACCACCCGCAAATAAACTGCCGTCAGGACCGGGGGTTGCGGTGTATCCCCAGTTATCTGTCGTACTGCCAGTGAAAGAAGCAAAAATCAATGTTGGATCAATGATCAACGTAGCGTCGGGCGAATAATTTTTTACCTTAAATCTTACAATGTTGTCTTTAACTACATATTTGCAGTCAACGGTTGTGCGGCCACCGGCCTCTGCCTGGTATGAATAAGGATACAATTCTTTTACATCACCTACTGAGGTGCCGATAACAAGTTCCCTGTCTTTTACGCCGAGGTTGTTTACGCCTTCGTATTTGAGCGCAATATCATTTACATCGCCCCCGGGATGAACAATTAAATCGTATTTTAATGTGCCCGCATCTGTATAATATCTTACATCAATATTGGGATACATATTGGTGTAAGTAACACCGGAATATATTTTACAACCTCCTTTCCATTTACTTTTATCGTTGCCGATAAAATAATTATTGTAGGTTGGTAAAGCCTTGTCAGGACTGGCTTTTACAGCCGCTGATGCACCCAGAAAATTTACCCGGTAGGCATGAGAATGAATCACAAGTGCGTCATTACCTGACGTTGGAAATTTACCGGGAATTGATCTTGCGGCAGGGGATGTTATGTTGCTGTCTGTGTTCAAATGACCGTGCATTTGATCTGCCAGTTTTTTAAGGTCATCGGCATTGCGCAATACCACACTAAATCCATTTTTTTGTAGGAAAAAAGCACCGGTAGAAATTTCGCTTTTAAAATCTGCCCGGCTGTCCCACTGACCTTTATTTTCAATAAACTGCAATTGGGCAAAGCTCCGGCTACCTATCAATATTAGTAAAGAGGTGAGCAAAAGAGAAAAAGCTATGTTCTTAATAGAGTTCAATAGAGAGGTAATTTTGTACAAAGTACTGAAATATAATCAAACATACTACAGCCTTGCAACGTTTATGAATTGTTAATTCTACTTACGAAATTTTGCTCCAAACCGTTTTACCTTTTTGAAAATGGAGGTAATTTTTAACAGGTGCATTCTGTTCCAATGTTAAATCCGGGTCTGTATTAATGATTGCTTCCGCAGCATTTTTGGCTGCTTCCAGCATCAACCTGTCACTAACTATGTTGGCCAGCTTAAAGTTTAATAAGCCGCTTTGTTTTGTCCCTTCAATATCGCCAGGTCCCCTTATTTCCAGGTCTTTCTCTGCTACTTTAAACCCATCGTTGGTAGCACAGAGTATTTTTAATCTTTCTTTTGCGTCTTTAGACACCTTGTTTCCTGTCAGCAACACACAATAACTTTGCTCACTTCCCCGTCCTACCCTGCCGCGTAGCTGGTGCAACTGCGACAAACCGAATTTTTCAGCGCTTTCGATGACCATGATTGAAGCATTCGGGACGTTTACGCCTACTTCAATTACTGTAGTACTTACCATAATCTGCGTATCGGCCTTTACAAACCGTTGCATATTGGTTTCTTTTTGGGCTGCCGGCTGCCGGCCGTGCACCATGCTGATCCAGTATTTTGGTTCAGGAAAAAATGATTTTACTTCTTCAAAACCCTTCATCAAATTTTCATAATCCATTTTGGCAGACTCTTCTATTAAGGGATACACCACATAAGCCTGACGACCTTTTTTAATTTCATCCCTGATAAAATCCATTACCATCGGCCGCTTGCTTTCAAAACGATGTACGGTGGTAATTGGTTGCCTTCCCGGCGGCAGCTCATCAATCACACTGTAATCCAAATCTCCATAAGCGGTTAAAGCTAGTGTTCTCGGGATGGGCGTTGCAGTCATTACCAACACGTGCGGCGGCAATGTATTTTTGGACCATAACTTCGCCCGCTGCGCCACACCAAATTTGTGCTGCTCATCTATTACGGCAAAGCCCAGGTTTTTAAACAGCACTTTATCTTCTATCACCGCATGCGTTCCGATCAATATATTCAATGAGCCATCTTCGCAGGCTTTTAAAATTTCCCTGCGTTGTTTAGTAACAGATGATCCGGTTAATAGTTTTACACAAACCGGTAAATCTTTTACCAACCCGGCAATGGTATTATAATGTTGCTGGGCCAAAATTTCTGTAGGTGCCATTAACACAGATTGAAAAGCATCCCCTTTGGTTGGGTGGGTATTATCTGCTGCAATCAACATACTTAATAAAGCAACAATGGTTTTTCCACTACCTACATCGCCCTGTAAAAGCCGGTTCATCTGCTTTCCGCTGCCAAAGTCTTTCCTTATTTCCTTTAACACTCTTTTTTGGGCATTGGTAAGTTCAAATGGCAGACAGGTATTATAAAAAGTATTGAACAAATCGCCCACTTTATTAAACGTCCAGCCATGGCTGAAACGGTGTCGGGTACTGCGTAATAATCCCAGCCGCATTTGCGCAAAAAACAATTCTTCAAACTTTAACCGTCTTACCGCATGCGCATATAGTTCTTCTGATGCAGGGAAATGAATGAACCTAAATGCATCCCAGCGGGAAATAAAGCGGTATTTTACCAGCAGCGGTTCCGGCAAATTTTCGGGCAGATCTTTGGCCGACAATTGCTGCAATAAGGCGTACGTTAGCTTGGCAAAGGCCCTGCCGTTCAGCCCCCTTGCTTTTAATTTTTCTGTAGAATAATAAACAGGTTCCAGGAATTTTTTACCGTCTGCTTTTTCCGCACTGTACAATTCAATTTCGGGATGATTGATTTGTACCCTGTTCATAAAAAAGCCCACCTTTCCAAAAACCAGGTAATGATGACCAACGGTTAATAATTTCTCCGCCCAGCTGATGCCCTGGAACCAGACCAATTCCATTTCTCCCGTATCATCCTGCAGGTAGGCTACCAGGCGCTTGCTGCGTTTTTCTCCAATCAGTTCCACGTGGGTTAATTTGCCTGCCACCTGGGCGTATTCGGTTCCTTCGTTTAACGAGGCAATCTTATCTATTTTGGTTTTATCCAAATGCCTGAAAGGATAATATTCCAGCATGTCCTTAAAAGTAAAAATGCTTAATTCTTTTTTAAGCATATCGCCTCTTAGCGGGCCTACACCTTTAAGGTACTCAACCGGACTGGATAATATATTGGGTGAAGATGAAATAGTAAGTAGTTTATACAAATATATTTCTTTGGCAGGAAATGAGACCTAACGCCAGGCCACCCGCCCATCTGATTTTTAATCAGGATGCTATAGATAAAATAGAGAGGCCATGAATCGAAATCGTTCCACTATGATTTTATGTACAAGTGAGTGACACAACGATGTACCACAGAGCTGTAAATGCTTGTTCAATAATTTCCGCTAAAAGAGTTGAATGTGCTGGCTGATATAGTTTAAGATGGTTTTGATGCCCGCGGATTTCTATGAAAATGCATGGGCTTTTTACCATGTTTGCTTCCAGTTTCCCGGGGGACAAATGTAGACGGTGTATAAGCCGGTGCTTCACCAAATTGTTCGGGAACCACTTCTTTGGGAACTGGCTTTCCTAATAATTTTTCGATGGTAGCAAACTTACGCTGTTCTTTTACACTGACAAAAGTAATTGCCGTTCCTTCCGCTGCGGCCCTTGCTGTACGGCCAATGCGATGTACATAGTCTTCGCCATCGTGGGGTACATCGTAATTTAGCACCAGGCCGATATTATCAATATCAATACCACGGCTTAATATATCGGTGGCCACCAATACCTGCAATCGGCCACTTTTAAAGTGCATCAGTACTTCTTCTCTTTTATCCTGTTCAAGGTCGCTGTGAATTTCATCCACCGCCAGCTTGGTTCTTTTTAATTCCCTGTTTAATTCTTTTACGCTGTTTTTGCTGCTGCAAAAAATAAGCACAGAAGAGAAAGTCTTTTGTAGTAACAGGTGCTTGACCAGGGGTATTTTTTGGGTATCGTACACCACGTAAGCCAGCTGGGTAATTTTTTCGTTGGGTTTGCTGATAGATATGTTTATTTCGGCGGGCTGGTGTAAAATGCGGCGGGCCATTTCCCTGATCTTGTGCGGCATGGTGGCCGAAAACAGCAGGTTCTGGCGTTTTGCCGGCAAGGCTCCGATGATGCGCATGATGTCATCATAAAAACCCATGTCCAGCATACGGTCTGCCTCATCTAAAATTAAATATTTTAAACCCTGGAATTTTACATAGCCCATATTGATATGCGCCAGCATTTTACCGGGTGTACAAATCACTACATCGGCTCCTGCGCTGAGGGCCTTTTTTTCCTGTATAAATGCATTGCCATCTCCACCACCATACACAGCAATGGAACTTACGGACGTAAAATAACTTAACCCTTCCATGTGCTGCGCTATTTGTATGGCCAACTCCCTGGTAGGTACAATTACCAATGCTGTAATGCTATGGTGGTTAAGCGGACTTGAAATAATATTGTTGATGAGCGGCAGTAAAAACGCGGCCGTTTTACCGGTACCTGTTTGTGCAGAGGCGATGACATCTTTACCTGCTAAAACGAGTGGAATTACCTGTTCCTGAACAGGGGTTGCTTCATTGTAATTGGAGGCTTCAATGCCATCTATCAATCTTTGATCAAAATCAAAATCGGTGAACTTCAAAATGTGTAGGGAAATTAATTTAAAAAGAATGTATTGTTGTTAATGTATGCTTGTTTTATTCAGCATTTGCTTCGGCTGTAACTTCCGGTGCTGGTTGTGGTGCGGTATTTTTTATGGTCAATTGAAATTTTGTATTTAAAATTACTTCATACTGTCCGCTACGCAACACTGCTTTTGTAGCATCGTCTTCCAGCATAGCGCTTGCCAAATGACTGGCAAGATCTGATCCGCTGATTACGTTACTTACTTTGCCATCTGTAAACGCAATTACAAATTTGTAACCCGCTTTGCGGCCCGTTCCAGCTCTTTCAAAATCTTCCCTGTTAAGGCTCAGTAACTGGTCGCCTGCGGCAGATTTTTTTAATAAAATTCTAATAACAGGCAGGTATTTGTTCCAAATATAAGTGTACATATAAAAGATTTTTAATTGTGCTGCCTTCGTACAACGGACAAATATTGAACGAAGGTGAAATATGGCGTATAAAGATACACCTTATAGATGGATATTGATATTTTGATTTTACAGAATACCCTAATTACAGGCTTATCCTTACCTCCAATCCACCGAAACCCGATCGTTCACAGTCCCGGCTTCGGCTGGTGCCGCATACAGTAAGCGGAGATTAACCACTTTAGTTTGGTCATTTGTTACAACATGTAAAATCAATTTTAAATCATTGAAAAAATATTTTCGTTAGCCTTCTATGGTTCCGTCCACAACCAATCATTATTAATACTACATTAGCAGCACAAAACGATTGTATGCCAAAATTTACTGTAAAAACATCGCCACGAAATACTTGTGCGCATTCATTGCCTTTATTACTTCCGCTTTTGTATTAGCCGTCTTTATTGGAGCCACTGTAATTACCATCATCTTAAAAACATTCAAAATCTATCTTCATGCAGCAATATATTTTAGCGTTAGACCAGGGTACTACCAGTTCCAGGGCGATTGTATTTGACAAAATGGGTTCCATTGTTTCGGTAGCCCAAAAAGAGTTTACCCAGATTTTTCCGAAAAGTGGCTGGGTGGAGCATGATGCCAACGAAATATGGAGCACCCAGTTTGGCGTAGCTGCGGAGGCCATTACAAAAGCCGGATTGTCTGCCGAAAACATTGCTGCCATCGGCATCACCAATCAACGGGAAACAACGGTGGTTTGGGATAGAAATACCGGTGTGCCGGTGTACAATGCCATCGTTTGGCAAGACAGAAGAACAGCTTCTTTTTGTGATGAGCTAAAAGCAAAAGGAGCTGATAAAACTATCCGCGAAAAAACAGGGTTGATAGTAGATGCCTATTTTAGCGGCACCAAAATAAAATGGATACTGGACAATGTAGAAGGTGCCCGAGAAAAAGCAAACAAAGGTGAATTATGTTTTGGAACGATTGATACCTGGCTTGTATGGAACCTTACCAAAGGTCAGGCGCATGTAACGGACGTTTCCAATGCAAGCCGTACCATGTTGTGCAACATACATACGCTGCAGTGGGATGGCGAGCTGCAGGACCTATTAGGTATACCGGGCAATATGCTGCCGCAAATCCGCAGCAGCAGTGAAGTGTATGGATATACGCAAAATATTTTATCTGCCCATAATATACCAATTGCAGGCATCGCAGGCGATCAGCAATCAGCATTATTCGGACAAATGTGTACGCAACCCGGCATGGTAAAAAACACTTATGGTACAGGCTGCTTTATGCTGATGAACACCGGCGAAAAACCGGTAACAAGCACCAATAATTTATTAACCACCGTGGCATGGAAGGTGAACGGTATTACGCATTATGCACTGGAAGGAAGTGTGTTTATCGCGGGTGCCGTTATACAATGGCTAAGAGACAGCATTGGCATTATTGCAACCGCCGCCGAAGTGGAGACACTTGCCGCACAGGTAAAAGATAGTGACGGTGTATATGTAGTACCCGCTTTTGCAGGGCTGGGAGCACCACACTGGAACCAGCATGCCAGGGGAATTATTACGGGCCTTACGCGGGGATCGAACAAAGCGCATATTGCCAGGGCGGCGCTGGATAGTATCGCGTATCAAACCATGGATGTATTAAAAGCGATGGAAGCAGATTCAGGTATCAGCATTAAAGAATTAAGGGTAGATGGTGGTGCCACCGTGAATAATTTATTGATGCAGTTTCAAAGCAATATCATGAATACAACCGTTGTACGGCCGGTTATTACAGAAACTACCGCCCTCGGTGCCGCCTACCTGGCAGGCCTTGCAGTAGGGTATTGGCCCGATATGGAATCAATCCAAAACCAATGGCAAGTAGATAAAAAATTTGTTTCAGCTATGGAAGAAGAAGAAAGAAAAGCATTGACCAAACAATGGCAGCGCTCTGTAAAAACTGCCAAGGCATGGGCAGACGATGAATAGTGGGAATATTATAAGTTATGTAATGCCCATAATAAAAAATAAAAAACTGACTTTTAAAAAATAATCAGACCAAACAATCAACCAAAAGTTTTAAGATGGACAGGCAAAAAATGTTACACCAGCTGGATGATGTTGCTCAATGGGATATCATAGTTATCGGCGGGGGCGCCACCGGCCTCGGCTGTGCTGTTGATGCGGCTTCCAGGGGATATAAAACTTTGCTTGTTGAACAGGAAGATTTTTCAAAAGGTACCAGCAGCCGGAGTACCAAACTGGTACACGGTGGCGTACGCTATTTGGCACAAGGCAATATTAAACTCGTTAAAGAAGCGCTGCGGGAAAGAGGTATCCTGCTTAAAAATGCACCGCATGTTTGTCATAACCTGGCTTTCATCATTCCTTCTTTTCACTGGTGGCAAAAATGGTATTACAGTATCGGGCTAAGTATGTACGATTTGCTGGCTGGTAAACTAAGCCTGGGCAAAACAAAAATGCTGTCTAAAAAAACAACACTGCAATTGTTGCCGGCGATATCCCCTGATAATTTAAGTGGCGGTGTGCTGTACCAGGATGGCCAGTTTGATGATGCCCGGCTGGCAGTAAACCTGGCGCAAACAGCCGCAGAACAAGGCGCAGCAATGCTAAATTATTGCAAGGTAATTGCATTGAATAAAACTAGCGGCAGCATTAGCGGTGTTGTGGTGGAAGATGTTTTAGCCGGCAAAAAATACACGCTCAACAGCAAGGCTGTGATTAATGCAACCGGTGTATTTACTGATCATGTAATTGCTATGGATGATGCCGGGCACGAGCCTATTGTATCGCCTTCACAGGGTGTTCACATTGTGGTGGATGAAAAGTTTTTTCCTGGTAAACAGGCTTTGATGATTCCAAAAACGGATGATGGCAGGGTATTGTTTGCAGTGCCGTGGCATGATAAAGTTTTGCTGGGTACAACCGATACACCGGTAAAGGAAATTACAACAGAGCCAAAGGCATTGCAGGAAGAAATTGATTTCATTATCAAACACTCCAACCGTTACCTAAGTACACAAATAGGATACGATGATATTAAAGCAGTGTATACAGGGTTAAGGCCGCTGATAAAAGTAAAGGGACAAAAATCTACCGCTATTTTGCCCAGAGATCATACCACCATTGTATCAAAAAGTGGTTTGGTAACAATTACCGGCGGTAAGTGGACTACTTACAGAACAATGGCTATACATGCCATTGACAATGCCGCTGTTGCCTGCAAGCTTCCAAAAAAGGTCTGCGTCACAGACACACTGAAAATTCATGGATATACTCAAACTCCAACAAGCGATGCTACGCTGAATATATATGGCAGTGATGCTGAAAAAATTATTGCGCTAAGCAACGAACAGCCATCCCTGAAAGAAAAAATACATGCAGCTTTACCTTACAGCAAGGCAACCGTTGTGTGGGCCGTACAGCATGAGATGGCAATGACGGTGGAAGATGTTTTAGCCAGGAGAACCAGGGCATTGTTCCTGGACGCAGCGGCTGCTGTGCAGGCTGCTCCTGTAGTAGCGGCAATGATGGCTGTGTTACTGCAAAAAGATGATCATTGGCAACAACAGCAGGTATCATCTTTTACATCCATTGCGCAGAATTACCTGGCACACTAGCTCAATATTTTTATTCCTAAACCAAAAATAAATTTTAAAAATGACACCTTTTATTGCAGAACTTACCGGCACTGCCGTGTTGATATTGCTGGGAGATGGCGTTGTTGCCAACGTGGTATTAAACAAAACGTATGGTAACAACAGTGGCCTGATTGTAATTGCTTTTGGATGGGCTATCGCGGTATTCGCCGGCGTATTTATTTCCGCTGGTTCCAGTGGCGCCCACCTTAACCCGGCTATAACGATAGGCCTTGCCGCACTGGGTAAGTTTGACTGGGCACTGGTGCCCACCTATATAGCGGCCCAGTTACTGGGCGCAATGATTGGCGCTTTTTTAGTATGGCTTACTTACAGGAATCACTTTGATGCAACGGAAAGCCAGGCCTCCAAACTGGGCGTTTTTTGCACATCACCAGCCATTGAAAGCCGGGCGGATAATTTTTTCTCAGAAATCGTCGGCACATTTGTATTGGTAATAGGAGTTCTTTTTATCGTATCATCAAAAGAAAGCCTGGGCGCATTGGACGGCTTGCCCATTTCGCTGCTGGTACTAGGCATCGGGTTAAGTTTAGGCGGTACTACCGGCTATGCCATCAATCCGGCAAGAGACCTGGGACCAAGAATTATGCATGCCATTTTACCTATTAAAGGAAAAGGAAGCAGTAATTGGAAATATGGTACCGTACCTGTAGTAGCACCAATCATTGGTAGTTTACTGGCTGCATTATGCTATCATTTTATTCATTGATCTGCCAACCGGTTGTTTTAGTTTTTGTAAATAGTAAAGAGTTTTTGTCATCCCTGGAATGTTGTATTCCAGGGATTTTTTTGTTTGGTATTTTTTGTAGTGGTAGAAAAATTAAACCTTGTTCAAGGTCTTGTTGGTGTTCGTAGTTCCGTGTTTTGTATGTTGCTGTTTTTTTATTAACTTACTTGTATAATTCAACCATCCCCCGGTTAAAAACCATTTACTCTTTTTATAGCCTTCTCTTTACCTGCAAGTTTTGTCCATTTTCTTTTGATTTTAATACACCCCATTTATAATCAGGTAAAATGAATACAATTAAGAATTCGTCTCAAAAAACAGTTTCTGTCACCACTTATTTATTGGTATCAGCAGTAAGCCTTATTGCAGCGGCGGGCATTGGTTACTACTATTTACATTATATGAAACAAGGGGGTACCGAAAAAATGGACGACCGTGTTTTTTATCTCGTGCTCATTCTATTCGGCATGGCTGCAAGTGCACTCATTTTTGGCATCATGAATTCCTATGCCACATTAAAGGGTATCCAGGCGAATGTTACTTACAAATTAACCGGACCGGTAGTGGGTGTAATATTGACCGTGTTAGGTGGGTTTATGATACCCAAAGGCTCCAGCGACCAAATACTTTCGGTCAGGGTATTTGACCAGGATAAAAGTCCAGTAACAAGAGGGCATGTTACCTTATCATTTCCGCATTACCAGCGGGAGGCTGCGATCAATGAAAAAGGCATGGTGGTGTTTCCCGAAATTCCATACGACCAATTACGAAATAACATTATTATAAATGTGGTGAGTGACGGTTACGCACCCATTACTATTGATACCTTACTATCCAATTTCGACCCGGTTAGTCTTACTGTTGTGCAGGCAAAAATTATTCGCATCACAGGCACCGTAAAAGACGCGGCGGACAGACCAATCAGGGATGTAGATATTACTGTTGACGGAACGCCTTATGCCGCTAAAACAACCAATGAAGGTTATTTTGAAATCCCGTTACCGGATTATCATTTTGGTGACCGCATTACGGTCGTTACTTCACATCCATCTTATGAGGACAAGCAAAAGGTTTTAGATATTCAGTCTGGCGAAATAAATAAAATTGAGTTTGTTTTAAATCCCCTTCCCATTGTTGATAATACAAAACACAAAAGAAAATGAAGACAACCATCTTACTACTAACAGCTTCCATGATCGTTACCAATGCGATCGCACAACAGGTAATCATTAAAGGTACATTGCGCTGCACCAATAACGGTGTAACTTCTACCCGGGGCGCCACCAATATTGTTATTATACCTTCTTTTAATCCTGCCTCCGCAGTTGCCACCACCACTACACCGCAGGGCTATTTTGAAATCAATACCGGTTGGAACGCAAAAGATTTGAGAGATAAAAATGTTTCGCTGTATATCTTAACAAAATGCAGCAGCTGCAAAAAAGTGGAACGGGTATTTATTTCAGAAGATCTTGACAAACGCAATAACGACCCGACTAAAATGTATGTGACGATTAAAAACTGGAAGATATTGGAAAATTGTAAAGAAACAGAATTGCCGGATATGCTATCTGAGAAACTGCTGGATTCTGCACATCATATGCCTGCAATGACAATTGATGGCAGCGCACAAGGCAGTGGAGCAATGGCACCTGTTTCGTTTATCAATCTGTTTGAGAAACTCATTACTGTAGCTGCCTCCCAAAAATCAGGTTTTTATAAAGCTGCAACGTTACTGCCAGGCAAAATAAAATACGGCGAATTTCTACACTCCTCCCCTTTAATCAATACAGACAATACCGGCTTTAATTTTTCACCTTCCCGCAATTTATCAGAGGCGATATTTTGGAACGCCGCAGCTATAGCCAATAGCACCAAACCCAATAATGTGAGTCTCCTTGCTAATTTCAAAAACAACTTTAAATTATCCGGCTATCAGCAAATAGCACCAAAATTATACCTTGGCATGGGGGGTATTTACACCCAGCAAAACGAGTTTAGAAATGTAATTTCTCAACGTCTTGGTTCAATCGCCAGCGACTTTGATACAGTGAATCGTCGACACACACAAAAGTTAAAAGAATTCGCGGCCTTTATTGCTCCGGTATATGCCGTTAACAATAAGCTTAGCGTGGCACTCACCGCAAAGTCTGTATGGCAACAATTTAATAATCCAAACCTGATTGTACTTCAGAGCGATTTCGTAAACAATGTAGATTATGTTTTTTTTGTAGACGATAGTATACGCAAACAACATTTTGATTTTGACGCATCGGTAAGTTATAAAATAAACAGTTACTTACAGGCAGGCGTATCTATCATGAACATAGCTGGAACCAAATTATACAAAGATCTTTTTGTAAAAGATTCTTCCAATCAATCTTATGTAAACCAGCGTGCATATGGCGTTGGCCTCACTTACAAACGCGAAAGATTAAATGTGGGCGCAGATGTACTGCTTACCGATAAAGGATTTTACGACGCATCGGTTGGCGTAAATTATGTTCCGGCAAACAATGTTTTATTAGCCGGTGGCTACGCCTTTAAGCAGCAGAGTTTTTCGGTCTCTTTCCGGTGGAAACACTTTAAACTCGCCTATATCAACGACAATAATTTAGTGATCAATGAAGTGAGGGTGGCAAAAAACAGTTTGTTTAATGGAAAGATTTACTCAGGGTTTGTATTTGATTTTTGAAGCCTTGACAACAGTTAGCTTTCCGTTTTTTTACGCCGGTTATTTTTTAAATGTAACGATCACCGGAACATGGTCGCTATACTTTATCCAATCATCATACTTACCAATTTCAACTGACTGGATTTTCTTTGCCAGGTCTTCAGACACAAAACAATAATCCAGGTGGTAAGGTTTATCGGCATGGCGGTACAGGTAATAGGTGGGGTGTTTTTCTTTGCCTTGCTTCTGCTGATGATGCAGATGATAAACACTGCTGATTTTTCTCTCTTCCAGAAATTTTACCACATTGCTATGGTTGCCGGCCCTGCGTTTTCTATCCCAGATGGTATTGCTGTTAAAGTCACCAGCGAGTATAGAAGGTCTGCCCGTTAAATGGGCATCGTAGTGGTGAATCGCTTTCCAGATTTGTTCTACATATTGCCCCTCCTTGTCTGCCGGATTGTTGGCCCAAATGGCATACAGCGTAAAGTCGTATTGACCACCAGTCACCGAAATGGGGATAATCATTTTCAATTCAGGGTTATGCACATCCAGCAATGTAAACCTGTATTTACTGAAAGAAAAAATACCGAGTCCTTTGTGTTGATTGGTACCAAACCACAACAGATCTGTTGGCTTGGAAACACCGGCGTTGAATATTAATTTATCCGGATGTTCGCATTCAGGAACAATTAAAATATCTGGTTTATGTGCAAGAATGAATTCAGCTTTTTTTCTAAAAGCCATATTACAATTCCAGGTGATAATTTTCATTGAAGACTATTTCGGGTGATGTAGACCGCGTTTGATTAGTAGATTTTTGCCCCTTACCATCGGATTTCCTGCCCTGCAGGAACTTTTCTAAAATCAACAGGGTTATCCTCGGGAAGTTGAAATTTATTTTTATCAAATCCAGGTATACCTTTTTCGATTTGCTGCCTCAGTTTTGCGTAGGCTTCGCATTCGTTATTTACGATTGCGGAAATTAAACTATGTCTTATATAATTTGTGTCGGCATTTCCCGGGAAATATATAAAAGGTTTATGATTATAAATTGAATCCAGGATTTTTGCGCTTCTGCTGGTTTTGTAGATTGCAATTGAATTAATATAATCAATGGCTGGTGAGTGCTCAGCATCTCCGGATGTCAAAAAATAATAATTTTTTGGGTAATACGCTTCATAAACTGAAAGGTAAGACGTGTCTGGAAATTCCCTCATTAGTCTCCATGCATTTGTACTCAAATAGTAAGTATTCGATAATAAGAGATCCTTTATCAACGGCACATCCGCCTTCTTTTTAAACCTGGCGATTGCATATAAAGCATCCTGCAGTTCATAAACGCTCACAGTTGTAATATATGAATGATAGGTCCACATCCGTAACGCCATGTCTTTAATAAAAGGATAGTATTTTTCCTGCGGTTCAATTGAAGGTAGTATCGTGTATGCAGATCGTAAATAGTTGTGCCGGGTAATAACTTCGTCAATCGTTTTGTTCTTTTCCTCCTGGCTTTTCCACCTGGCTTCACGTAAAATATAATCTGATACGGTCATTCGGCTATCAAGAAATGCCTGCTGACTGGTAACGACCATTGCGGTATCATCCAAGTGGTTCATCAAAACATCAAAGGCATTGAAGGAGGTTTTATACAGCATTGCTTTAACAGCTGATGCCCGTAAAACAGGGTGTTCAGACATACTTAATTCCAGTAATTCTTTATCGGTTACCAGTTGATTTAGCTTACTGACAACTTCCGATGAAACTATTTTTTCAAGTTGCGGCTGAAGAGCTTTTCTAAAGTCTTTTACTGCATAATTATACCCAGGCTCACTTTTGCAGGATAGAAACAACAAAATTAATAAAGCATATAATTGATAGTTAGGTGCAAGCATAAAACTTGATTTTACATTTACAATGCGGCATTTCACTGTTGTGTTTACCAGTTTCACTTTCAGATTTATAATGGCCTCCTGTTGCGGCAACCAAATAGATTATATCATATTGATTAATTCTTACCACGGTATATCCCGATCCATCTCTGACCTGCCGTATTTGAAAAAATTATCCCCTGGAAGTTGAAATTTACTTTTATCAAAACCTGGTATTCCATTTTCAATTTGTTGTCTCAATTTTGCGTATGCAATACACTCGTTATTTACAATCGCAGAAATTAAATTATGCCTGGTATAACCTGCACCGCCATCTTTTGGACAGGCAGCAAAAGGTATGTGATTATAAATTGAATCAAGTATGTTGGCGCTTCTATTGTTTTTGTAGGTTGCAATTGAATAAATAAAGTCAACTACATTTTCTTTGCCGCCGTCGCGGCAATTCATCGTATAATAATACTTCGGGTAATAGGCTTCGTAAACAGAAAGATAAGCCGTGTCGGGTATATCTTTCATTAGTCTCCATTCACTAAAACTTAAATATTTTGTATTGGATAAGAGGAGATTTTTTATCAATGGAATATCTTCTTTCTTTTTAAATTCGGCTAACGCATATAAGGCCTCATCAGTATTAGATTCGTACAATTTTATTTGTGAGTTATTATTTTTTCCCCCGAACGCCATGTCTTTGATAAACGGATACCATTTCTCCTGCGGCTTTATTTCAGAAAGTATCGTGTAGGCTGATGCTAAATAATTGTGCCTGGAAAGCACAGCATCAATCGTTTTGTTTCTTTGTTCCTGGCTATTCCACCTGAAGCTACTTAACATGTCATCTGATACGGTCATGCGGCCAAAACCAAATTCTCCCTGGTCGGTGACAACGTTTGCTGTATCATCTAAATGGTTCATCAAAATGTCAAAGGGCTTCAAGTGGTCTCTATATAACAGCACTTTAAGCGCAGACGCCCGTAAAACAGGATGTTCACACTGGCTTAACTGTACCCATTCACTACCAGTAGCCATCTTATTGAGCAATGTATCAAATGTTACAACACCTTCTGACACAATTTTTGCCAGCTGCGGCTGAAGCGATTTTCTAAAATCTTTTATGGCATAGGGATATTTTCGTTCACTTTTGCAGGATAATAGCAAAAGAACTATTAGTGGTAATATTTGAAGCGCTGGTTTAAACATAAAACTTTTCGGGTTAAACGCAATGGGATGATGATCGGCATATCTCACGTTTACGCATTACCGCTTGTGCAGAGCAAAATTATCAATTTCTCTTTCCCCAAATTAGTCTTAAAAACCTGGATAAACGAGTCCTGACTTTTATCCGGGTTGTTTCATCTTTCTTATACAAAGAAGCATATTTGATACATTTTCCACAATCTGTCTTCCATAATCTATTTATTTATGTCCTAACTCATTCAAACATTCATCCAGCAACTGCACCAGTTCATCCGCGTTCTGTAGATTGAACGGCATAGGCGGTTTTATTTTTAGCACATTGTGCAAGGGGCCATCGGTGCTTAATAAATAGCCTTTGTCTTTCATTTTTTCAACTACGAGGTCTATTTCAGGTACGGCGGGTTCCAATGTGGTCCGGTCTCTTACCATTTCGGCACCAATAAATAAGCCATGCCCCCGAACGTCGCTGATGATGGGGTGCTTATCCTTCAGGCGTTTTAAACCAGCCATTAAATAGTTACCTGTTTCCAGCGCATGCTGTTGCATTTCTTCCTGTTGAATAACATCCAATACCGCCAGCCCTGTCGCCATCGAAACCGGGTTGCCGCCAAATGTATTGAAGTACTCCATGCCATTGTTAAAAGCGTCAGCAATTTCATTGGTAACCACCACGGCGGCCAACGGATGACCATTGCCGATCGGTTTGCCCATTACGACAATATCCGGTACCACGTCCTGTAATTCAAATCCCCAAAACTTTTCTCCCACCCTGCCAAATCCTACCTGTACTTCATCGGCAATACAAACACCGCCTGCCGCTTTCACGTATCGGTACACTTCTTTTAAATAGTTGGGCGGTAATGGTATTTGTCCACCTACGCCCAATAGTGTTTCGCAAATAAACACCGCCGGAGCCTTACCTTCCTGTTGCAATGATTCAATGATTCGTTGTACGTCCTCCGCATATTTTTCACCAGCAGTTGCATCACCATATTTGTAAGGTCCCCGATGCATGTCTGGATTGATGGCTTTGTGTATCCAGGTCATTTTGCCAAAACCTCCTTTCCTGTCAAATTTATACGGACTCATTTCCATAGCCACGGTCGACGTGCCATGATACGCATGATCCAGTACAATGATGTCTTTTTGTTTGGTGAAATGCCGGCTCATCCGGATGGCTAAATCATTTGCCTCACTGCCACTGTTGGTAAAATAACAAACGGACAGTGCGGCAGGCAATGTAGCCGTCAGCCGTGCCGCATATTCCATCATATTGTCATTCAAATACCGGGTATTGGTATTGAGTGTTGCTATCTGTTTTTGCATTCGCTTCACCACCACCGGGTGACAATGCCCTACGTGAGACGGATTGTTTACGCAGTCTACAAAAGTGTTGCCTTTATCATCATACAGGTATTGCAGCGCAGCTTTTATAATTTTAAGCGGCTGCTTATAACCGATGCTTAAATTTCTTCCAACATGTTTTTTTCTTTCTTCCAGCAAGTCGCTGTAATCATCGTTATTGATTAGTCCGCCAAAACCACAGGCCGTTCTAAAACTATCCTGCGCTTTTACCGGGTTAATGCGAATGAGCTGGTACAATAAATCCCAGGCTGGTTTCTCCGTAATAAAATGATGTTCGTTACTGCTGTCGAGCGATGCATTGTAAGCTGACTGTGTTACACTGATGCATAATCTTGCGGCAATTAAATAATACAGCAGGTCGAGTTCCTGCACCGTTAAAGGGTAGATAGCATGATAATTTTTTAGCACCAATGCGGCTGTATCGAGTGGCTTTTTGTTGTTCAGCATAGCATAGGTACAGGCCACTGCCACATTGTTGATGAGCGCCGTATACACCATGTCACCAAAATCAATCAGGCCCGATACGGCATTGTCTTTCACCAGTAAATTATAATCATTGGCATCGTTGTGTGCGTAGGCATGACGCAGCGAAGCCAATACAGGCAATACTTCTGTCTCAAACTGTAGCAAAAAATATCCTGCGATGCGTCTTTTTTCATGATTGGTAATGCAATGTATTTTTGCATTGGCGTCTAATGCCGTACCAATATCCCAGGTGTAGTGCCGGTGCATGGCTGGGTGCGAAAAGTTTTGCAGGGCCTTGTCCATCCGCCCCAGGAAA
This sequence comes from Chitinophagales bacterium, assembly GCA_038210625.1. Classification (GTDB taxonomy): domain Bacteria; phylum Bacteroidota; class Bacteroidia; order Chitinophagales; family Chitinophagaceae; genus Ferruginibacter. The sequence continues at coordinate 117,016 of JBBQWL010000004.1, read as the reverse complement.
TCTCCGAGGTCAGCATGCAGCGCATCGGTTCTGTTGATGGTATCAACCCAAAAATCACCCTCCAAAAAACTCAATATCCGCAGGTAATAATTTGTATCGTCAAGTGCCAGCGTTGTTAATTCTTTACCAGCTGTATTCAACAGGTAATGCTGAAACCTGTTACCCACTTCGCTGGCTGATAAATGATTTACAATTTTTACCTGGGCATCTAAAAAATGATACCCATGCTCATCAGTAGCCACTTTTAAAATGTATTGCAAGCCACCCTCCCCTTTCAATAAAAAATTTAATTCATCATACCCATTGAGCGCTTTCGCCTTCACCGTTATCCTGTACTGCTGTAATACAAATGCTTCTATAAATTGCTCTGTAAATTCCATTAATAAATAATTTTATTTTTTAGAAAAACGCTTTACAATTGCCCAATACATTCTGACAAAAAGAAAAAATCAGGAACGCCCAGTTATTGGTATTTGCATGGGGTTGATCAATAATGATCTTTTGCCTTTTCCGTCAATGTATCGTCCTTATTTACCAACCTCAGGATAAATGAATACGCATAATCCTGGTAGGATAATGTATATTCCGAATGTGTTTTTGCGCCCCAGGCATTGTCACCGCCGACTCCCATTTGCTTGTAATCAATATTCCACCAAACCAGGTTTTCACTATGCATGGAGCCCCCATGTTTGTTTGCTTTTTGAGTATGGTCAAAATCCAGCTGTTGCCTGTCGAAATGCAAGGCGCCGCTGCTTAGCAATGGATCGCCTAACGCCATCAATCCAAATCCTGTTTTATTTTGCAACGCCATCCAGCGAACACCTGTCCGGTTAGCACTTTCCTGCGCCCGTGCATATGGGTGAAACATGGAATCAACCTGCATATGGTACAGGCCTACGTCGGCTGCAAAATCCCTGTCCTGGTAGTTATCGAAAGGTCCTTTGCCAAACCAGGTTGCCTCGTCAATGCCGCCATCCAATATCAGCCGCATGCCAAACCTGGGTAATTCAGGAAAGGATTGTTTGCCTGCTTTCATGGCTACGGTAATTTTTATTTCTCCATTTGCATTGACCTGGTAACTTGAAGTATAGTAAGCATCCACTAAAGAAAGGTAATGCACCGTTTTGACTGCATACTGATGATCGTTGACCTGGTTTACCGAAAAAGATCTTAAGCTTGCACTCGCGGCAGCATGTTGCCAAACTGCACAGCGCATTTGCAGGCTGTTACCAATATCGTTGTCTGTAACGGGTCGCCAGAAATCCGGTAATAAAGCTTCCTTCAGCAACTCCGTGCCGTTGGAGGAAAAAGAATTTAGCCAACCTGTTTTTTTATCAAAGGCAACAGAAAATAATGGTGAAGAAATGATTTGCCTGTCACCAGTTTCTTTAGATGTTATAGCAGGAAATGCATCCAGTAATTTTTTTGCCGCTACAGTAAAACCAGGCAATTGAAATTGCTCCGATGCTATTGTAAAGTTTGCCGCTACTAAGGCTGTTGCCTGTTTTGTTTCGGCCTTTATCAGTAAAAAATATTCTGTGCCCGGATTTGCATGTAAGGCTGGAAGGTCAAGCAATATTTCTTTGCTTTGCCGGGGTTCAACGTCCATCGATGGCAATGTTCCATTTGCTATGATCTTGCCATCTGCCTTTATACTCCAGCTTAAATGGTAATTGCTAAGATTGGTAAAATCAAAACGATTGGTAATCCGGATGCGGTTGTTGGAGAAATCAACTTGTTCAAATAAAATATTTTGGTACACTTTTTTTAATTCAAAAGCCTGTGGATGAGGTGTGCGATCTGCCGCAAAAAGTCCGTCAGCGCAAAAGCTGGTATCACTTGTTTCTCCCACGCTACCCATATCACTGCCATAGGCCCAGATAGCACGTCCATTGGCATCTTTGCGTTTAAACGCCTGGTCACTAAAATCCCATACAAAGCCGCCCTGCAATTGTGGGTACTTATACATTAAATCCCAATCGTCTTTTAAATTACCACCGCTGTTGCCCATCATGTGTGCATACTCCACCTGTATAAACGGTCTTGCCCGCCATTCCTTAACATATTCCTGCATAATATTTAACGACTTGTACATCGGGCAAATAATATCGGTATAGGGACTGTCCCTGGCTTCTTCATATTGTACTGGTCGTGTATTGTCTTTTGATTTTAAGTAATTGTAAGTGGCGATAAAATTTTCACCAAAACGACTTTCATTGCCCAACGACCAGGTGATGATGCTGCAGAAATTTTTATCCCTTTCCCACATGCGCTGGGTGCGGTCTACATAAGCAGCCTTCCAATCGGGTTTATCAGACAACGTTTTCAACGGATGAAAATCCATTCCATCACATTCTATATTGGCCTCATCAATCAGGTACAAACCATACTCATCGCATAGCTCATACCATTCTTCCCTGTTGGGGTAGTGGCTGCAACGCATGGCATTGACGTTGTATTGCTTCATCAGCTGAATATCATGCACCATACTCTCCACCGTTATTACTTTACCGGTTAACATATCATGCTCGTGCCGGTTCACACCTTTTATTTTAATGGCTTTGCTATTTACCAACAACAGCCCGTGTTTTATTTCGATGTTTCTAAAACCGGTTTTATGCAATATGCTTTCGATGACCTTGCCTTTATTATTTTTATAATTGATCAGCAGGGAATATAATTCAGGATGTTCTGCATTCCACTGGCGCACCGACGGAATGGTTGCTGCAAAATGATAGCTGCTTTTATTAGCAAGTGGTTGTTGCTGTTGCAGGATGATTTTATTACCACCACCTAATAATTTTATTTCAACAACTCCTGTTGCTGCAGGGGATGCAGTGTTCATTGAAACATCCACGCTTAATAAGCCATCTTTATAGGCATCATCGAGTCCTGCCCTTATAAAAAAATCATACACACTTACGGCAGGTCTTGCAATAAGGTACACGCTGCGTTCGATGCCACTTAGTTTCCACATGTCCTGCCCTTCCAGGTAGGTGCCATCACTAAACCGGAAAACCTGTATGGACACCGTGTTCTGGCCTTTTTGAATAAACTTTGTTATATCAAATTCTGCCGGTGTTTTGCTGTCTTTACTCAGGCCAACATATTGCCCGTTGATCCAGATATAAAAGAAAGAATTGACTGCACCTAAATGAATGAAAATGTTTTTGCCGCTCCAGGTAGCAGGAACGGTGAAGTTTCTTTTGTAGGAACCAACGGGATTAAAATCGGTTGGCACATAAGGTGGATTGGGTTTGATGGGATATTCTACATCGGTAAAAATAAATTTATCAAATCCTTCTGTTTGCCAGTTGGCAGGAACCTTTATGTCTTTCCACTGCCGGGCATCAAAATTATTTTTATAAAATTCAGTCGACCGTTCTGCCACAGTATTTACCAATGTGAATTTCCATGTGCCATCCAAAGATTGTATAAACGGTGAACTGCCTTTTTGTAAGGCCTGCTGTTCATCCCCGTAGGGTATTAAGTGCGCATGCGGCGGCATGGTATTTTGTGAAACCAGTTGTGGATTTTCCCAATCGTTGATGATTTGCGCATGAACAGTGAGCTGAAGTGACAGCAGGTAAACAGCTGTTATTATGGCAAGCTTTTTTCGTTTAGTAAACATGTTGATCTGCATAAAAATACAACAAGGAGTTATTGATACAATAGCTCCTTGTTGCAATAAAAAACCGTTCTATTATTAAAGACTCCAGCCTGGTCTGTAAGTACGTTTTACAAACTGGTTGGCTTCGTCAAAATTGGTAATCTTCATATTTGGACCATCCCAAAGCAATTTGATAAAACGACCCGGGTAATCGAAATCATCATTACCTTTTGGCTTGCGGATATCATAACTGCGAATGGCGAGGTTGCCCATCAATACGCTTTCTGTAAGCGGACCAGCAATGTCAAAATGCGAGCTCAGATTCTTTGCTTTGTCACTGCCATAACCGGCAATCGCAGCTTCTACCCATGCGGCATAGTGACCATCTTCGCCACCATTTACACGGGCGACTGTTTGCGGCACTTTTACTTCTTTGGTTCTTGAAGTTGGCAAAAGTTGCGGATTAACACCATAAGTGCCCGCCATCATTTTTCCTTTGGTACCAAGAAAAATAACGCCGTTTCCCCCATCGCCCATTTCTTCGTTGGCACCCAATTCTTCAGGCCTTGAAGGCTGTATGCCACCGTCCATCCAATGCAATTCTACATCGGGTTTGCCATTCTTTCCTTTAAATCTTAACGTGATGTGCGAAGCAATGGGACCACTTTCGGGATAGTATGCTTTGTTCCAGTTTTCGATGTATTTTGTTGCTACGCTACACTCTGCACTGGTTGGATAGCCAAGGCCCATCACAGCAAATGCAGGTGCCATAATATGGCAGGCCATATCGCCCAATGCACCGGTTCCATAATCCCACCAGCCACGCCAGTTAAACGGCAATATGCCTTCAAAATATTCTTTTTTGGGTGCTGTTCCCAGCCATAAATCAAAATCAAGTCCTGCAGGAATCGGTGAAGAATTTCCCGGACGGCCTACACCCTGTGGCCAGATAGGACGGTCGGTATAACAGTAGATGGTGTGTACATCACCGATAGTGCCGGCGTTGTACCAATCCTGCAACTGGCGTACGCCATCACCAGACGAACCCTGATTACCCATCTGCGTTACCACTTTATATTTATGCGCTGCTTCTGTTAGCATACGGGCTTCGTAAATGTCGTGCGTCATTGGCTTTTGCACATACACATGCTTGTTCAATTGCATGGCTGCCATCGCCGCTACCCCATGTTGGTGATCAGGTATAGAAACAGACACCGCATCAATTGACTTTGCTTCCTTGCTTAACATTTCGCGGAAGTCTTTATAATATTTTGCTTTGGGAAATTTCTTGCGGGTTTCTACGGCCTGGCGATCATCAACATCACACAAAAAACCAATATCGGCTTTACCGCTTTTAAAAAAGTTTTCAATATCACTGCTACCTTTACCTCCTGCGCCAATACCAGCCACTACAAGACGATCGCTTGGTGCAACAAAACCACGGCCCAGTACATGGCGTGGTACAATAAAAAATCCGGCAGCAGTCAACGCGGTATTGCGGATAAACCTACGCCGGGAATCCTGAACAACATTTTTCTTTTTCATGATTGTTTATATGTTTAAGATGTAATTTATGCAAGTCAAAAAATCAAGTTTATTCAGGCAGCTGCACGTTTTAATTTGTTTTACATATCAACGCCAAAACGCCTTAACGGCCATTTGAAATTTCAATTTCTTACCAAAAAACAGTGTACAGCGCTATCAATACACCACTTATAATAACTGACCCTACGGCAAACCCAGGCGTTATTTTAAACATGGATGAATCCACCTCAATTTCATGCTCTCCTTCCTTTTTAGGATTGGCCAGGCTCATCACAATCATCAAGGCTGTAATGGCTACAAACGTTATCACCATCCTGTTTAAAAAAGCAATATCGGGAAAACCTCCATGGGTCCATACAGGTAAAAATTTTAGCACTGTTGAAATAGGAATGGTTAATACCGCACCGGCCAATGCGGCTGAAGCGGTAGTGCGTTTCCAAAAAAGTCCCAACATAAAAATAGCCAGCACGCCCGGCGAAACAAAGCCTACATATTCCTGTATAAACTGGTAGGCCTGGTCAAGCGATTTTAATGCAGGGGCTACAATGCCTGCAATCACCATTGCAATTACAACAGCCCATCTTCCGGTCAATACCATCTTTCTTTCGGAGGCTTCTTTGTTAAAATATTTTTTATAAATATCCAATGAAAAAATAGTGGAGATACTATTTGCTTTACCAGCCAACGATGCAACCACGGCTGCAGTCAATGCCGCAAACGCAATACCCTTTAACCCTGCAGGCAATAAATTCATTAATGTTGGATAAGCATGGTCGGGTTTGATCACCCCTGCGGCATCAGACATCTCATGCTGAAACATGCCTTTGTTGTGCAACACATACATTACAATTCCCGGTAACACTGCAATCACAGGCACCAACAATTTTAAAAACGCGGCAAATAAGATCCCTTTTCGTGCAGTCCCCAAATCCGCTCCCAGCGCTCTTTGTACAATGTATTGATTGCATCCCCAATAAGAGAGGTTATTTACCAGCATGCCACCAAACAATACGGAGAGGCCAGGCAATTCTTTATAATATTTATTGGATGAATCAAATATCATATGAAAGTGTTCGGGTGCTTCCTTGCGTAAAATAGACATCCCTTTAAAAATATCTTTACCAAATCCATATTCTTCTGACAGCAATGACAATGCCAGATAAGTGGTCACCAATCCGCCCAATATCAATACTACCACCTGCACCACATCGGTATAGCCAATTACTTTCATGCCACCCAGCGTTACTACCAGCGAAAAAATTACCAGGCCAACAATGCTCCATTCAAAACTAACGGTGGAGATGGAAGAGATAGCCAACGCCCCGAGGTAAATAATGGACGTTAGATTTACGAACACATATACCAATAACCAGAATACTGCCATGATAGTACTCACAGTATCGTTGTACCGCATGGATAAAAACTGCGGCATGGTGAAAATTTTATTTTTCAGGTAAACCGGGATAACGAAAATGGCGACAATAATCAATACGGCTGCGGCCATCCATTCGTAACTGGAAATAGCCAGGCCTAATGCAAAGCCTGAGCCCGACATGCCGATAAAATGTTCTGCAGAAATGTTGGATGCGATGATAGATGCGCCAATTGCCCACCAGGTAAGTGAACCTTCAGCAAGGAAAAAATCTCTTGAACTGGCTGTGGACGATTTCTTTTTATGGTAGATATAATATCCGTAACAGGATACCGCAATAAAATAAACGAAGAAGACTATATAGTCCAGCGTATGCAATTGATTCATCAGCAAGCATTAAATTTAATGAGCTGTCAAGTTAAGTAAAAATTGCAGTTTATAAACAATACAGCTACAGTAAATATCCTAAAAATTAAACTACTGTTAAGTTAAACATAATATGACGTATTAATCGTACATTTGGAAAACATTTTTCAAATGGCAATTCGTTATACAATTAAACTAATCAAAACAGAAGTAGAAGAACTACAGATAATCATTAACAAGGGTTCACATACTTCACAAACATTTCGTGCGGCTTATATACTTTTGAATTGTGATGAAGGACAATATTCAGATAAAGTAACTAACGAACAAATAAGTCGGGTTTTAAAAGTTGGGATGAGAACAATTGACAGGGTTAAGAAACAATTTATAGAAGAAGGAATGGAAGCTGTATTGGAACGTAGATCCACTACCCGTGTTTATGATATAAAAGCAGATGGTGATATGGAGGCAAAGTTAGTAACCCTTTGCTGCAGTGAACCACCCAAGGGTTTTTCTAAATGGTCGCTACGCTTGCTGGCAGACAAGATGGTTGAATTAAATTATGTGGAGAGCATCTCGCATGTAACGGTAGGAACTGTTTTAAAAAAAATGAACTTAAGCCTTGGAAAGTAAAAGGCTGGGTGATCCCTCCCGAAAAGAATAGTGCGTTTGTAGCGAACATGGAAAAAGTATTGGATGTGTACAAAAAGCCTTACAATGCTGCATTTCCCGTCATATGCATGGATGAATCTCCCAAGCAGCTGATAGAAGAGGGAAAGCCATCTGTTCCAATGAAAGCAGGTCAAGATGCGAGAGTCGATTATGAGTATGTCAGGCACGGTGTAGTAAATATTTTTATGGCCAATGAGCCATTGATGGGAAAGCGTTATGTACAAGTAACTGAATTTAAAACCAAAACGGACTGGGCTAAATTTGTAAAAAGAATCGCTGATGAATGGTATCCGAAAGCTAAAAAGATAAAATTAGTGATGGATAATTTTAAGACACACGACCCATCAGCATTTTATGAAACGTTTGAACCAGCAGAGGCAAAAAGACTTTGGGACCGATTTGAATTTGTATTTACCCCCAAACATGGCAGTTGGCTAAATATGGCCGAAATAGAATTACATGTATTAAACGGTCAATGCTTAAACAGGCACATATCTACGATAAAAAAAATTAAGGAAGAAGTTGATGCGTGGCAAACTAACAGAAATAATAAAAATAAAAAAATAAATTGGCAGTTTACCAACAAGGAAGCAAGGGTGAAATTGAAAAAACTTTATCCGTCAATTCATTCTTAACATAACACTACCACACTTTTCATTATGAAAAAATGTGGTAGTTATTTTTTGCGGTAAACTAAATAGAAAAATACTTGTAACAAAATAAATAAGCAGGATATCAAATAAAAAACGGAGAGCTAAAAAATTAATACTTCGGTTAAAATTTTAAAGTGGTTGGTAAATATTTTTTTATCAGTGCTTCGTAATAAGGTTTTAATTCAACCCAGTTTGGAGGCGTTGGGTTCTTAGAATATAAATCATATGGGTTAAAAAGATCTACCCATTTAAACATTTCATGATCGTGTGCACTCATCAGGTGATCGTAGGCATGCTCCCGATGCTGCGCATAAAAAGAATGGTACCGCAACATATACAAACCTGCCTCAGGCAAATAATCTTTCATCATGTGGTATACATATTCATCATGGCCCCAGGAAAGATGGACATTGTCTAATCCGCAATTAGGACTATATATACCATATTTGGTGTTATATCTTTCGTCATCATAATCAGGGCTATCTTTAAAAAATTCCGGATACACTATTTTCTCAGAAAAGGCGCATCCAACCGGAAATGTATCTCCTACAGCTGCCCATTGCGGTTCACCAAACAGGCAGAGTACTTTGCCCATATCATGTAACAAACCTGTCAACACCATCCAGTCGGGATGACCGTCGCGGCGGATCGCTTCTGAGGTCTGCAATAAATGCTGAAACTGGTCAAGATCGGTGTCGGGATCTGAATCATCTATCAACTGGTTCAAAAACTTAAATGCATCCCAAACGGGCATTTCCTTCTTATCAAACTTTAAATAGTTGGCTTTTTTACTCACCACAAAATCATAACTCTGGTAAGTATGATTGAGCCTGTAAAACTCACGCACGGTGTCTCTTTCAGGGCTTTCATAATTGCGATACGCTTCTGTTGATTTATCAGTTGCGATTGACTCCGGATCAGGATAACGTTCCAATACATCATCTTCCCAAACGTCCAGGCTTTTTAACGGATTAAGGGCGCTTTGGCTTAATTCATCTGAAGAAGGTAGCATATGTGCAGGCGTTTAAATTATGTTAGAAAATTACTTCTGCTAATTTGCGCATTTTAAATTTGTATCGGTGCATTATGGGCGGTTTTATTTACGAAACCGGTTTCGTACAAAAACATAAATTTTATGTAGCTTTCGTGTTTCCAGAAGGGTATGAAACAGAAAGCAAACAATGTAACGATTAAGAAACTGGCTAAAGAACTGGGCCTTTCTATTTCTACGGTATCCAAAGCAATCAGCGACAGTCATGAAATAAGTGCTGCAACAAAACAGCGGGTGATTGACCTGGTAGAAAAATTAAACTATCAACCCAATCCGTATGCCAGTAGTTTAAGAACCAAAAACAGTAAAACAATTGGTGTTGTATTACCTGAGGTAGCGGATAGCTTTTTTGCGCAAGCCATCAATGGCATTGAATCGGTGGCAGAAGAAAAAGGCTACCATGTACTGATTTATTTATCACATGAAAGTTTTGAAAGGGAAGAACAAATTTTAAAAGACTTTGAAAGCGGCCGGGTTGATGGAGTATTGATTTCTGTTGCAAAAGAAACAGTTCGGCACAAACACATTACTGCCTTACTCGAAAAAAAAATACCGCTCGTTTTTTTTGACCGGGTGATAGAGGAGATTGAGACAACTAAAGTTACTACCAATGATTTTGAGAGCGCCTGGTCGGCAACCACCCTTCTTATTAAAAAGGGCTGCCGGCAAATTCTCTTTTTATCTTTTTCATCTACACTATCCATTTCGGGCAAACGGCTGGAAGGATATAAAAAAGCATTGCTCGAAAACAAATTAAAATTTACACCCGGCAATATTGTTGCCTTTAATAATGATTCCAAAAAAGATTACTTGTTATTGAAGAAGAAATTAAAGCAGTCAGAGAAAGGAGCAGGGGTTATTGCCTCTGTTGAAAAATTGGCCCTGCCGGTTTACCAGGTTTGTGAAGAGCTACAGCTACGCATACCTGAAGACGTACAGTTAATCAGTTTTTCCAATTTAGATTCCGCAGCTTTTTTACATCCACCATTAACTACCGTTACGCAACCTGCCTTTGAAATGGGCAAAGCTGCAGCATCCTTACTGGTAAAGGCTTTGGAGCGAAAGAATTTTGAACTTGCGGATGAAGAAATTGTGATTCGGTCCTCATTGATTGTAAGAAAATCAACGTTATAACCGGTCAACCTAAAACACGAATGTGAAAAAAAAGGTGCAAAAAGTAAATTGCTTTACCTGTTGCACCTTTTATAAAAACTTATTTCTTACAAAAATTTCAATACCGCTTCGCCCATGGCTTCGGTACCTAAAATGTTTTCTTTGGCGATTGTTTTGTCTGCAATATCAACCGTGCGATAGCCTGCTTTCAATACCTGGTCAACAGCACTGATCACCAACTCTGACTCTTCTTTCATTCCAAAAGATATATCCAGCAATAAAGCCGCAGACAATACTGAAGCCAACGGATTAGCGATGCCCTTTCCTGTAATATCATGTGCAGAACCGTGGATGGGCTCATACACACCGGTACCATCGCCGATAGAAGCTGAAGCCAGCATACCCATAGAACCGGCAATCTGCGATGCTTCGTCGGTTAAAATATCACCAAATAAATTGGCGGTTACCACCACATCAAAACGACGGGGGTCTTTGATTAACATCATGGCAGTAGAATCTACAAACTGGTATTCCACTTCCACATCCGGATATTCCAATGCCAGTTTTTGAATTTCTTCTCTCCAAAGGCGGCTTGTTTCCAGCACATTGGCTTTATCAACAGAGCATAATTTTTTGCGTCTAGTTCTTGCAGCTTCAAAAGCTTTGCGGCCGATGCGCTCTACTTCAAAACGGCTGTACTCCGCTACATCAAATGCGGTATTGCCATCATTTTTTCTGCCCTTTTCCCCGAAATAAATATCACCTGTCAGTTCCCTGAAAAATAAAATATCCGCACCTTTTAGTATTTCGGGTTTAATGCTGGAAGCGCCCAGTAATTCATCAAATAATTTAATCGGGCGAAGGTTGGCATACAATCCCAATTCCTTTCTCATTTTCAGCAAACCCTGTTCTGGCCTTACTTTAGCGGAAGGATCATTGTCATACTTGGGGTGGCCCACTGCACCAAACAATACTGCATCTGAATTGCGCATTTTTTCAAGCGATTCATCCGGTAAAGGATTACCGGTAGCCTCAATGGCCACGTGACCAATCAATGCTTCATCGTAGGTAAATTCATGACCAAACCTGGCCGCTATTTTATCCAACACTTTTTTTCCAACCAAAGTAACTTCTTGTCCTATTCCATCTCCGGGAACAACAAGAATGTGCTTTTTCGCCATGTTATTTTTATTTTATCAGGTAAATGCATTGCGCCTTTTGCGTGTATGCGTTATCGTTACTAAATAATATTCAGCATTTTTTCGGTGGCTTTTATAGCTGCCACCGTCTGGTCACTATCAAGGCCCCGTGTTTTAAACTCTTTGCCATTGTGCAGCCAGGTAATAATGGTTTCGCACAACGCATCCGACTTGCCGCCGGGTGGAATACGAACCGTATAATCTGCCAATACAGGCAATTCGCTTTTCTTTTGTTTATATATTTTTTTAAGCGCATTTACAAAGGCATCGTATTGTCCGTCGCCCTGTGCATGTTCTTCAAACAATTCACCGTTGATGGCAATGTGTAGTGTAACCGATGGCTTTAAATTTTTTGAATGCGTAAGTACATAATTCTTTATCTGCACTTTCTGTTCAATGCTGTTGCTATCTAAAACATCAGAAATAATATAAGGCAAATCCGCCTGGGTAACCATTTCTTTTCTGTCGCCCAATTCAATTACCCGCTGGGTAACTTTCTTTAAATCTTCATCACTCAGTTGAATGCCGAGTTGCTGCAGGTTGTTATCTATATTGGCTTTGCCACTGGTTTTGCCGAGGGCGTATTTACGTTGGCGGCCGAAACGTTCGGGCATCAGATCGTTGTAATAGAGGTTATTCTTTTTATCGCCATCGGCGTGAATTCCGGCTGTTTGGGTAAACACATTTTCACCCACAACAGGTTTGTTGGCAGAAATCCTGAAACCAGAAAAAGCTTCTACCAGTTTGCTTACGCTGTACAAAGATTTTTCTGCAACGCCGGTTGTAACGGATGGCATAAAATCATTCAGCACTGCTATAGCGCTTGCCAGCGGCGCATTGCCAGCCCGCTCTCCCATTCCGTTTACAGTTAGGTGAAGTCCGTGTGCGCCAGCTTTGACTGCTTCCAGCACATTGGCGATACTTAAATCGTAATCATTGTGTGCATGAAAATCAAAATGCAATTGCGGGTAACGGTTCACCAGTTCTGATACGTACTCAAATGTTTCAGACGGAATTAAAACGCCCAATGTATCAGGTAATAAAACCCGCTTAATAGGTTGATGCTGTAAAAAATCAAGGTACTGCAGCACGTATTCTTTGGAGTTGCGCATGCCGTTGCTCCAGTCTTCCAGGTATACATTGCATTGTAAACCTTTTTTGTTCGCAAGGGCAATAACAGCTGCAATCTCATTAAAATGTTCGGTGGGGTTTTTCTTTAACTGGTGCGTGAGGTGATTGAGCGAACCCTTTGTTAACAGGTTCATTACTTTGGCACCCGCTTCAATCATCCACTTAACAGAAGTGTCGCCATCCACAAATGTCAACACTTCAACTTTATCGAGGTAGCCATTTGCAGCCGCCCAGTCGGTTATTTTTTTTACCGCCTGAAATTCACCTTCTGATACCCTTGCAGAGGCTATTTCAATTCTATCAACTTTTACTTCTGTTAGTAATACCTGGGCAATGGTTAATTTTTCAGATGCAGAAAATGACACACCGCTGGTTTGTTCACCATCCCGGAGCGTTGTGTCCATTATTTCAATATGTCGTGGTATTTTTTTCAATTGCTTGCAGCGATGCTGGTAGATTATAACTGTCTAAAAAATAAATTGTAAGGATGTTACCAGCTGATTAAATAGCATGGGTTGTAGCAAAACCGGCAATTTCTTCTTTCATGGCCTGCAAATAATCAATGTCATCGAAGCCATTTAAAAGATTGTGTTTTTTATACCCGTTGATATTGAATGTTTCTTTTTCGCCAGTAGATAAAATGGTGATGGTTTGATCCGGAAGACTTACAGTAAACTGATTTTTAGGGTCCGCTTCGATAGAAGAAAATATTTTGGCTAAAAACTCAGGACTTACCTGTACCGGTAAAATACCCATGTTGATGGCGTTGTTTTTAAAAATGTCAGCAAAAAAACTGGATACTACACAACGGAAACCATAATCGTAAATGGCCCAGGCCGCATGCTCCCGGCTGCTGCCACTTCCAAAGTTGGTACCACCTACTAATATTTTACCGGTGTAGATAGGATTGTTCAACACAAAATCCTGCTTGGGTGTATTGTCTGCATTGTAACGCCAGTCCCTGAAAAGATTGTCGCCAAAACCTTCCCGTTTAGTTGCTTTTAAAAAACGTGCCGGAATAATCTGGTCTGTATCTACGTTCTCGATTGGTAATGGAACCGCGGTACTTGTAAGTTCGTTGAATTTATCGTAAGCCATAATTCTAATTAATAATTAATAATTGATAATTAATAATGTAATACAAATATTACATCAGGTCTCTTGGGTCGGTTACATATCCTGTAATAGCAGCAGCAGCGGCTACCAGCGGACTTGCCAGCATCGTGCGACTTCCCGGTCCTTGTCTTCCTTCAAAATTGCGGTTGCTGGTGCTTACGGCATATTTGCCCGCTGGCACTTTATCATCATTCATTGCAAGGCAGGCAGAACAACCTGGCTGACGCAACAGAAATCCTGCTTCGGTTAAAATATCCAGTATGCCTTCTTCTTTAATTTGCGATTCAACAATGTGCGATCCAGGCACTACCCAGGCGGTAACATGCTCCGCTTTTTTACGGCCTTTCACAATGGATGCAAAAGCTCTGAAATCTTCAATACGGCCATTGGTGCAACTTCCAATAAAAACATAATCTACTTTTTTTCCAATCATCTGATCCTGCTCATGAAAGCCCATGTAATTCAGGGATTTTTCATACGTAGCGGCACCACCTTTTAAATCAGCCCCCTTAGGAATTGATTTTGAAATACCCATGCCCATTCCCGGGTTGGTACCGTAGGTAATCATGGGTTCAATATCCGCCGCGTTAAAAGTATATTCTTTATCAAAGGTTGCGCCTTCATCCGTTTTCAATGTTTTCCAATAAGCCAGTGCTTTGTCCCATGCTTCGCCTTTAGGTGCCAGCTCCCTTCCATTGATATAAGAAAAAGTAGTTTCGTCTGGTGCAATCATGCCACCGCGTGCCCCCATTTCAATGCTCATATTGCAAACTGTCATGCGGCCTTCCATGCTCATCTTTTCAAACACCTCACCGGCGTATTCTACAAAATAACCGGTAGCACCTGCAGTGGTTAACTGAGATATAATATACAGTGTGACATCTTTTGGTGTAACCGCTTTCCCTAAACTACCAGTTACATTGATGCGCATTTTCAATGGTTTGGGTTGCATGATACATTGAGAAGACAATACCATTTCCACTTCGGAAGTACCTATTCCAAAAGCAATCGCTCCAAAAGCACCGTGCGTTGAGGTATGAGAATCGCCGCATACAATGGTCATCCCTGGAAGTGTGATACCATTTTCCGGCCCCACCACGTGTACGATACCATTTTTTGGATTACCCAATCCCCAGTGCGAAATGCCGTATTTAGCAGAGTTTTGTTCCAATGCTTTTAATTGGTTGGCAGATAAAGGATCGGCCACCGGTAAATGTTGATTTACAGTAGGGGTATTGTGATCGGCGGTAGCAAATGTATGTTCAGGAAACATCACTTTTATGCCCCTGCTTTCGAGGCCAAGGAATGCAACCGGGCTGGTTACTTCATGAATAAAATGCCTGTCAATAAAGAAAACATCAGGCCCATCTTCTATTCTGCGTACTACGTGTGCATCCCACACTTTATCAAACAGGGTAGTTGGCTTATTACTCATTGTAAATGTATTTTTGAATTATTTTGCAAATATCCATTGTTATGAGGTAAAAATTGCAAAAACACAGATAAATCTGAACAGGGCTTGAATAAAAACTCCGAAATGAATACAAAATTGAGATTTTTTCTTATTCTAACTGTTCGCTAAAAATCAATTAGGATCACGAAAAAACGGGGCAAAAAATGTTGCCTTTTCGCCGTTACCACTTCAGTAATAGCTTCACTACAAAGCAATTATTTTTCATATCCCTACACCATCAATTTTACTGAGAAACTGAGTGTAAGGCGGTTAGGCTTTTTTTAAAACTGCCGGTTTTTGTAAAGATTTGTTATTGCCCCAAAAACATTTTTTGAAATCCGGGTATCCGCTTACCTTCACTCATCAGATGACCTGACGACTATGGAAAGTATTGTAAAAAGAAGCGGGGTATGCGACGAGGTAGTAATCAAGTTGCAGCAACAAATTGCCTCCGGTAAATTTAAACCCGGGGAAAAACTGCCATCGGAGCCGGTGATGATGCAACAGTTTGGCGTAGGCCGTTCCAGTATCAGGGAGGCTATCAGGATATTGTCGAATAAAGGACTAGTGAGGGTAAAGCAGGGACTGGGTACTTTTGTTGATGTGCAGAACGGCACATTGGTTCCCTGGTATGACCGCCTGCAAAGTTCTACAGTAAAAGACCTGAATGAAGTAAGGCAGTTGCTGGAGCTGAAAATAGCGGAAAAAGCCGCTGTCAACCGAACCCAAAAAGATATTGGCATCCTTACAAAATTATTGAAGCAGCGTTTGCATGCTGCCCAAAATAACCTGGCGGATGAATGCATCGACGCTGATATCCAGTTTCATATTGCTATAGCAGATGCAGCTAAAAATGATATACTGGCAGATTTATATAAAAACATCGCCGCACAGATAAAAAAATCATTCCGGCAGGCCTATACAGATACGGAGCTTTTTTTTATAAAGCATTCCATCCACGAAGACCTGTTGCAAAGCATTATTGATAAAGACCCGAAAAAGGCGTTGGAATGTGTGCTGAATATTATTGGAGAAAAGGCGGAAAGCTGAAAGCGTGAGGCTGAAAGCTTAAGGCTAAAGGCTAAAGGCAGAAAGCGGAAAGCGGGAGCAAGTAAGATAATTGCAGAACCATTTTACTAACTGATACCTGATAAGTATGATGATATGTTTAAACAATAGAATAACGCTTTTGTTGCTGAGCGGATTTTTTTGCTGGCAGTGCACCCTGGCGCAGGAACAAAAGCCGTTGTTGCTTTCAGAAGCAATACAAACCGGGCTGCAGCATTACCAAAGCATACAGGCCAAACAAAATTATCTTCATTCATCGGCAGAGCTGGTAAAAAATACGCAAAAAGAATACCTGCCCAATGTACTCGCTTCTATACAACAGAGTTTTGGAACCATCAACGGCCAGTTTGGGCCTGCAGCAGCTTACGGTGCCATTGGCACCAGTTCATCGGGACCTACCTACAGCAGCCAGAGCTGGTCTGCGGCATTTGGTGGCGTATATGTTTTAAACACCAACTGGGAAGTATTTTCCTTTGGCCGGTTACAATCCAGGATTGCTTATGCAGCGTCACAGGTAAGCAAAGACTCAGCCGATCTTGCGCAGGAACAATTTATACAAAGCGTAAAAATAGCAGGAGCCTATCTTAATTTATTGGTAGCGCAAACCCTTTTAAAAACCGCCAACGCCAACCTGCAAAGGGCAACAGCCATTCAAACAGTGGTATTGGCACGTACCAAAAACGGCCTGAATGCAGGAGTTGATTCTTCCATTGCCAATGCGGAAGTGTCCAAAGCGAAATTGCTGATCATCGACGCTTCCAATACAGAGCAAACCTATAATAACCAGCTTACCCAATTGATGAACGCTGCTGCCATCAGCTACATTGCTGATACCACTTTTTTAAAAACACTGCCCTCCACTTACAATACAGATATTGCAATGGAACAAAATCCACAAGTGAAGTTTTATAAAACCCGTATCGATCAAAGTGACCGGTATGCGGGCTTATTGAGCAAAAGTATCCTGCCCGGCGTAAACCTCTTTGGCATTTTTCAAACAAGAGGATCTGGTTTTGATTACAATTATACCGCCCTTAACAACAACTATTCAAAAGATTATTTTACCGGCATTAACCCTACCCGAAGTAACTATGTAGCCGGCGTTTCGATGGCCTGGAATATTATGAGCATTAGTAAAATAAAACACCAGGTGCTGGCGCAGCAATTTATTTCAAAAGGATTGCAGAACGAATATGATCTTATCAGCACCCAATTAAAAGATCAGTTGGTGCTGGCAGATCAGCGCATCGCCAACAGTTTGCAGAGCTGGCGGGAAGCACCTGTTCAATACAAAGCGGCATCAGATGCTTACCTGCAAAAATCTGTGTTGTTTAAAAATGGGCTCAGTAACATTATCGACCTGCAACAGGCATTGTATTTACTGAACCGGGCAGAAACAGATGTAAGTGTAGCCTATATCAATGTATGGCAATCGTTGCTACAAAAAGCTGCGGCTTCCGGAGATTTTGATTTGTTTTTAAAACAGGTGAGGTAATGGATAATTGATAATTTTTTAATGGATAATGGAAGCCAATGCCGAACACATAAATCAAAATTAAAAATTAAAAAAGCTGAAGAATATAGAGTTATAACCTACAAATTCCAACTTAGAACTTAGTACATACAACTTAAAACTTAACATTTGAACCTGATAAGAGCTGCATTACGGAAACCCATTACCATACTGGTTTTGGTGGCAGGATTGACTTTTTTTGGTATCAATGCGGTACGCAATATCAAGATTGATATTTTCCCGGATATGAACATGCCGGTTATTTATTTATCACATCCTTATGGCGGCTATACGCCAGACCAGATGGAATCTTATTTTGGTAAAGCGTACGTTAACCTGTTGCTGTATGTATCCGGCGTAAAGAGCATCGAAACAAAAAATATCCAGGGACTAACCCTGATGAAGTTAACCTTTTACCAGGGCACCAATATGGCCCAGGCCGCAGCGGAAGTGTCTGCTTTTAGTAACAGGGCGCAAGCTATTTTTCCCCCAGGCTCACAACCACCTTTTATTCTTCGTTTTGACGCCTCTACCCTGCCCGTTGGGCAACTGGTACTAAGCAGTGCTACAAGAACCAACAATGAGCTATTAGACTTTGCCAACGTGTATGTTCGTTCTTCTTTCTCTTCTATCCCCGGCCTGGTTGCACCTGCACCCTTTGGTGGCAACGTGCGTACGATAGTAATAAAAGTTGAACCTGAATTGTTACGGGCACACAATTTTACCGCCGACCAGGTGGTAGAAGCATTGCGGGTAAACAACCAAACTTCCCCCGCGGGCAATGTGCGTATTGGCGATAAAAATTATTTAACGCCGGTCAATACAACCATCAAAACGGTAAAAGATTTTGAGAATATTCCTTTGTTTAAAGGCGGTGTTCAAAACCTGTATTTAAAAGATGTAGCTACAGTGGAAGATGGTGCAGATATTACCACCAGCTACGCCCTTATCAATGGCAAGCGTTCCGTATATCTTGCCATTACAAAATCTGCTGCTGCATCTACCTGGGATGTGGTGCAGAATCTAAAAAAAGCCATTCCCCGTTTCCAAGCATTGCTACCGGCAGATGTAGACCTGTCTTATCAATTCGATCAGTCGGGTTATGTAATCAATGCCGTAAAAAGTTTGCTGACCGAAGGAGCCATCGGAGCCATCTTAACTGGCTTAATGGTGTTACTTTTTTTGGGTGATCCAAGAGGTGCCTTGATTGTTATTATGACCATACCGATCTCTATTATATCGGGTATACTATTTCTATCGCTGTTTAATCAAACCATTAATATTATGACGCTCAGCGGGCTTTCGCTGGCGATTGGCATATTGGTGGATGAATCGACGGTAACCATTGAAAATATACACCAGCATCTTGACATGCACAAGCCCAAGGCGTTGGCCATTTGGGACGCCTGTAAAGAAATTGCTTTTCCAAAATTGCTGATCCTGTTTTGTATACTGGCGGTATTTGCGCCGGCCTTTACCATGAAGGGAATACCCGGTGCTTTGTTTTTACCGCTGGCTTTGGCCATCGCTTTTTCCATGATTGTATCTTATTTTATGGCGCAAACTTTTGTGCCCATTATGGCCAACTGGTTAATGAAAGGTCATCATATAAAAAAGGGTGCATCATCCATTGACATGACCGATGCAGAAGAGTTTGCAGCCAGTGGCCTGACGGCTGAAGAAGAAGGCGATACCTGGGATCAAAAGAAAATACTGGCAGAAAAATCTATGCACGACGATGGCAAAAAACATTCTCTTTTTGACAAATCAAGAATTCGTTTGCTGAGTTTTTTATCAAGACTGTTTCCCTTTTCAGCCTGGGTAGTAATGGCATATGTGATCATTATTTCCGGCATTGCATTTTTGCTGCTCAGTAATATCGGGCGGGATGTGTTACCCAAGGTAAATGCCAAACAGTTCCAGGTAAGGTTGCGTGCGCCCGAAGGCACCAGGGTTGAAAGTACCGAACTGGAAGTAGTAAAAGCGCTTGCGGTGTTGGATACCCTGGCGGGCAAAGACAATATTGCCATTACTTCTGCTTTTATCGGGCAACATCCAGGTTTGTTTTCCACCAGTCCCATTTACCTTTTTATGGCAGGGCCACACGAAGCGGTTTTACAGGTTCAGTTAAAAGAAGATTTTAAAATCAACCTCGAAGAGTTCCAGGATAAATTCAGGGATAAAATAAAGTCGGCGATGCCCGAAATTAAATTATCCTTTGAGCCCATTCAGCTAACCGATAAAATATTAAGCCAGGGATCACCTACACCAATTGAGGTTAAAATAGCCGGCAAAAACAAAGCACTCAACGAGGAATATGCCAATAAACTCATTGAAAAGCTAAACCAGATTACTTACCTGAGGGATGTACAGATTGGACAGAGCACTAAATATCCTTCCATTAACATTGATATTGACCGCATAAAAGCTGCGCAACTTGGTGTAGATATGTCGGATATTTCCCGCTCTCTTACCGCCTCTACTTCTTCGAGCAGGTACACAGAAAAAAATGTTTGGGTTGACCAAAAAGCTGGATTAAGTTATGGCGTGCAGGTGGAGATTCCGGAAAATAAGATGAAGAGTGTAAACGACATCAATGAAATAGCGGTTCTTAAAAACCAGGCCAGGCCAGTAATTGGTGATGTAGCAACTATTTCGCAAGGAACAACCCACGGGGAAAATGACAACGTCGGTGTTATCCCGTTACTTTCCGTAACAGCCAACTTATATAAAAAAGATTTAGGCCACGCCACACAGGATGTAGATGCTGCCATCAAATCGCTGGGGCCATTGCCCCGCGGACTAACCATGGAAGCAAGCGGCTTAAGCAACGTGCTTACGGAAACACTCGACAGTTTGCAGAGCGGCCTGGTAGTGGCCATCCTGGTAATATTTTTAATGCTGGCTGCCAACTTTCAATCATTTAAAGTTTCACTGGTTGTATTGGCTACGGTGCCGGCTGTGATATTGGGAGCATTGGTTTTACTGGTATTAACCGGTTCAACTTTAAACCTGCAGTCGTACATGGGTATGATTATGTCAGTAGGAGTTTCCATCTCCAATTCTGTATTACTCATCACCAATGCCGAGCAGCTCCGCAAACACAATGGTGATGCTATTTTATCAGCCAAAGAAGCCGTAGCATTGCGCATGCGCCCCATTCTTATGACGAGTGTTGCCATGGTGGCAGGCATGATACCGATGGCAGCAGGACTTGGAGAAGGGGGCGACCAGGCCTCTCCATTGGGACGTGCAGTGATTGGCGGACTGGTAGCTTCTACCTTTGCCGCTTTATTTATTTTACCGCTGGTATTTGCGTGGGTACAGGGCAAAGCCAGCACACAATCCGTATCACTTGATCCTGAAGACAAAGAAAGTACACACTATATACCATCTTTATATGAAAAGAAATAACCTCGTAATTACAGTAATGCTGGCCACCAGCCCGTGGCTGTTGACGGCCATGCAAAGCTGTAATTCATCTGATGGAGGAAAGACTGAAAGCAAAGCGCCGGCGACGGTTGCAGTACCCCCTACCCCTACCTTTGTTTTACAAAAAGGCATGCTGGCTACCAGCCTGGATATACCAGGAGAATTGATTGCTTTTCAAAAAGTGGATTTGTACGCCAAAGTGAGCAGCTTTGTAAAAAAGATGTATGCAGATGTTGGTTCTCAGGTAAAACAAGGACAATTGCTGGCAACAATGGAAGCACCTGAAATAGGGTCTCAACTGGCTGGGTCGCAATCGAAACTGGAATCTTTCAACGCGTTATACCAGGCAAGTAAGGCTACTTATAACAGGCTGTTGGAAACCAGTAAAACACCAGGCACTATTTCGCCCAACGAACTCGAGCTGGCGCTGGCAAAACAAAATTCTGATCTTGCCCAATTGAATGCGGCCAAAGCCGCCGCCAGGGAAATTACCGACACCCGGAACTACCTGGAGATAAGGGCCCCATTCAGCGGTGTTATAAGTGCCAGGAACGTAAGTGCCGGCGCTTATGTGGGACCGGCCGGTAAGGGTTCTGATATGCCCATCTTTTCATTGCAACAACAAAATAAACTTCGTTTGGCAGCTTCCATACCCGCTACCTACACTTCTTTTCTGAACAGCAAAAGCAAGGTGAATTTTACCGTGAACTCGCTGGCAGGCGAAAAGTTCACCGCTACCATTGCCAGGCTTTCCGGCGCACTGGACAACCGGCTTCGCTCCGAGTCTATCGAGATGGATGTAGACAATAGCGGTAAAAAATTATTACCCGGCATGATCGCCGAGATTTCTATTCCCCTTCCTGCGCAAGACAGTAGTTTTGTTGTGCCGAAATCGGCCGTTGTAAATTCAACCCAAAAAATATTTGTGATAAGAAAAACAAACGGCAAAGCCGAATGGGTAGAAGTAAAAAAAGGCCGTGATGCCGATGGTAAAACGGAAGTATACGGAGCAGGTTTGAAGACAGGCGACACGCTGGTTGCTGCAGGCAGTGAAGAAATCCGGGAAGGGAGCGTTATTAAATAATTCAAGAGTAACAGCTCTGTAAGTAAACGAATTTTTATACCTGATAATTTCGATTTCGTTATTTCCCAAATGCTATTCCTGCTGCCTAACCAGCCTGCACTTTCCAGTATAGTTTGCTGAATGAATTTTCTTCGGCTGCGATTGTCTTTTTCTTCCTTACCGGTTATGTTTCTATAATGGAATTAATGGATGGACGCTCCAATAAATTTCCTTACTGTATCTGCCTGCGTTTTATTGATGTAAGTTTCTATTAGTTGTGCAAGCTCTGTCAACTGAGTTTCAGTAATGCCTGTATTTTTTCCTACACCAATATGAAATTGCGCCTGTGACTCTAAGCCCGTCATCGTTGCCAAAGCTGTAATCGTAACCAATTCTCTTTGTTGAAAACTCAACACATCGCTACTGAAAACATCGGCAAACAAATGTTCTTTTAAAAAAGCGTCAATACGGGGAGCAAATTCGCCAAAACCAGGGGCTGGTTTACTTTGTGGTGTTTTGGTCAATACTTCCAATACCTTTCTGCCTTGTTCGTATTTATCAGCCACATTATTCTCCACAATTATTTGCTTTCCTTCTTTATCGTTAATGCCGGTTGCTTTTCTTTCTTCCAAAACTTTTTGAAAAACACCGAGCGCATTGAGGCTTCGTGGAAACCCGCAATAGGCATACAATTGCACCAAGGCTTCTTTAATTTCATTGATGCTTAAACCGCTATCCAATCCGTTGCTCAACTGCACTTTTAATTGCGCCAGATTTCCCGATGCGGTCAATGCCGAAATAATCACCAGGCTTTGCTGTTGGGCATTAAGGCCTTGATTGTTGGTTATATTTTCCTGTGCGTTCATTTGTGTTGTACTAAATGTGATTGCAAAAAATAATATCCATTTCAGGTATTTCATTTTGCTCTTGACTGACATTGTTTATTTTTTATTTGCTTCCGCATATTCTTCTTTAGATACAGGCTGTAGCCAGGTTACCTGTACATCATCTTTGTAATTGGTGATAGCAATATGCACCATTTTGTTACTTGCCGAAGCCCCGTGCCAATGCTCTTTATTTTCCGGTATGTTTACTACATCGCCTTTTTTTATTACTTGTGCAGGCTTGCCTTTTTCCTGGTAAAGGCCTTCCCCTTCTATCACTATTAACACCTGTCCTTTGGGATGGGTATGCCAAACTGTTCTTGCATTGGTTTCAAAGGTTACGGCACCGGCGGAAAATTCATTGTTTGCATCTTTTGCAATCAAAGGATGCAAAAAAGCATCGCCGGTAAACCAGTCATTTGGCAATTTATTACCCTTCGGAAAAATGGATATTTGATTAATCGATTCCATATGATTTATAGTTTTTTTGTTTGTACAATTTGTTAAGTTTAAATATTTGCCACCACTAAAAATTTTGCGATTGCCCGGATCGTTTGCATGTTTACTCATTTATCCATTTAATAAATTTTGCCGGAATACCGCCAACAATGGAGTTCGTTTCCACGTCTTTAGCAACAACCGCACCGGCGGCCGCTACAGCATTTTCACCAATGGTTACACCGGGCAAAATAATGGCCCCGGCTCCAATCCATGCATTCTTTTTTATCACAATCGGGTTGCATATTAAAGCCTTCCTGTTGGCAGGATCGAGCGGATGATTTTCGGTGATGAGACTTACTTTTGGACCAATCAACACATCATCTTCAATGGTGATGCCGCCCATGTCTAAAAAACTACAACCATGATTGATAAATACATTTTTACCAACCTGAATGAAGCGGCCAAAATTGGTATGGAAGGGTGCAAAGATGGTAATACTGGCATCAATTGGTTGCCCCGTTATTTCACTCAGCCGCTGCCGGATGTCGTCCACATTGGTAGCGACATTTAGTGCAGCAGACAATTCAATCGTGCGGTTTACAATAGCAAGGACCTTTGGATATTCAGGATCATCCAACCGGAATAATTCGCCGGCTTGCATCCTGTCAAAAATATCTCTTTGAGAGTTAATGTTTTTTGCCATTTCCTGCGTTGATTCTTTAATGATATCAAAGTTATCAAACGCCCTACCAAAAGTGGTACGACAATCAAACGAATCATTAAGAAATTCAAACCTTGCTAAGCTTCCTGCCAGGGAATAGCAGTCAGGCTAGCCGGTGGCCGGTTTTATACTCTTCACCTTTATTAAAACCAATTGAATAAGCTGGTAAAAAATTAAAATACGCAAAGCAAAAAATACCATGCTTTACCCTCAAATTAAGTGAGTTATGGTAATCAAACCTTTATTGGGCATTTTAAACAGCAACTTCTCTCATCGCCTTTGGGTTGGTGCCGGTTAGCCGCTTAAAGTAGTTATTGAAATAGGTGGGGTAATCGAAGCCAAGTGCATAGGCAATGTCAGCAATATTCCAGTCCGTATGCTGCAACAGTGCTTTTGCTTCACTGATAATACGTTCGCTGATATGGGCTGTGGTTGACTTTCCGGTGATCTCTTTTACAGCCCGGTTAAGATAGTTAACATGCACATGCAAACTTTTTGAATAATACTGTGCTGTTTTTAACTGTAACGGGCGCTCCATATTTTCCACAGGAAATTGCCGTTCCAATAGTTCAAGAAACACCGATGTAATTCTTGAAGAAGCATTCCTGTGCAGGTCAAAGTTTTCTGAAGGTTGTAACTTCAATGCTTCGTGAATAACCAGGTGAATATAATTGCGTATCAAATCATCTTTATAGGCATAAGCCGTCTGTTGCTCCTCTATCATCTTCTGAAAGATTCCATTCAAAAAAAGTCTCTGATCTTCGTTTATATTCAGAATCGGCGTACCGCCAATTTTAAATAGGGGAGATTGCAGCAGGCTTTCCGACCTGTCAGACAGTTTAATAAAATCTTCCGAAAAAAGGCAGGTGTAGCCAACGTATTGCGCCGACAATGTTTCCCACGAGTAAGGAATGTGCGGATTGCCAAAAAACAGCACCGTACCATCCGCCTCAAAGCTTCTGTCTGCATAATGAATAATGCTTTTACCTGTTGTAAGGCAAATTTTATAAAAGTCTTTCCGGCTGTACATTTTAGTGGCATTGCGATCGCTTTCAATCTGAAAAGCATTAAAACCTTTCAGTTTAAGTTCCTTATTAAATTCAGAAATAGTACGCTGCGTTTTGTTCATCATACAATGAAGTTAAAAAGTGAAACACCTGGGGGTTACTCATAGTGAACTTTAAATAGCAATCATTTACTTAATCACCAGCCCCTGGTATTACAAAACTACTTTCCGATACAAAATTTACTAAAGATGAAATCCAGCACATCTTCGTTAGAAATGTCACCTGTTATTTCTGAAATATAATGAAGGCATCGGCGAATGTCGAGCGCCAGCAAATCCCCGGGAATTGCATTGTTTAAGCCCATTTCAATATCATTTAAGGATCGTTCGACCTCTTGTAAAGCTTGCTGATGGCGTGCATTGGTAACAATTACACTTTCAGAAGAAGGGAGCTCATTTACCGTTGACCTGAAAATGGCATCTTTAAGTTCGTCAATGCCTGTTTTATTTTTAGCAGAAATAAAATGAATGTGGTGACTGCCGCTAAACTTGTCTTTTATTTCATTGCTGGTAACTATATCGGCTTTATTACCTACTAATAGAAGGGTATTATTATTTTGCTGCAACGTGTCTGTGATGGCTTTTAATTCAGCTGCGGTAATTTTATTTACGTCAAATATGTATAACACTACATCAGCCGATTTCATTTTCTCCAAACTCCTTTCTATACCCACCAATTCTATACTGTCTGTACTATGTTCCCTGATACCGGCTGTATCAATTAACCTGAATAAGATGCCCTTTATATTGAGCACCTCTTCAATCGTGTCTCTTGTAGTACCGGCGATTTCACTAACGATAGCCCGGTTCTCATTCAGCAATGTATTTAGTAAAGTAGATTTCCCGGCATTGGGTTTACCAATAATGGCCACGCTAACGCCATTTTTAATTACGTTACCTAATTGAAAAGATTTCAATAGTTGTGCGGTAGTGGTTTGTGCCGAACGGATAAGTTCATAAAATTTTTTACGGTCTGCAAACTCCACATCCTCCTGGCTAAAATCCAGCTCTAATTCTATCAGCGCTGAAAAGCTGATCAGTTCTTCCCGTAATGTCTTTAATACCTCGCTAAAGCCTCCCCTGATATTATAGAGGGCCGTCTTTTGTGATGCGGCCGTATTGCTTGCTATTAAGTCAGCCACTGCTTCAGCCTGGGTTAAATCAAGCTTGCCGTTTAAAAATGCCCGTTGGGTATATTCGCCGGGCTTGGCAATTCTTGCACCGTGATTCACACAGGCCTGTAAAACCTGTTGTTGCACATAAGGACTACCGTGACAACTGATTTCCACAACATCTTCACCCGTATAACTTTTAGGTCCTTTAAAGAGTGAGACAACTACCTCATCAATCAGTTTTTCTTCATCTTTAATCAACCCCACGTGTATTGTGTGAGATGGCCTGCCCGACAAATCTCTTGATGAAAATAGGGTATTAATTATTTGAAAAGCGATGTCACCACTGAGTCTTATAACACCGATCGCTCCCACCCCCGGCGGAGTTGCCAATGCAACAATGGTATCTTGCCAGCCGGATAACTTATTTGTCATCCTGCAAAGATAAACCACAATTAAAGTGATTGCACGACAGGGATCAAATTTGCAGTTTTTAGTTAGTTTGGGTTGAAAGATATTTGTTATCTGCCAGGTCTGTTTCAGTGGTGTAATAGTGCTTTACACCGTTGATAGTTACTTCGTCCAACACATCTACAAAATTCTGGAAAGTGCTTACATCAGATGGCTTTATAATTAATACAAAATCATCGGTAGTGCCCCGTAATTTTTGTACGGCTTTTCTTTTTTGCAAAATAATTTCGCGGATCCCTTTATCACTAAAATTAGTTTCGCCCGCAATTGCATTTGCTGAAGCCATTCCTTCATAATATCTTATCAGGTTATCTTTATCCAGCAATACAGTCAGTACGCAGGATTGACATATTTTATCATCCGGCGGCACCTTATCATAAGGCATATTCATATTCATTACAGTGGGCGTGGAAAGTGTAGTTGTAAATACAAAGAATGTGATTAGAAGAAATCCAAGGTCAACCATTGGGGTCAAATCGATCCTGGTATTCTTTTTTACGAACCTAAATTTCTTGTCTTTGTTGCCTGGTTTTTTGTTTTCTATTTCTGCCATAACATGTAGTTTTTAGTAAGATGTTAATGGGTATTATTTCCATACTCTTTATGGCTCAATAATTTTGTCTTTGTGCCAATATCTATCATACCGGTAAACAAATTTCAGGTTAGGTAAATGGCAAAAAAAATCCCTTTACATAATTGTAAAGGGATATAAAAATAGATGTTTTAAATTTTATTGCTCCTGTACCACGAAGGTGATTGGCTGACGGCGGTAAGCATTTACATTACGCCCGTTTTGCAAAGCTGGTGTCCATTTTGGACCTCTCTTAATAATTTTTACAGCTTCGTCTTCCATACCATAACCGTGCTTTGATTCTGCTTGTACATCACTGATGCTTCCATCCTTGCTTACAATGAACCTCACAATAACCTGGTAAGTTCCTTCGGGAGCACCATTATCAACCGGGGTGCTGGCGTTTAGATTCTTTTCAAGGTATCTTCTCCACGCAGCTTCTCCACCAGGAAAGGCAGCTTCGTTTTCCACCTTGGTAAAAATTTTATCTTCATCGTCAGACTTTGGTGCTTCAGTAACCTGGGTTCCCTTGTCTTCCACCGGGGCCTGCACAATAGCAACCTTGTTGTCACTTTCAACAGTTTTAGTGCTGATGACCTGGTCTTCCTTTATCTCCTCAATTTTTTCATCCGCCTTCACCTCTTCATCCTTTACAATTTTCGGAGGTGTAAACTTGATCTGGTTAATTTCAGGAGGTGGTGGTGCCTTTGGTGGTGGTGGTGGTGGTGGTGGCGGTGGAGCATCATTCTTTTTAATTTCCGCCATCTGCGTATCCAGCACATCTATTTGCTCTACTTGCTTGCTGCCCATAATATTAGCAAATACAGAGGCTAAAAAAAGTACAATTGCAAGAGAAGCAGTAAGTAGTAAGGCTTTGGTAAGCCTTCCGTTGTAGGTCTTACGAAGTTCGTAAGCGCCGTACTGCTTATTCTTACCATCAAAAATGATGTCAAGAATATCTGCGTTTAAAATTTTATTTATTTCCATTTCAAAATGCTTTTTTGTTTAGATTCAGGAACATGCGGATTCCATAAATTTACTTAATTCCGTTGGCTTGTTCCGTCATGGTTACTAATTGTTCTTCTGATGGAGCCATGTCAACTTCCGCATAGTGCCCGGGAGGAACTGTATTAATGGTCATTTCATCCAAAATGTCAATCGCATTTTTAAAAGTAGCGTCTTTATCAGACTTGATGATGTACATTAAATCGCCAATAGGAGTAGCTTTCTTTTTATCCAAAATCACTTGCCTAATGTCTTTAAAATTGCTGCTTTTGAACTGTTGAGATGCAGTTTCGGGGTTTAATTCTCCCATGTAATAATACACCTGGTCATTTTTGCCCAAAAGAATAGTCATAGCACCCGAATTTTTCACTTTTAATTGTTGATCCGGGTCATCCTTTGGTTCATTCATACTCATTGCCGTTGGCTGACTCATGGTAGTTGTAAATACAAAGAATGTTATTAACAGAAAACCGAGATCAACCATTGGAGTTAAATCCACACGAGTGGACATTTTTTTACCTTTTTTGACGCCAGGGCCTTTTTTATGTCCGCCACCCGACGAGGTATCCATTTCTGCCATAAAAAATATTTTTTAGTTAAATGAGGAAATTGGTTTCCTACTGCTGTTTTGCCTTATTTTCATTATACAACTCTGTTCCGGCTTCAACAGTTTCACTGTTAGTAGCAATTCTGAATTTGAAAAGATCGTTTTTCTTCAAAGCATATTTAATGGCCTTGAAACTAGGATACTTAACAGCGTTGTCCCCCTTAATTACGATCCTCTCTTCCAGTTCTTTTTGATCACCCCCTGCATAAGCATTGGTGATACTTCTGAACCAGTCTACCATTTCGTTATTTGTACTGTCCACGATTGGTATACCTGCTAATTTTTCTGCAGGAGGTAATTCAGGTAAAGCCAAAACACTTTTAATTTGTCCCAAAGGCACCCCGATGAATGGCAATTTTCCCATTTTGGTTATTTCATCAGCCGAAAGGTTTAATCCTTTGGTTTTGTTCAAATCATTCAATATGTCTTTCCTTTTTGCGTCGTCACCCAAAATCAGGAAACATTTTCCTTCTTTTGTAAGTGTAACCAGGATGGCCTTGTCTGATGCAACTTTAGATGATACAGATGTAGGCGTTTGAACGGCCACTGCTTCTGGTGGTTTTTGCTTTGTTGCCATTATGAAAAACGATAACAGCAAAAAAGCAACATCACACATAGCTGTCATATCAATATTTGTACTCTTTCGAGGTAGTTTCGCTCTTCCCATGCGCTATTTTTTATTTTATTATGAGATGCATTGTGCTTTTAATTCCACAAATATTATTTGTACAAAGAAGCAAAGCTTTGCGTTAAAGTAAAACCACTTTCATCGATGCCATAAGTAATGCCATCTATTTTGGTAGTAAATACGTTGTACATAATAATAGCTACAGCGGAAGTACCGATTCCCAAAGCCGTATTATACAAGGCTTCTGATATACCAACTGACAATTGCTCTGCAGCTGCCGATCCACCTTCGCCAGAACCAAGGTTAGAGAATGACCGGATCATACCCAATACTGTACCTAACAGCCCAAGCAAGGTTGCTACAGAAGCAATCGTTGACAGGAATACCAGGTTTTTTTCAAGCATTGGCAATTCGAGTGCTGTCGCTTCTTCAACCTCTTTTTGAATGGCCATTACTTTCTGATCTGTTGACAACTCTGTATTTGAAATCATTTCTTTATACTTGTGTAACCCGGATTTCATAACGTTGCCTACACTACCTTTTTGCTTGTCACATTCAGCCATAGCTGCATCAACATTTTTGTTTGCAAGATGGTATTGTATTTTCCTGATAAAGTCTGCACTGCTACCAGTACCAGTTGCTTTTGAAACGGTCAAGAACCTTTCAATTACAAAAGTTAATACAGTTAACAAACAGCCAATCAGCAATGGTACAATGATACCTCCCAGGTACATTTTGTGCAAACCATCTTTTGGGTTTTTAAGCTTCTCGTATTGAGGCCAGAACCATTCTCCGCTATGTTGCTGGGAATCAGCAAATGCGTTTGCATTTCCTAAAATGAAACGCCATATTAAATATCCTGCTATTATACAAAATAGAGGTGCCAGGTAGGAGATTGAGTTACCCGATTTTTTTGCCTGTACTGAAGTTGATGGTTTTACGGTTGCAGTAGTTTTTGTTTCTGCCATGACGTTCAATTTTTAGTGAGTTAAGTGTAAATGTTGTTTGTGAAAATTAAATATTAAAATGCTGATAAAACACGTTTTTTAACCATCAAATATCTTGCTGCAAATATATTTATGGCGAAGCACAAGTTAATAAAATAATTGAATCTAACAACCGGAGAAGAAAATTTTTCTAAGTTTTCATAAAGAAGTAACGCAGGCCTGTAATTTTTACGTTTGCGTTAGTCTACGAGGGCATTTATTAAAGGATTATTCATAGCGTAACGCGACAATAGGATCGAGCTTTGATGCCTTATAAGCGGGATAAAGGCCGGCAAGCAATCCGACAAGCGAACAAACCAATACACCGGTAATTACCCATAGCCAGGGAACTACAAAACCAGTCTTTAATAATACGGCCACAATATTTCCAAATAATATTCCAGCTATAATTCCAACAATGGCACCCATCAGGCTGATCAAAATAGACTCCCATAAAAACTGGGCTCTTACTTCGCCGGCTTTGCCACCCAGTGATTTTATCAATCCTATTTCTTTCGTTCTTTCATTTACTGCTACCAGCATGATATTCATCAGGCCAATAGCGGCCCCTATCAAAGTGATTAGTGCAATTGCCATGGTGGCATATTGCAAAAAGCCAAGGTTTTTCATCAACGATTGGGCAATACTGTCACTTTTATCAATGTAAAAATTGTCTTCCTCTTTTACTTCCAATTTTCTTACGGGGCGAAAAATTCCCGTTGCTTCCCCAATAGCCACATCCATCATTTTAAGATCAGAAACCATTACCGCGATATTGTAGGACTGCCCGGTTGACCCAAAAAGACGGCGAATGGTATTATAGGTTGTAATAACTACTTTATCAGCATTCATAAATGCACTGCTCCCTTTATCTTTTAATATGCCTATTATGCGGAATTTATTACCAGAAACAGTTATGATTTTATCAAGCGCCCTTTCGG
The DNA here is from genome assembly GCA_038210625.1 of Chitinophagales bacterium. Classification (GTDB taxonomy): domain Bacteria; phylum Bacteroidota; class Bacteroidia; order Chitinophagales; family Chitinophagaceae; genus Ferruginibacter. Next base: position 85,226 of record JBBQWL010000004.1, on the reverse strand, counting down.
TATTGTCGCCATATAATTTTTGCGCAATTACATTGCCTATTACGCAGACACTTCTGCCAGATGCCACATCTGTTTCACTAAAATTACGCCCGGCGGCCAATTCATAGCCATTCAGCTGAAGATAATTTTCATCTCCCCCGGTAACTCTTACATCCGGATTTGTTTTCTTTACTTCGTTGCTAACAATTACACCATTGGGGCCAGACAATGCAACACCCACTGTTGCGGGAAAACTGTAGCGCTCTTTAAAAGCCCTGGCTTCTTCCAGCGTAATTAATTTACCCTCGCTGGATGCTCTTACAACCGCACTCTTACTTTTTTTTGTCACCTGCCTGTTTGGTCCTCCGCCAAAACGAACGTTACGTTCTTTATACCGGAGGCTGAACGCATTGGCGCCCATGGTGGAAAAGCTTTGAGTAAGACTTTGATTGACTGCCTGCACAGCGGTGATAATAGCAATAAGGGCCATGATGCCCAGGGCGATAATGATTACGGTAATGGCCGTCCGTAGCCGGTTACTTTTTACTGTCTGGTATGATAATGCAATAGAATCGCCTGTTTTCATTCCTTTAAAATTCTGCTTAAAGTTAATCCTGAAAAACTATACCCTGAATAAAAAGTTTATAAGCGGTAATTATGCTTATACCCAGTATGCTGTTTATTTATTGAAATGCCTTCCGTAAGACTTTTGATACAAGATGTAGATTTGTATATTAAAACTAGTGTTAAGTTAAGTTTGAATTGTCCATAATGAATGGTCAATAATTCACCATTGACTACTCACCATTCACAAAAACGACCCGTCATTTGATTCTTAACATAGCACTAGTAGTACAGCCAATCAATAATAAGTGATGGCCATATGCCGAGAATAAGGATCAGTGCAGCCGTAATAATGAGCAAAACTTTAAAGGCGGGAGTTACATCCCACTGCTGGACAGCGGATGTACTTTCCTTGAAGTAAATGGCTTGAATGATTTTGAAATAATAATACGCACTGATGGCGGCACATAATACCGCAAATACAACCAGCCAATTTTGATGCCCGTCGTTAACGGCGGCTATCAGCATAAATAATTTTGCCTGGAATCCCGCAGTTAAGGGAACACCAGTTAAAGACAACAAGCAAATGGTTGCGGTAAAGGCCAGCACAGGTTGCTGTTTTGCCAGGCCATTAAAGCCATCAATGGTATAATCACTCATTTTAATGAGGACGGCAAATAGGCCGATGGTGGCCAGGCTATAAGCAGCTGTATACAAAATGACACCTTCTTTTGCAAACTGGTTGATGGCAAAAATAGACAGTAACATAAACCCCGCCTGTGCAATACTGGAGTAGGCCAGCATTCGCTTTACACTTTGCTGAAATACGGCTGTTAAGTTACCTATGAGTAATGTAGCAGCGGTAATAATAGCAATCAGGATTTGCCATTGTTGCTGCGCAGTTCCAAAAGCATGCTCAAACAACCTGATAAAAGCGATAAACCCACCCGCCTTTACAATAGTAGCCATAAAGGAAGTAAATACCGTTGGAGCTCCGTCATATACATCCGGCGCCCAAAAATGAAAAGGTGCGGCAGATACTTTAAACACCATCGCAATTAATAAAAATACCAGTCCAATGCCAATCATAACAGGCAACTTGCCCGTACCCAGATTAATATTGTTGATGTAAAACGTAGGCGTGCCTGTATTGCCACCGTAAATAAATGCAATGCCCATTAAAAGGATACCAGTTGAAAAAGAACCCATCAAAAAATATTTCAACGCAGCTTCATTGCTTTTTAAATTACGTTTATCGCTGCCCGTTAAAATATACAATGGAATGGACAAAATTTCGATGCCTAAAAATAATGTGAGTAAGGTATTGTAGGTAGCAGCAATTGAAACACCACATAAAACAAAGAAAATAAGTGCAAAATACTCCGATACATTGTTGCCCACTTTTTCAATATCCCTTCCATTTAATAAAAAAAGAAATAGTGTACAGATGAGCACTAACGTAATAAACAAAAGATTGAAGCTGTCAAAAGTCAGCATTCCTTTTATTTCTACAGGGAACAAATTACCATGCTCAACGCCTTTGGGATCCAGTTTAAATAATTCATAGCAATTGGCGATGATAACCAAAGCCAAGCCGGCAATGGCCCAGTATTTAGGCGTGCTTTTCTGCTTGAAAAAAGCACCTCCAAACATCATCACGATTCCCCAGACTGCTGTTAGTATTATTGCGTTCATGTTAGCCGATACCGCCAAATGCGGAACTGTTTTATTTATATAATTACTTAAATCTTGTTATAATAGCTGTTACAGTATCTTTTGTCAGATCAAATAAGGGTTGCGGATAAATGCCTGATAAAAATATAGCCACCACAATTATGCTTAGTGCAATCTGCGCATTCACCGAAATTTCTTTCATGTTGGTGGTAAGCGCATTTACCTGGCCATAAAAAACTTTTTGCACCATGGTTAAAGTATATACCGCAGCCAGAATAATACTTACCAAGGCTACAACAGCAATCCAGCTGTTAAATTGAAATAATCCACTGAACATCATAAACTCTCCAACGAAAGCATTGGTTAATGGCAATGCGATATTTGCAAAACCAATTACCACCAGCATAATGGTAAGCACCGGCGCCTTGTGAGCAACACCACTTAACTGGGATATCTTTCTTACGCCCAGTTGCTGCTCCATCATTTCAATCACAATCCAGAGCCCTATGATATTGATACCATGGTTAAACATTTGAATCATCACCCCTTCCAACCCGATTTGTTTGGTTGCAAAAATGGTGGCGCTCATTAAACCAATGTGAGCGATGGATGAATAAGCAACCAGCCGCTTCAAATCATCCTGCTTAATGGCTAATAGGCTTGCATATACAATTCCAATCACAGATAAAATAATCACCACGGTATCAAACTTTGCAACTGCCAGTGGAAACATGGGTAACAGCCAGCGCACTACTCCAAACAATCCCATTTTAACCATTACACCACTCAACACCATTGTAACCGCCGAAGGCGATTGTTCATAGGTATCAGGCTGCCAGGTATGAAACGGAAACACCGGCATTTTTATAGCAAAAGCGATAAAAAATAACCAGAACAACCAGCTTTGCTGATCAACCGTTAACTGTGCCGCATAAAAGTAATTGATGGCAAAACTATGGGCTGAAATAATCTTTCCCGCTGCATCCTGCGTTGCAGCTGTTTGCAGGTAGATATATATAATACCCACCAGCATTAGTAAAGAGCCGGTAAAAGTGTAAATGAAGAATTTGAATGTTGCCTGGATTCTTTTCTCACCTCCCCATTTGCTACATAAAAAATAAACGGGTATAATCGCCAACTCCCAAAAGAAATAAAATAACAACGCATCTGATGCCAGGAATACTCCCATTAAACCCGCCTGTGTTAACAACATTAAGCCATAAAAAGAGTTGGTATTTTTATACTGATTTTTATAGGTGGCTACAAAAATTATGGGAAAAGAAAGGGCGGTTAACAGGGTAAGAATTCTTCCCATACCATCCAGCGAAACAGAAAAACTGGCACCAATATATTTTAGCCACTCATAATTAAAAGTAAGTCCGCTCAGCGCTTTGTTGTTGGCATAATAAAGACTGCCCAATGAAACACAAAGGGTAATAATAGAAGAAAATAAGGCCCATGATTTTACGGTTGCATCTTTTTTTAAGAAAAAAGTAATTAGCCCCGCAAGCAACGGAAAGAAAATTAAAACATGCGGAAATGTTATCGAAATATCTTGATCCATATCTTCTGATTACAAAAACAATTGAATGATAAATAAAATTAAAATTGCGACCACCATCATCAGCATATAGGCGCTTACCTGGCCGGTTTGGAGTAAACGTATCTGGCGGCTGCCATAATTTACTGCCTTACCAACACCATTTACAAAACCGTCGATGCCTCTTTTCTCTACTACATTACTAAAAAATCCTGCAATTGATTGTACCGGTTTTACAATGACGGCATTATACAACTCATCTACATACCACTTATTACTGATTGCTTTTGCAAGCCCTGTTTCTTCTTCACTTGTTTTTTCGTATTTGCTGAATTTATTCCAGGCATACAATAATGCGATCAATGCGCCCACAACTGATATCGCCATCAGGGCATATTCAGTGGTGTGAGACAATTCATGCGCTGTACCGAGCGCCGCAACATGCTCATTACTTTTTGCAAATATGGGTTCAAGAAATGCTTCCAAACGATGTCCATTGGGCATAAATACTTTTGGCATGCCAATCCATCCACCAACAAAAGCCAGTATGGCCAGCACAATTAAAGGAATGGTAATCGCCGCAGGACTTTCATGCAGGTGATGTTCCTGGTCGTGCGTACCGCGAAATTTACCAAGGAACGTCATCGCGTATAAACGAAACATATAAAAAGCAGTCATGAAAGCGGTCAGCACCCCAATACCCCAGTAGACCGGGTTCTTTGCAAATGCTTCGGCCAATATTTCATCTTTGGAAAAGAAACCTGAAAAAGGAGGCATACCTGCTATAGCTAAACAACCTAATAAAAAGGTGATGTGGGTGATGCTCATGTACTTTTTTAAACCACCCATATTACGCATATCCTGTTCTCCGCCCATGGCGTGAATAACACTACCTGCACCGAGGAATAATAAGGCTTTGAAAAAAGCATGCGTCATTACATGAAATACCGCACCCGTGTATGCACCCACGCCTAAGCCTAAAAACATATAACCCAACTGACTTACGGTAGAATAAGCCAGTACTTTTTTAATATCATTTTGTTTTAAGGCGATTGTAGCGGCAACGACAGCCGTAGCCAGACCTATTATTGCGATTACAGATTGTGTAAGCGGTGCCATGGTAAACAAAATATTACTGCGGGCAATCATGTAGATACCTGCAGTAACCATGGTGGCGGCATGTATCAAAGCACTCACCGGTGTAGGACCAGCCATCGCATCGGGTAGCCAGGTGTATAAAGGTATCTGGGCACTTTTACCGGTTGCTCCTAAAAACAACAACAGGGTGATGCCCCCTATATCAAAAGGAGTAAGTAATATTTTTTGTGTATCTATTGCCAATGCAAATACCTGGTGATAGTCTGTGGTACCCAACTTTGCAATCAGCCAGAATACAGCCAGTAAAAATCCAAAATCACCAATGCGGTTCATGATAAATGCTTTCTTCGCAGCGTCGTTGTTGGCATTGTCTTTAAACCAAAAACCTATTAGCAGGTAAGAACACAATCCAACGCCTTCCCATCCGATAAACATAATGATATAGTTTGCCCCCATTACCAGCAGTAACATGGAGAAGACAAACAAATTCAGGTAAGCAAAATATTTTGCAAAATCTTTTGATGGTTCCTCATGCATATAGGAAGTAGAATATACATGAATCAGGAAACCAACACCTGTGATGATGAGTAAAAAAAGAGAAGATAACTGGTCAACCTGAAAATCGAAACCAACTTTCAGTGAAGCTGTGTTAATAAAATCGAAGTAATGAGCAACATGGGTATTGCCATTTTTTACCTGGAAGAAAACAAAGAGGCTAATTAAAAATGATCCTAAAATAACACCGCTGCCAATGAGGCCGGTCAGGGATTTTGATAAATGATTTCTTCCCAAACCATTTATTAAAAAACCAATCAACGGTAGAAAAGGTATCAGCCAAACTATTTGTAAAGTATTACTCATAAGCCCTAAACCCCTTGAGGGGATTTTTACCTACAACTTTAAAAGTGTAGTTTTTTATAAAATAAGATCTCTTTTAATTATGTACCCGCTTCCTGTTTGATTGCTCAATACTGCAACCCTGCACTAATTCTTTAACCTGTTCAAAAAATTCACATCTACCGAATGGGTATTTCTGTACATCATTACAATAATGGCAAGCCCCACGCTTACTTCTGCGGCTGCCACCACCATAATAAAAAATACGAATATCTGTGCATCACTGCCGGCTGTTGGCAATGCAGATACCTGCGTATGTAATTTTGAAAAAGCTACCAGTAATAAATTGGCTGCATTCAGCATTAACTCAATACACATAAAAATAATGATAGCATTTCGGCGTGTTAACACACCGATTACGCCGATACAAAATAAGGCCAGGGCTAAAAAAATGTAATAGTTGATAGGCATATGCTATGTAAAACTTTTGCTTAAATGACGATGCACCGGGTTTAAAATATTTTTGCTGTACTTGTTTTTATCTACGCTTCTTTTTTTGAAATTACCACCGCACCAATCATTGCACTTAAAAATAATACACTGCTTATTTCAAAAGGAAACACATAATCTGTAAATAATAATTTCCCTAAATTCTCAATCAAACCCCCTGTTCCGCTGTTGATATCCATTAAGTAGCGCCCCTGCGAACTTTGTTTTAATGCCGCCACCAACACCAGCATTAAACTGGCTCCGGCAATGGTACCTCCGTACAAAATATATTTGTTTTTTTGTGGCGGCGCAGATTCCTCATTTAAATTCATCAACATCACCACAAATAAAAACAGCACCATGATAGCGCCTGCATATACAATGACATTTACGATGGCTAAAAACTGGGCATTCAGTAAAATATAATGGCCGGAAATTGCAAAAAATGTAATGATCAAAAATAAAATGCTGTGCACCGGACTTTTACTGGCAACTACCATTATGGCACCGCCTACAGCCAATGCACTTAACAACCAAAATAAAATCTGTGTAATGCTCATTCTTTATAATTAACCTTTTTACAAACTACTATTTAACCGCCACCCTGCCGCCTTTCGCTTTTGCATATGCTTCCGGCTCTGTTACCGGGTTAGGTATCAGCAAATCTTCTTTGCCATAAATAAATCCCTTGCGTTGAAAATTAGCAGGAGCAAAAGTTTCACTTAAATAAATCGCGTCTTTAGGGCAGGCCTCTTCGCATAAACCACAAAAAATACAACGCAGCATATTGATTTCATTTTTAGCCGCGTATTTTTCTTCCCGGTATAAATTTTCTTCGCCAGCCTTTCTTTCCGCCGCTTCCATGGTAATGGCTTCTGCCGGGCAGGCTACTGCACACAATCCGCAGGCAGTACAATTTTCTCTTCCTTCCTCATCCCTGTTTAAAATATGCAAACCCCTGAACACCGGGCTAAATGGTCTTGTCTTTTCGGGATAGCGAATGGTGGGTGCTTTTTTAAACATGTGTCCAAACGTAATCGACATGCCTTTGAAAATAGCAGGCAGGTAAGCTCTCTCCAACAATGTCATTGGCTTACGATCTACTGTTTTGGCTCTGTTTGTTAATGCTTGCATATATGTTGTATTTACGGCAACACAAAAAGTTGCGCAAAGATATTTTAATGTTTAGTAATGCTGCTATTTTGTTGTAAAATATAAAATAACCGCTCCTGTCGCCAGCATGTTGAACAATGCCAGGGGCAATAAAACCTTCCAACCTAAATTCATCAGCTGATCATAGCGAAACCGCGGGATGGTCCATCTCACCCACATAAACAGGAACACAAAGAAAAATGCTTTGAACAAAAACATAAAAATATGTGCTACTGCCATCCAGTTCTGCCCAATTTTTTCAATCATGTGACCATCATTCAAAAACGGAATATCATAGCCGCCAAAAAATAAACTTACCATTACCGCACTGCTTACAAACATGTTGATGTATTCCGCAAAAAGGTAAAATCCAAGTTTCATGGAAGAGTATTCCGTGTGGTACCCACCAATCAATTCATTCTCGGCTTCGGCCAAATCAAACGGTGTACGGTTACATTCAGCAAATACACAAATCAGGAAAATTAAAAACCCGAGGGGTTGTTTGATCACATTCCAAACGCCGTCCATTTGCCCCGCTACCATTACCCGCAGGCTAAGCGTTCCTGTTATCATCAGCAACGCTATCAGCGCAATGCCCATGGCCAGTTCATAACTAATTATCTGCGAAGCGGCTCGTAAACCACCCATTAAAGAAAACTTATTGTTGCTGGCCCAGCTGCCAATCATAATACCATACACACCCATACTTACTACGCCAAAAACATATAGAATACCAATGTTGATATCAGCAATCTGCAAATGAATTTCCCGGCCAAAAAGTGTTACCGTATCGCCCCAGGGAATCACCGCACTTGTCATCATGGCCGTTAGCATGGCTAGACTAGGCCCAAGAATAAATAAAAATTTGGATGAAAAATTGGGGATGATTTCTTCTTTAAAAAACAATTTTAATCCATCCGCCAGGGGCTGTAATATTCCAAACGGACCAGCACGGTTAGGACCAATCCTGTCCTGCATTATCGCTGCCACCTTACGTTCTGCGAACGTAGCGTACATGGCAATCACCAACGATGACATTACCACTACTATAATCAATACCAGTTTCTCAATAATTAAACCCAAATCGATGGTTAATAACATAATCTATTGTATAAATATTTTTTAGCCAACTTTATCAATTCTGTGCAACACCGTTGTGTCACTCACTTGTACATTTAAAACATGAAGCATCCCTTTCAATTCGCCGGCTCACTTTTCTTCATTAAAAGTATCCGAATGAGCGGGTCCGTTGATTTCACTTAAATGCACTGTTGGTTTATTTACTTCACTTTCCGTATGAATATCCATCAGCAATCTTGGGCTTCTGCCACCCAACACTTCCTGTATGGTTTCTTTTGGCATTACCAACCCCTGGTATTTACCCTGCGAAATTACCGAATGGCGGTTGATCTTTGTAACGCCTTCTATTACCCAGTCAGTCGTTTTCTTTTTATCAAAACGGCAGGTGTTGCAAATCCAACCTGGCTTTCCGTCGTAGCTTTGTACTTCGCCCCATTGGTCTTTACGGGCTGTAACCCTAAACACCTCATCCCCTCTTAACCATAAAGTAGTTTTGCCGCAACATTTAGGGTTTTCACAATTGCGGTGTGCATCTACCGGTTTGGTAAACCACACCCTGTTTTTAAACCGGAATGTTTTATCGGTTAAAGCGCCTACCGGGCAAACATCAATCATGTTGCCACTAAAATCATTGTCAATGGCTTTGGAAATATAAGTGGATATTTCAGCATGTTCGCCCCTGTCTAAAATGCCATGCACACGTTTATCCGTCAACTGGTCGGCCACATAAGTGCAGCGATAGCAAAGAATACAACGCGTCATATGCAACTGAATGTAAGGCCCGATATCTTCCTTCTCAAATGTGCGTCTTTTAAATTCATAACGGGTACCTTCCTTGCCGTGTTCATATCCAAGGTCCTGCAAATGGCACTCACCCGCCTGGTCGCAAATAGGGCAATCCAGCGGATGGTTCAGCAATAAAAATTCTACCACTCCAGCCCTTGCATCTTTTACTTTATCGCTGGTAATATTTTTTACAATCATGCCATCCATTACCGTAGTACGGCAGCTGGCCACCAGCTTAGGCATGGGCCGTGGATCTGCAGTTGAACCTGCAGCCACTTCCACCAGGCAGGTGCGGCATTTTCCGCCACTACCCTGCAGCTTGCTATAGTAGCACATGGCGGGCGGTGTAACATCCCCGCCGATAGTACGGGCAGCATTTAATATAGTAGTACCGGGCGTTACTTCGATGGTAATGTTATCGATAGTGACTTTAAAATTTGCGGGTGGTGCAGGTTTTGTTTCTTCAGCCATAATTTTATTTCACACAAAGTGGACAACGAATACAAAGTGAACAACGAAAAACTAATATGTATTTATAATTCTTTTTATTCCGTCTTTTAAATAAACAACATTAAAATTTATTAGCAGGCCTAATTTCAAATTTGCCAGTTTTAAATATGTCTGAACCTGTTTGTAATGTATATCTGCCAAAAGCTCAATTGATTTAAATTCCACAAGCAGCTTATTTTCCAGAATCAAATCTGCCCTGAATCCTGCGTCCAGTTTTATTGTTTGATGAATTAGCGGAATCGCCTTTTGTCTTTCAAAAGCAATATTTTCCTTTACTATTTCAAAACAAAAAATCTCTTCGTAAACACTTTCAAATAATCCCGGACCATATAATTTGTGAATTCTGAAGCAAATGTCCAGCACGATTTTCGCCAGTTCATTTTCTCTTTGAATCGATATATTGTTATCCATTTCTTTTGTTTCTCATCAACAAGTCTCACAGCACATATCGCCCAAAGCAATTATCTCCCGGTGCCTAATTCTTTCATTCTTCTTTGTGTCCTTAGTCTTCTTTGCGCTCTTTGCGTGAAACAAATCAAACAGGTACATGAATCGGATCTGCGTAATGTCTTAATCCAAAATTTTCAGTCAAACACTTTTCCGGGTTCAATACATGCCATTCAAACTCATCCCTGAAATGCCGGATGGCTGCCGCTACCGGCCAGGCTGCTGCATCTCCCAATGGACAGATTGTGTTGCCCTCAATTTTTCGTTGAATGTCCCACAATAAATCAATGTCTTTCATCTCACCTTTTCCACTATCAATCTTCTTCAATATCCTTTCCATCCAACCGGTGCCTTCCCTGCATGGGCTGCATTGGCCGCAACTTTCATGATGATAGAATCTTGCCAGCGTCATTGTATTTTTTACCACGCATTGGTCTTCATCCAGCACAATAAATCCTCCGCTACCCATCATACTGCCGGTCGCAAAACCGCCATCACTCAGGCTTTCGTAATTCATCAACCGCTTTTCTCCCTTTGCTGTCGTTAGCAATAAATTGGCAGGCAAAATCGGAACAGAGGACCCGCCCGGGATACAGGCTTTTAATTTTTTACCATTGGGTATACCCCCACAATATTCGTCACTAAAAATAAAATCTTCTACAGAGATGGTCATGTCAATTTCATACACACCAGGTTTATTGATATTGCCGCAGGCAGAAATTAATTTGGTACCTGTTGATTTACCAACTCCAATCTTTGCATATTCTTCTCCCCCTTCATTTATAATGGGTACTACAGCTGCAATAGTTTCAACATTGTTTACAACGGTTGGCCTTTCCCAAAGTCCTTTAATGGCAGGGAATGGAGGTTTGATCCTGGGGTTACCCCTTTTTCCTTCGAGGCTTTCGATCAGGGCCGTTTCTTCACCACAGATATAAGCACCAGCACCGCGTTGTACATAAATTTCACAGTCGAAGCCGCTGCCCAAAATATTTTTTCCCAGAAAACCATTTTTTCCGGCTTCTGAAATGGCTTGTTCCAGAATGTCTGTAATCCAGGCATATTCACCACGGATGTAGATATAACTAACGTTGCTGCCCAATGCAAAAGACGATACTATCATTCCCTCGATGAGCAAATGCGGAATAAATTCCATCAGGTACCTGTCTTTAAAAGTGCCTGGTTCGCTTTCGTCCGCATTTACCACCAGGTGTCTTGGAACACCTTCTGGTTTTGCAATAAAGCTCCATTTCATCCCGGTAGGAAAACCTGCGCCACCCCTGCCACGCAAACCACTTTTCTTCACCTCGTCTACAATTTCTGCCGGGGGCATTTTCAATGCCTTTTCAACACTGCGGTATCCGCCTTCACGGCGGTATACTTCAAAGCCTTTAATGCCAGGAATATTTGCCTTATCTAATAATAATTTTCTTGCCATAGCCCGTTCCCCGTTCAGGAGATTTGTTTATGATTGAATTATTGCTTTACTGAAATCTGATGCCTTGTCTTGAAAACAATACCCAGCGCTTACTTTTCTTAACCCACACTTCCAGCACCCGAAGCCTGAAATTACTGGCGGCCCCTTTTAAGGTTGCTTTATAGTCTCCCAAAAAACGCACATTGGCCATGTTGCCGTTCATGGTAATGATAATACTGTCTTCCTTTATATCCTGGTAACTGATATACCCGCTCTCCAGGTCCTTCATCACATCCGCTTTTGTTTGTATCCACCCGTTGCTATGTCCATAGCTCAGCGCTTTGTCTGTTTGCTGGTTAATGGCAATGGTGTTTTTATTAACCAATGCCAGGTGAAAGGCTCTTACCGTTGCGGTTAATTTTTCTTCGTCGCCGGTTTGTGAAAATCCGGAGAAGGAACTGGTAAACAACAATATGGTCAATAAAAATTTCAGCGTTCTAATTTATACTTTGCAGGTTTTTATTTTTGTTCTTTGTCGTGATTAAACATCCAGTTGACGCCAAATTGATCCGTTAACATACCGAACCTCGCTCCCCAAAAAGTATCCTGCAACTCCATTGTTACATTAGCCCCTTCGCTGAGTGCTGCAAATGTTTTATCAATGGAAGCCACATCTTTAAAATTCAGGGAAAGACTAATATTACTTCCGCTGGTCACTGACATTTCGGGAGGACAATCGCTTACCATCAGCATCAACTGATCTGCCTGGAAAGCAGCATGCATAATTTTATCCTTCATCGCATCGGAGGAAGGCATTGGTGCTTCTCCAAATGTTTGCTGGTGTAAAATTTTACCATCCAGCGCTTTTGCATAAAATGCCAATGCCTCTGTCGCATTGCCATTAAAATTGAGGTATGGTGTAATTGCTTCCATGATAATATTTTAATTGTCGTTTTATTGTGACGAGAAGTTTTGGAATTGATGCCGATTTTAATTTATTCAAACAAGTAACAAGTCATTTACTTAACTCATTTTGCTTTATGTAAATTATATTCATCAATAGCTTCATCCATAGCCTTATAATTTAATGCACCCTTAATTTTATTTACCATTTCTGTCGCAGGATCGTAATCACTAACTAATTCCTTTAATACATTTGGAGTTAGTTTTACGATATTACTTTTATCGCCCTTTTGAACCCAGGCAACTTTTACAAAAGCTGGTTTAGTTCCGTCCATACCAGCCATCTGGCTGCTTTCATAAACATTTATAGCTCCTTTTTTAATTCTGATTACAAATGTACCGTCAGAACTTCTTGTATGAAAACCAATATTATCCTGAAATGACTGAACATCTGCCTGAGCAACTTTTGTCCCATCATCCAAAATTATTTTACTGGTTCCAAAAGGTGCTGCAGTCGTCGTTTTAAATTGACTCATTTGAACAACCTTGCCATCTTTATATACAACGAAATATTTCATGGACTTGTCCTTTCCTCCAACTATATCTTCAGTCATTTGAGCATTTTTTAACGCTCCACATGAAGTAAGAAAAAGAATAATAAAAAAGGTAAGTAAAAGCTTCATTATATTTTGGCTAAATCGCCCGTTGAGTTTAATTATTGATTGCTGCTTTATTTCTGCACTCTTCCACTATTGCATCCACCTTTTCTTTAGTCAGATGTTCCCGGTAAGTTTTACCCAACTGCATCATCGGCGCATAACCGCAGGCGCCAAGACATTCCACTGTTTTTAATGTAAACAAACCGTCAGCAGTTGTTTCGCCTACACCAATTTGCAGTTTTGATTTTATATAGTCAATGATATTGTCACTACCATTCACCATGCAGGGCCCTGTTTGACAAACTTCAAACAGATATTTTCCTACCGGCTTTAAATTATACATGCTGTAAAAGCTGGCCACCTCGTATACTTCAATCGGTTCAATTTGTAGCAGGGTGGCAACATAATCCATCACGGGTGTATCCAGCCAGCCGCCAAACGAATCCTGTGCCAGGTGCAGTACAGGCAACAAGGCACTTTTTTGTTTACCCTCGGGATAACGCTTTATTATTTCGCTTACCTTTTCTAACTTCTCTTGTGAAAACTGCACATTCATAATTGCTAATTCTTAATTCAAAATTATTTTACGCATCCAATTCGCCTGCAATTAAATTTAAACTACTCATGGTGATTACCGCATCACTTAACATTCCTCCCTTTACCAACTCTTCAAATGCCTGGTAATAAATAAAACATGGCCTGCGGAAATGAAGCCTGTAAGGAGTTCTGCCTCCGTCACTGATCAGGTAAAACCCAAGCTCACCATTGGCGCCTTCAACCGAACTATAGAGTTCGCCAACCGGGATATCTGTTTCGCCCATGATGATTTTAAAATGGTAAATCAGCGCCTCCATTTTAGTATACACATCTTTCTTCTCCGGCAAGTAATAGGCAGGCGTGTCCGCATGAAATACTTCAGCTTCGGTGCCCTTAAATTCTTTTACTTTATTATAAGCCTGCTGTATTAAACTAATGCTTTGCCACATTTCATCATTGCGTACTAAAAAACGGTCGTAGCAATCGCCTGTTTTACCAACGGGAATAGTGAACTCAAAATCTTCATACGAACTATATGGCGTATGTACTCTCACATCATAATCAACTCCCGCTGCCCTTAAGTTAGGACCGGTAAAACCATAATTTAGGGCACGCTCTGCGCTAATGGGGCCGCAACCAATGGTGCGTTCCATAAAGATGCGGTTACGATTAAAGAGTTTTTCAAACTCTTTTAATTGCACCGGGTATTCAACTAAAAATTTTTCTAATTTTTCAAATGCGGTGTTGGTGAAATTTCTTTCAAATCCACCGATACGGCCAATGTTGGTGGTAAGCCGGGATCCGCAAACTTCTTCGTAAATTTCGTAGATCAATTCCCTGTATTGCATCAGGTATAAAAACCCTGAAAAGGCGCCACTGTCCACACCTACGATAGAATTACAGATCAGGTGATCGGCGATTCTTGCAAGCTCCATTATGATAATGCGAAGGTAATCAACACGCTTTGGAAGTGTTACTCCCAGAAGTCGTTCGCAGGTAATATGCCAGCCCATATTGTTGATGGGAGACGAGCAATAGTTCAAGCGATCTGTAAGTGGTGTAATCTGGTAAAGTGGTCGGCGCTCGGCCAGTTTTTCAAAGGCCCGGTGAATATACCCTACGGTTGAAACAGACTTCAAAATCCTTTCGCCATCCAGCTCAAGAATGTTTTGAAATACGCCATGTGTTGCAGGGTGAGTAGGCCCAAGGTTAAGTGTGGTCGTTAATTTTTCAATACTTCCTTCCGGTAATAAAATGTGATCGCTCATACCCTGACCCAAAACGGGCTTTTATTTTAATTATACAATTGTCGTTACTTAATGCAGTTATCCCCTGCCAAACATTTCATCATCTTTGTCAATACGGGTTTGGTCTTCCAATGGAAATTCTTTCCGCATTGGAAAATAATCCATTTCATCTACATTTAATATTCTTATTAAATTAGGGTGACCTTTAAAGTTGACGCCGAAAAAATCATACGTTTCCCTTTCCATATAATTAGCGGAACGGTACAGTGCCGTTGCACTAAATACATCAGGACTATTAATATCGGTAAATACTTTAAAACGCAACCGGATATTATCGGTAAGATTGTGAAGATGGTACACAACCGCCAGTTCTGCTCCTTTGTTATCAGGATAATGTACGGCCTGTAAATCGGTTAAAAATTGAAATTTCAATTCCGGATCGTCAAATAGAAACTGGAGTACTTTTAGATTGAGCTCTTTAGGACCGGTAAAAGTTAACATGCCGTAAGGTTGTACCCAATCTGTTAGCTGTTCACCAAATTTATCTGTTAGTTTTTGCTGTATCAGTTCGTTTGTTAAGGACATGTAGCTTTTAGCTTAGACATTTATTGTAATTACCAGCACATCAATCTACCGGCAGTTGATATTTATTGTATTCCGTAACTTTCCAACAGGTCTTTGTATTTTTCACTGGTTCTTCTCCGCAAACTTTCCTGGCCAATCAGTTCCTGTATCTTTAAAAAGCCATCTAAAATTGCTTCCGGCCTTGGCGGACAACCTGGCACATATACATCTACCGGTATTATTTGATCTATTCCCTGCAGCACTGAGTAAGTATCAAAAATACCACCACTACAGGCACAGGCACCCACCGATAAAACCCAGCGTGGTTCTGCCATTTGCAGGTATACCTGCCGCAATACCGGCCCCATTTTTTTTGAGATTGTTCCCATCACCATTAACAAATCGCACTGGCGTGGAGAGAAGCTCATACGCTCTGCGCCAAACCTGGCAATATCATAATGACTGGCCGCTGTGGCCATAAATTCAATACCGCAGCAGGAGGTAGCAAAAGGTAAAGGCCAGATAGAATTTTTGCGTGCAAGACCAACCACCTTCTCAAGTGAAGTAGCCATAAACCCATCTCCCATCATGCCTTCAGGGGGTTCTACCGTTTTAAGTTTTGTATTATATTGTACAGGACGCATAATCTTAATTTGAAATTTAAAAATGGCTCAATTTGGAAAATTGATACCTTATTAAAACATTGATCTGCGAAGATTGTTGCATTTTCACATTTTCGAATCTGCTAATTTTCTCTTTGCTAATCTTCCCAATCCAGGGCCCCTTTTTTTATGATATAAATAAACCCTGCAATAAACAATCCTACAAACATTACCACTGCTCCAAAACCGCTCCAGCCCAATGCCCTGAAATTAACCGCATAGGGATAAAAAAAGATAACTTCCACATCAAACAAAACAAATAAAATGGCAACCAAAAAATATTTAATGGCCATTGGCTGACGGGCATTGCCTTTAATTTCGATACCACTTTCAAAATTTTGAAGTTTATCTGAAGTGTGTCTTTTAGGACCAAAAAAATGTGTTAAACCCATCATGGTAGCAATGAATCCAATGGCAAACACTAATTGCAACACAATCGGGAAATAATTACCCGCATTGTTAACAGCACTGGCTTGAAGAATAAAAAATTGCATATGGCAAAAGTAAGGCAGCAGGAGCAAAAAACAATCTTAGGTTTTTAAAAAGAAAAATCCCCCGTCATTAAAATGAAGGGGGATCGTATGATTTAGATAATTACTTCTAATTCTTTTTTGTTGGCTTTGCAGCCTTTGCAGCCTTTGCTGCAGGTCTGGCAGGTGCAGCCGGTCTTGCTGGTTTCAGCAGCGCTTCTTTATTGCTTGCAGCTTCAGTATCAGAAGGATCAAGGGATAAAATTTTATCGCAATATTCTATTGCTTTAGCATTGTCTTTCTTTACATTGGCATAATAAGCCACAAAATATTTGTAACTGCCTATTACCTGTGGCTTATATTTCACACTGTCAACCATCCCAACTGAAATTGTTTTTTCAAAATCCGCGTTTGCCAACGCCTGAGCCATGGTTGAATCAATACCCCATTTTGATTTTGCAGCCATATAATATCCAAATGCATCTTCCGGATATTTTTGACTGTATTGGTTGAAAACATTTATTGCGGTATCGTAACTTCCTACCCTGAAGTAATTGAAGCCTGCATTGTACAAATCTACCTTACCAGGGGCACGTTTTACTGAAACTACTTTACTGTACCAGTCTGCTGCATCTTTGTATTTTTTCTGAGCTTCGTAGCTGGCTGCCATAGATTTAAGGTAAGTAACCTTATTTGCTTCCAACGTATCCAGGGCAACGGCTTTGTCTACATAAGTACCGGCAATAGAATCATTTCCTGGAAATTTCAACAGAACAGATGCATATGTAGAATAGTCTCCCATTCCAATGATGCTGGTATCGGCTGCCTGGAAATATTTTTCAAAAGAAGCTTTAGCATTGACTGAATCTTTCAATTTATCGTAGGCGTATGCTTTAATACCATATAGTTTGGGATATGGAGTTGGGTTACTGCCGATACATTCATCAGCTTTTTTTACAGCATCAGCAAACAATGCCTGCGCATATAAAATAGAAGCCGTTAGATAACAATTCTTGGGATTGTCATCGGTATTAGCAAGAAATTTATCAAGGTATTGAGCAGATTTCGGAACATCTGTTGTGTAATATAAGTTGTACAGGTTTTCGTAAACAGGTGCATAAGCCGGATCTTTCGCAATGGCTTCATTATAATATTTCATATAAATCTCTTCCTGGTTTGCTCCCTGTGTTTGATAAATTTTACCAATACGGTAAGATGCCCTTGCATACTTGGGATTCAATGCCAGTGCAGCTTCATAAGCAATTTGGGCCTGACCGCCATCCCCCATTTTTTTGTATGCATCTCCCAAATTAACAAAAACATCTGGGTCGTTCATTTTTTTAACAGCAGTTGCCAGTTTTAATTTGTCAATAGCGTAAGTAGCATCTCCGTTTTTAGCATTTACATTGGCAAAACCCACGGCATTCAGTACCGGTACACTTTTACCCTGCGAAAGGCTAATGGCTGTTTCAAAATGATTTCTTGCATCCTGGTCTTTGCCTTCCAATAATTCAATGTGACCAATGCCTGCGAGCAGCAAAGGGCTATTGCTATTTGCGAGTAAAGTTTTTTGGTATAATGCTTTAGCGTCAGCTACATCCTTTGCTGTTTTATCATCGGGCATTATCAGGGTCTGTCCAAGCCAGTAAACGGCATCAACATCATTGGCATTGGCTGCAACCAGCTTTTCAAAGGCAGCTCTTGCGCTTTTGTATTTTTCGTAATACAACAAGCTTTTACCCTGATCAATCGTTTGTGCTTTTAAATTAACGGAAAGCATCAAAACAGCTAAAAACAGCACTCCAGATTTCATTTTTTTCATTTGCGTTACAATTAAAACTTTACAATGATAATTAATTTTATACCTAATTGCCAAAAACCTTCTGTATTATTTTACTAATTTTTCATTAATCTTTACGCTCCTTAGTCCGAAGCCAATCTTGCTCGATCCAAGGTATGCTCTTTTAAAAATCAGCTGACCTCTTTCAAATCGCATAAAATTAACAAACCCCATACCAAGCCCGTTGTGATTTTCTTTCAATATATAATACAGCCCTCTTACCAGCGGGTAACGCTTTGTTAAAATACCCATTTGATTAGGCTTAACATAAGGCAACCCTTCGCATTGATCGCACCTTACGTAGGCCAGTTTTACTTTTTTCAACATATTCAGTTGGGCGGTGTCTTCCGGGTTGCCGATCCAACTAATACCTACAAGCCCAATTGCATTTGCATCGGAAGCCACATATTTCAACACCTCCTGGCTGCTTCTCACTGCTTTTACAACACCTGTATCAAATACTTTGCCTTTTAATATACTGTCGATAGCGAAGCGTACGGTACTGGTAGCGCTCAGGCCATCAAATACTACCTGCTGCCTGTTACCCAATTTGCCGGAAAGTTGATCCTGCAAACGCTTCACAGAAAAAAAAGTATCTGTACTATTTGCATTTACCACTACTGCCACTGCATCTGTCGCTATTCTGTCATACTGCGGTACATACCCCAATGTATCTGCAAAATATTTTTCCTCTCTGCTGCTAAGCCCCCGCGTAACAATTACAAGTCTCGTAGCCGAATCGTTCAGTATATCTTTCAGGCATTCTGCCTCAGGTTTATACTGCACATTAATTGTTGTATTTGGATAAGCAGATTCGAATACTTTGACCTGCTCATCAATAACCGGTTTAAATGATTCGTCTACACTTATGTTAATCTTTCCAGAAATTGGTGTATCGAGAAATACCTTGCTTTTTTTTGGCTGGCGGCAACCTTGTGCTGCTATGATTAAACAAAGTAAAACACACCAGGCTATCGCCGCCAGTTTAGATATTTTTACCGTCATTAGTTTATAAAATAATTTTTTTTATATCCCCTGTAAATCCTGAAAGCACCATACACCCAGCACACAACCGCAAAAATTTTAATCATAGTAGGATCATACTGATTAATAAAATTGGCGGTGTAACGGGTGGGGAACATAAAAAAGAAACCGGCCAAAATCATAAAGGAACCCATTCCATAATTGGTGATTGACCGCATCCTGATCATCCCCTTTTGCCTTTCTGATACAGGCTCGTTCTCAAATTCTTCCAGTGCCATAATTATTAATGATTAGCAGGTTGTACAATAAGTCAATCAAGGGGGTCGGAAGGGCAAATTACAAAATTTATTACGGATAATTAGTCCGCAGGTACAAACTTTATCGGAATGGTAAAATTCACCGCTACATTTTCGCCTCTTGATTTACCGGGTACCCAATCGGGCATTTTTTTCAACACCCTTATCACTTCCCTGTTAAAAATATCCCCACCATCTTTCACCACGGCAAACCTTTGCAGCTTGCCATCAAACCCTACCACAAAGCTTACATGTACGCTTACCATTTCACCTTCTTCCATTTCCTTAGGGTTAACCAGGTTGCGTTCCAAAAATTTGCGCAGGGCATCGATGCCACCCGGATAAGATGGCTGCACTTCAGGATGATCAACGGGGATTGTTTTATCAATCACCGGTGTTGGAGGAGTGGTGATTTCTCCATTACCTCCTGGTGCGGCTGGTTCAATCAATGCTGTTATAGCTGGATCCCCGGCAATATTTACACTTCCTATTCTGTCTTGCTCTTTAATTTCAACAAGGGTATCTGAATTTTCTTTTACAATCACCGGCAATTCAAACTTTGTTTGTGGTGCAACGGCTTTTTTTGGTTTGGGAATTTCTTTAGGTGGTTCCACTTCTTTTTTAAATTCTTTAAAACTCCATACAGTAGTCGGTCCTAAATCAAAAACCCTGTGTTCTTTTTTCGGAATAAAAGTAAAAGCACATAAAAAAGTAACCACGCCAAGCGTGATGCCGATGGACTTAAACAACCGGTAATTATAAAACTTGCGCAAAGTATAGGCGCCATATAGCTTATTTCTTTTTTCAAAAATGATGTCTAATACATCCGTTTGCATGATTGTTTCGCTGTTCATTGTTGTTGGTTTTGATGTGATAAAAAAAATTCAAAACCGGCGCCGTTTAAACTATGATGCTGCCTGTCATCAATTCCATAATGCCATCAGCAAAACCGGTAACCGTTATCTAAAAATCAAGCAACTATATTTGCGCATGAAAATTTTGATGGTATGTCTTGGTAATATTTGCCGCAGCCCCCTGGCCGAAGGAATATTATCACAAAAAATAAAAATAGCGGGATTGGATTGGTTTGTTGACAGCGCTGGTACAAATGGGTTTCATGTAAATGAAGCCCCCCATTATCTTTCGCAAAGAGTGGCAAAAAAAAGAGGTATTGATATCAGCAAACAATTGTGCCGGCGCTTTGTGCCGGAAGACTTTGATCGCTTTGATAAAATTTATGCAATGGCCGCTGATGTATTGGATGAAATGAAAAAAATCAGCGGTAATAAATTTGTTGCTGAAAAAGCAGACCTGTTGTTAAATGTAGTGCACCCGGGAGAAAATCTTGAAGTTCCTGACCCCTGGTATGGGCCCGAAGCTGGTTACGAAGAAGTGTTTGCTTTAATAGATGAAGCCTGCGAAATGTTGATTAAAAATTACAGCAGATCCAGTTGACCGTTTAGCAGTGTTGAACAGCATGGCGATGCAGCTTGTGGCATTCATATACCTAACCCATAACACTGATTAAACTGATTAACCGGCTGCTACCCATTTTTCAACTATTTTTGCCACCCGTAAAAAATATATAATTTTAACCCATCATGGCCAAACCATCCATCCCCCAGGGCACCAGGGATTTTTCAGCAGATACCGTTCGTAAACGCAATTATATCTTTAGCACCATCCGCAATGTATTTGAAATATATGGGTTTGAACCATTGGAAACACCCGCCATGGAAAACCTGGATACACTCATGGGCAAGTATGGTGAAGAAGGAGATAAACTGATTTTTAAGATTCTTAACAACGGCATCAGCGACCCAAAAAATATTGATAAATCAAAAGCTGGTTTTGAAAAGGTACTGGAAGGCAAAAGCAGCAGTGACCTGACTGAACGGGCACTGAAGTATGACCTTACCATTCCCTTTGCCAGGCATGTAGCGATGAATCATGGGCGGCTTACCTTCCCCTACAGGCGTTACCAGATACAACCAGTGTGGCGGGCAGACAGGCCGCAAAAGGGCCGCTACAGAGAGTTTACCCAGTGCGATGCCGATGTGGTGGGCAGTACGGCCTTAATAAATGAAGTTGAACTTTGTAATATTTACAACGAGGTTTTTAACCGCCTTGGCCTGTGGGATTATGAATTGAAAATTAACAGCCGCAAAATTTTATCCGCCCTGGCAACGCTCTGTGGCGGTGCATCAAAACTGACAGATATTACTGTTGCAATTGATAAATTAGATAAGATTGGTTTAGAAAGAGTAAAAGAAGAATTGCAGCAACGGGAGCTAAACGAAAAGCAAATAGCGATTATTGAAAAATACCTTTTAATAGCCGGCAGCAATGAGGAAAAGCTGGCACAAATAACTGCCCTGATCGGCCATATTGAAACAGGCAAAAAAGGCATTGCAGAAATCACTTTTGTTTATCAGCAGTCGCCCAATATTAAATTGCACATTGATTTTACACTCGCAAGAGGATTAAATTATTACACCGGGATTATTTTTGAAGCAAAGGCACCCCCGGTAGTTAAAATGGGCAGCATCGGTGGCGGCGGCCGGTATGATGATCTTACCGGCTTGTTTGATGTGCCAGGTATTGCAGGCGTAGGTATCAGCTTTGGTGTTGACAGGATTTATGATGTATTGGAAGAACTGCAATTGTTTCCTGAAGCCGTACAATCCGGTACCAAAGCCATTTTTTTTAACATGGGCGAAACGGAAAGCAGGTTCGCTTTTACCATCATGCAGCAACTACGGGCCAAAAATGTTTCATGCGAAATGTACCACGAGTTTGCTAAAATCAGTAAACAATTTAGCTACGCAGAGAAAAAGAAAATACAATATGCAGTGATTATCGGAAGTAAAGAGATTGAACAAAAATATTGTTTGGTGAAAGATCTTTCAACAGGTTTACAGGAAGTTGTGCTTTTTGATAGGTT
Source organism: Chitinophagales bacterium (assembly GCA_038210625.1). Classification (GTDB taxonomy): domain Bacteria; phylum Bacteroidota; class Bacteroidia; order Chitinophagales; family Chitinophagaceae; genus Ferruginibacter. The sequence goes on along the minus strand of JBBQWL010000004.1, from coordinate 62,547 downwards.
ATTTACTTACTTTAACAAATAAACAAGGTTACTAATAATATATTTCCGCACTAATTAAAAAACAACCATATGCAAATACATTTTCGCAATCTGCTGCTGGGGTCGGCCATTCTTTTACTGGCTTCCTGCAGTAAGCCAAATACACAAGGCAAACTGATACCAAAAGAAGCCGCCTTTGTTATACAGGTTGATGGCAAATCCCTGTCGTCAAAATTATCCTGGGAAGAAATAAAACAGAACCCCGTTTTTGCCGAGGCCGCCAAAGACAGTACCGTACCAGCTGCCATGAAAGTAATTCTTAACAACCCCGACAGCGCAGGGATTGACACCAAAACCGACCTGTTATTTTTTGCGTTGCAGGACAGCTCCGGTGGTTATGTTGCTTTTGAAGGCACCATCAAAAATGAAGACCAGTTTAAAACTTTTATAAAAACATTTGCCGCTGATGGCAGCGAAAATGAAGCCGATGGAATTAAATTCATCAGCAAAGCGCCATTTTGTGCCGGGTATACAAAAGACAAATTTATTTATTTGTTTGATGCACCACAAATGGCCCAAATGGATGCGTTGTCAAGAAGAATGCAGCGGGACTCTATTGATATTACGCCCGCCAAACCAAGAGATATTTTTACTACCTGCAAATCTTTGTTTGCCTTATCAGAAAGCAATAGCCTGGCTAAAAATGATCACTTCTCTGCATTGCTGAAAGAAAACGGCGACATGCATTTTTGGATGAATACAGAGCAGCTTACCAAAAACGCTCTGAACAACCCTATGATGGCCATGGTGAATCTCGACAAATTATACAAGGGTAGTTTAACCACCGCCACCTTAAATTTCGACAATGGCAAGATAAACATTGATGCAAAAAGTTACGTTGGCGATGAGCTGGGCAAATTGTACAAGAAATACGGTGATGGAAAAGTAAGCGAGGATATGTTGAAACGCATTCCCGGAAAAGATATTATTGGCCTGATGGCAATTGCTTATAAACCAGAAGGGATCAAGGAACTGCTTAAATTACTTGGCGTGGATGGTATTGCCAATATGGGCCTTAGCAATGTTGGTTTTACCATGGATGATTTTATTAAAGCCAACAAGGGTGATTTGGTATTGGGTTTATCTGACCTCAGCATGAAGAAAGACAGTGTGGGAGGTGAATTTGGTTACGCCAGTGAAAAGCCTGCATTCAATTTTATTTTTGCCACTTCTATTGGTGATAAAGATGCGTTTAACAAACTTATTAATGCAGGAAAAAAATTGGGTGAAAAGGGATTGACCGCAGATGGTAAAGCACCTTTTGCCTACAGCGATAATGGTACTTATTTCGCCATCGCCAATAACAAAGAAAATGCGGATAAATTTCTTTCCGCTACCAATCCCAATGTAGATTTTATCAATAAAATAAATGGCCAGGCCTTTGGCGGTTATCTTAATATTCACCTGCTGTTAAAAGCGTTTGAACAAGAAGCTTCCAGGGACAGCAGCGCCAGTGCAGTATATGATGCATCCCTAAAATTATGGGATAACCTGTTGTTTAAGGGTGGTGATTTTAAAGATGGTGCCATTGCCCAAACCATTGAAGTAAACCTGGTTGATAAAACAACCAATAGCCTTAAACAATTAAATCAGTACGCTGCTAAATTGGGCGAAATTTATAAGGCAAGAAAAGCAAAAGAAAAAGCAGCTGAAACGGCTTTTGACACTACGGTTCCGCCAGAAGATGTAGTGGCGCCGCCAGCTTCAACAAAGTAGTTCCTTCTTCATTTCGGCTGCCAATTCAATAATGGATTGGCAGCTTTATTATATTTAGATATGCAAATTTCCCTGCAACAGGTTGTTCCCGATTTTTTTGAAACTGGTAAGGGCAGTGGCTCGCAGTTGTGGAACCAGGACATCTCTTTTTCGACCGGCGAAAACATTCATATTATTGCACCCAGTGGCAGCGGCAAAACATCTTTCATTCATTTTTTATATGGGTTAAGAAAAGACTATAGCGGTAACATTTTGTATGATAATAACAATATCAAAAATTATGATGCCGAAAAATTTGCTTCATGGCGGCAACAAAATATCAGCATCATTTTCCAGGATCTGCGATTGTTTACACAACAAACCGTTTTGCAAAACCTGGAAATAAAAAGATTGCTGGCGCCCTACCATGCGGAAAGCAGGATAACGGCCATGGCAAAACGTTTGGGCATAGAAAGTAAACTGAATAAATTGTGCAGCACCTGTAGTTACGGCGAGCAACAACGCATTGCTATTATTCGGGCGTTACAACAACCTTTTGATTTTTTATTGCTGGATGAACCGTTCAGTCACCTGGATGAAAACAACCGGCAGAAAGCGATGGACCTGATGCAGGAAGAAGCCACCGAAAGAAAAGCTGCCATCATTTTAACTGACCTAAAAAAGATAGACTATTTTAAGGCCGAAAGAATGTTGTACTTGTAACGAAGTTGTAAGTTGTAGGTTGTAAATAATAAGTTGTAAAACATCGTTTGCAATTTTACCAAATACGAATACACATCATCCTAAAAGAATTTTTTAATTTTTAATTCTTAATTTTTAATTCGCCAATGCCGCTTTCATACAAAAACATCGCTCCCTTCTTAACCGCCGGTCAAAATAAAGTGAGCCGTTGGCTGAGTTATATCGGGCTGGGAGTTGGCGTGTTGCTGTTGTTGAGTTCCATCCAGATGTACACCAATATCAATCATTTAATAAGAGATAAAAATACCCGTAAAAATGGTACCGACTTTATATCCATCACCAAAACCATTACCAATGAAAATATGGGCCGGGATAACCGTTTTACGGATGCAGATATAAAAGAATTGCAGTCACAGCCCTTTATTGAAGATGCAGCTCCTTTAAAAGCAAATGCCTTTAAAGTGAGTGCCAATGCGGGCAACATGATCCCCTTTAGCACGGACGTTTTTGTGGAAGGGCTGAACACTAATTTTATAGATACTGTACCCGATAATTTTAAATGGAATGAAGGAGATGAATTTGTACCCGTTATTTTTTCGACTGATTTTTTAGAGATGTACAATGTATTTGCCCCGAGTTGGGACCTGCCGCAGATGTCTGAAAAAACAGCCAGCTCTGTACAATTATTTTTGCAATGTCATGGCCGTAACGGCGACCGCCAATACAAAGCCAGGATCGTTGCATTCAGCGACCGCATCAACAGCATACTGGTGCCGGAAAATTTTCTGGCGCAACAAAACAAGGCGCTGGAAGGCGTTGACAATATCCCCGCGTCCCGGGTATTTTTAAAAACAACAGATGCCAATAATCCGCAGTTGCTGAATTACCTCGCCAGCAAGGACTACCACGTTAATAAAGACAAAACAAAATTCGGCCGGGTAAAAGGCGTGTTGCAAGCTGTTGTAAGCGGACTCGCTGGCTTTGGCGTGCTGGTTATTTTGCTGGCATTGGTGTTGTTTTCTTTCTATTTACAACTGATGATTGCCCGCAGTAAAGATAACCTGCAACTATTGCTTACACTCGGTTACAGCCCGAGCTGGTTAAGTAAAACAGTAGCCAAAAAATGGATTCCGGTATATGTCAGCATTATCATTGCCGCGTTGTTTGCTACCCAGCTATTACACCTGGGCTTTCAACATTTTGTTACTCCTGCCCGTGGAGAATTACCCATCCTAATCGACTGGACTGTACTGGTAATTGCGGTGTTGTTGCTGGCCTTGTCAGTTGCCATTAATTACAGGCTGGTGAAAAAATCGTTGACAGCATTGTAGTTTTCACTTGATTTTGACTGGAAAAGATTATTCTGCTAAACTGTATGCAAAATAAGGCTGGAAGTTTATGTAATTCATATACCTTATTCATCATCTCAAAAAACTTATGAAAATATTCTCTATTTTTTTATCGGCCTTAATAATCTTGAGTAATTCATTTGCGCAATCTTCACAAAAAACAATTCCATTAAAGTTTAATAGTTACGCATACAAATTATCTGTAACCCCGAAGGAAAAACTGGTTATTACAACAAGAGCGGGCGAAGCTGCCAGTACAGAAAATATAGATAGTGTGTGGCATTTTATTAATCCTGTAAGCCACAACAACAATACGATAAGCGGCGAATTGTACGATCAAAGTAATTTTTTCAACAATGACACAGGGTTTATATCCGGTTTTATCAATAGCAATAACAGCAAATACAATATAGTCCGTCACACAACAGATGGAGGAGCCACATGGAAAGCTATTGAATTTGGCCAGGACGGCTGGGTAGACGATGCTGTAAATTTAAGCAATGGGGAAGCATGGATGAGTGTTTCGGGAAGTGGCATTGCTTATTCTGATGACTATGGATTCAATTGGAGAAAACTTAAAATTCCAGAAGTTAAGCAAAGATTTTCGTCCATCTTTTTCAATACAAAAAAACAAGGCATCATCGGCTCCTTATGGAATATGATTGCTTTTACTAAAGACAATTGCGTTACGTGGCAAATTTTGAAAAGCCCGCTTGATCAAAAAAAATACAATAAAACAAATCATCAAAGCAGGCCCGAAATAAATAAGGTGGCCATATTCAAAAACTATTTTGTAATCATGCAGGAGAACCTGGTTTTTTACAGCAAAATGGATTCGATAAACTGGGTATGGTTACCAGAGTATGTTCATTTTTACACTGATGAAGAAAACACTGCTTTGTATTTTCATAAAAATAATGGAGACTTTGTCAGGGCAGATGATCAATTAAACATAACCGCAACATATCCATTTTCAGAAAACATATACGATGCAAAATGTAAAAATGGAAATCTCTTTGTTATGTGCGGTAATAAGATAACTAAACTACAACACGATAACGCCACTTCTACCAAAACTATAGAGGCGGTACAAAATACGGCGCCATTACCCCAGGTTTTTGGCTATTTAAAAAATAAAGTTTACGGCGCTAGTGGTAGTAAAATATTTAGTCATCCTTCAGAAAGCGAAGACTGGGAGTATAAGTTTACACTCCCTTTTGAAACTGCAAACGGTTTCCTCAAATTAGTTGATGAGGACCAGATTCTTTTTGCCGGTAATAACGGCCAATTGACTTACTACTATATCAAAAGCAGCCGTATCGAAAAAAAATCAGCAGAAGATTTGTTGACGTTATTTTGCAGTTCTAAAATAAAAACAGTTTCCTTTTGTAAAGGAAGTCGTGGTTGTTTTCACAATTTTTCAGATCAGCTAGTGTATAATAGGATTGATAATGAATTCAATGAAGACAATCAAATTCTAAATGGTTCTCAGCATAAAAATATGTTACCGGAAAACAAAGAAATTTTTGATGCTGAACTGGTAGATTCATTTGTAAATAAAATACCGCATTTCACTAAAACGATCCCAACTGTAACAGGAATGGGCTTTACACAAAAGGAATACGCGGAGTGTAGGAAGAATATTTTAGATTTTAAAAAATCGGTTGAAAGTAATAATAACAAGAAATCAATGGCTTTTCAATTAAATGAAAATAATCTTGATTTTTCAAAACTACTTGCCCTCGTTGACAGCGTTAAAGGTTTGGATTCGTCTACCTTAAACAATATTCTTTTCAATTTAACCGATGGCTGGAGTACAACTACAGATTATGTGTCAATAAACTTTATTAATAGCGACGGAAATATAATGAACATCACAAGTCAATACTATAACCCAAATTCTCTGTATTTTCCCTGGTCTATAACGGTGAGTGGTTACACTGTCATCGGCAATTGGATCGAAATAAATCATTTGGCCGATGACGTTTATCCCAATTTTCTTGGGTCAAAAAATAAAGTTGATGTTCTGCAGACAATTGTAAAAAGACTATACAAATGAATCAACTCATGATGGAAACTGTTATTACCTCATCCCCTTCTGAATCAAAAAATCAATCAATGCCTTTGGGTGATCTGACTGCATCCCTGCCAAACCAAGCTTCAATGCGGCATTCCATTGGTCCGGTCCTTCGTCCTTCGACTGTACATCAGCCCAGATAGGAATATGCTTTTCCGTTGCAGCTTTTACGGTTTCAGGATTGTATTCGGTATAATCGCCATCCAGTATGTCAATATCAAATGTGTGCAGTACCTCATTCATTTCGGATTTTGTTTTCACGGCCTTTGGTAAACTGATCATCAACGGCATATTGGGAGCGATGGTTCCCCACTCTTCAAACTGGTGAGGTTCATTGATGTAGACTACCATATTATTTTCCATCCCTGCATCAATGATTTCCTGGTAAGTTTGCGCTACTGAAGCATCTTTAAAATCGAGGTAGATATTTATTTTGCCTTTGCACAGTTGCAGCACTTCTTTAAAAGTTGGTATTGTATACATGCCCCATTCCGGGTGCAATGGCTCCCTTACTTTTATTTGGCGCAACGCATCAAGGGTAAAGCTTTTTATTTCTCCCTGTTGGGCTGTCATGTGGTCAATCGTGGCATTGTGCATAATTACCAGCTGACTGTCTTTGGTAGTACGCAAGTCAATCTCCACAAAATCGGCACCGTCTTCAATGGTGTTTTGGTAAGCAGCCAATGTATTTTCCGGCGCATGCGTATGATCACCGCGATGGGCTATGACAATGGTTTTATGCTTGGTAGCCGGAAGCGGAGTAACCTGCGCCACGGCAACAACTGAAAGTATTAAAGTAAAGGCAACTGTAAAAAAGAAAGAGCGATTGATAACCATGCGAATTTTTTAGAGAGCTAAAATAGCCAAAAGCTTTTACAAATAATTTGCGTTGCCGTTATGTTTTTGTTATAGCGTTTTAGCAGCGGTTGCTACTCAAAATTATTTTACAATCTTATCAATTTCGTCTTCTTCAGATTCTTCCTTCGGTTTGGTGAAATCACTGTTGAGTTGCTCCTCAAAAACCTTTTCATCTTTGTTATTACGTACTACCAGGAAAATGATCAGGGCGATCACGGCTATCCCAACAAAAATTACAATTGGCCAGTTCATATTTGTATGATTTTAAATAAAGTTACCGCAATTGTGTCGTGGTAGATATTAAGTAATTATTAAGGGGTAATGCCAATCGCAATGTTTGGATGCGTTGAATAAATCCATTACTTTGGATTGGCTGCACTATAAATAAAATGTGACGGAATACAGTATCTTGAAAATTTGGTGAAGTATTTTAACCGTACGTCGTGTTCAGTGAAGACAGCTAATACGGAAGCAATAAACCATTTTAAGAATTATGGAAATACAAACATTAGGCATAGTTTTATGACTACACAATCAACTTTACTTTGAAAAATCTAGACTACAAAAGTTTTGCTAAAGACTGCGTTGAAAGACTAAAAGTCATTCAGGACAAATTCAAAAATGATTACGATGTAGATTGGTATGATAACTGGTTTTACAATCAATCAACAGGGCTTTTAACTTTTTCAACAGGTGACCAACAGTTAAATTTTAAATATTTTGACGTAGGCAGTTTTTCCGAAAAATCAAATACATGGAAATGGTCGTGGGATAACGACTCCACGCTTGAAAATGTAAAAGAAAAGGCACGCCTTGTTAAGGAATTTGGAGTAAGTTCAGAGCTCTCTAAACTTACTTCGGGATATTTTGATAGCGATGAATTTGAGGCCTGGGAGTTTGCCGCAATTGCTGCAAAACTTACAAACGGAATTGGTGTTTATAGACCTGTTAATGATAGGCGACTTAAAATATTTTTGGTGATAACTGAATTCATCGATAATGAAACAGCTCAAAACATCAAAGACAAATATGTTGAATGTGGTTCGCACGAATATCGAAGGAGAGCATTTGTTTGCCAACATCTTAATTTCATAAATAAGGTGGGATTTGAAGAAGCCTTTGACACGTTTGAGGATATGGAACTTTTAGAAGATGACGATTTCCAGGCTTGGTGTAGCGAGTGCGAAACTGTAAGGCAAAAGGAAGGGGAATGGAATAAAAAATCGGAAGCATTCGCAGCTATAAAACTTGTTTGTGAAAAATGTTATTTTGAAATGAAAGACCTCAATCTGGGACACAGATAAAACTACTCACATCAAATACCACCAAACCATAACCATTGACTGACATTTTACACAATGCTCATAACAGGACGCAAATAATAATAACTAAATGAAAATAGCCAATTGGAATGTTGAAAGACTTAAACACAAAACAAAACTCGCCGAAATAATTAAAATTTTAACCGACGTAAATGCGGATATTTTAGTTTTGACCGAAACCGACCAACAAATAAATCTGCCGAATTATGAATATTGCATTTCGACCCCAAAATTGACTGAAATACAACCAGGTTATTATTCTGAAACTGAAAACAGAATTTCAATTTACACAAATTATGAAGTTCTGAACCAATATGAGACCTATGATAAATACACAAGCTTATGTATTGAATTGAAAACAGAATTTGGAAATTTAAAAATCTATGGAACCATCATTGGGATTTTTGGAAATAGAAACGACAATTTTAAAATCGATTTACCAAAACAAATTGCAGACTTCGAAAAATTATCAACAAGTGAAAATTTTTGCATTGCTGGAGATTTCAATATCAGTTTTACTGACAATTACTATTTTACGAATTTCGGAAAAACCGAACTTGACAATGCATTTGATAAAAACCAACTAACACTTTTGACCCGGGCAGTAAAAGAATGTGTCGACCACATCGCGATGTCAAAAAAATTCGCCCAGCGTTTTACTACTGAAATTTCGGAATGGAACGAGGACAAAAAACTATCTGACCATAAAGGAGTTTGTGTGGATCTTTCAATCGAAGATGAAAAATAAGTACAACTTTTAATCCGTCGAATAAACAACTAAAGTAAAACCATGAACCCTGCCTTTTGGTTGCTGCCAAAAGATTAAAAAGTAAAAGAGGGCGACGCAACGATGTTGATCATGGTGATTGGCCCGGACCAATATTTCCTTACTGCTGTGTATTTATTTACCGCGGTAATTTATTTAAATAATCTGCTAATTTCGCCTTCTATGTTTACATTTTCAAACCCACAGATTACGATTGCAACGCCTGCTGATATTCCGGCTATCGTTGCCTTGTTGAACAGTGCCTACCGCGGCGAAAGCTCCGAGCAGGGATGGACCACGGAGGCTCACCTGATTGGTGGCAATGTGCGCACGGACGAAACAAGTTTACAACAAGTGATGGAGTTGCCAGGTAGCGTGCTGCTTAAATACCTTAACACCGACCAGGAAATTTCGGGTTGTGTTAACCTGCAGCAAAAGGCGGCTAAATTGTACCTGGGCATGTTTGCTGTATCGCCGCTGTTACAGGGTTTTGGTATCGGCAAGCAGCTTTTAAAAGCCGCTGAAGAATATGCAACCCAATTAAATATTCCTGCGATTTTTATGCAGGTAATTACCCAACGCACGGAACTGATTGACTGGTACAAACGATACGGTTACCAGGAAACAGGTGAAAGAATTCCGTTTAAAGAAGATGGACTAACCGGCAAACACCTGCAACCACTGGAGTTTATGGTGCTGGAGAAAAATATGTAGTTACCTGTTTTATTAAGAGGTGAAACCTTTTGCAAATAACCTGGCACTACGAAGGCCGCTGCGAAAGGTATCAGGGCTGCGGCTGAAGAGTAAGTTCTGTCTCAGGACATGCCTGTCATCAAAATCAGTTACCACCAAGCCATTGCGGCCTCATCGTGGCCGATATCCTCTCAGGTGCCTATTAGTGAACTTGTAGTTCGTTCCTGTTTCCTTGTTACCAAAACGCGTAGATGATTTAATTGAAAGCTGGTATATCGAACGGTAGAAATTAAACTGAAATTACGATGACAAGAAAAGGCCATACCAAACCCTACACCTCCATTTTAGGTTGATATATTTGTGCGGTTAAAATAAACATCAACACTGGCCAGGTTCTTACAGACATTCCGGAAAGAAAAATATGGCCCCATTCGTTAACAAAAACAATATATCAAATTGAAAGCCATCACAAGGACAGTTTGGACCTTATCACTGGTTAGCCTGTTTACCGACACGGCCAGCGAAATGCTGTATCCCATAATGCCCATCTATCTAAAAACAATCGGCTTTTCAATTGTGTTGATCGGCATACTGGAAGGTTTTGCCGAGGCCATTGCAGGATTAAGCAAAGGATATTTTGGCAAGCTATCAGACAACAGTGGCAAACGAACGCCCTTTGTGCAGGCCGGCTATGCGCTGAGTGCCATTTCAAAACCATTGCTGGCATTTTCGGTTTTACCCATTTGGGTTTTCATTTGCCGCACCATCGACCGCACGGGCAAGGGCATTCGCACCGGGGCAAGAGATGCCATTTTATCCGACGAAGCCACACCCGAAACCAAAGGCAAAATATTTGGCTTCCATCGTTCTATGGACACGCTGGGCGCAGTGCTGGGTCCCCTATCTGCATTGATTTATTTACATTACCATCCGCAAAATTACCGGGCACTTTTTTACATTGCTTTTATCCCCGGGCTGCTGGCTGTATCAGCTTCTTTTTTGCTGCAACAGAAAAATAAATCATCCACCGCTGTTGTTATCAAAACTTCCTTCTTTGATTTCATCCATTACTGGAAAACCAGCCCGGCCTTGTACCGAAAATTGGCGGGCGGCCTGCTGACGTTTACGTTGTTCAACAGTTCGGATGTGTTCTTATTATTAAAAGCAAAACAATCCGGCCTGGACGATACTGCCGTAATTGGCATTTATATTTTTTATAACCTGGTGTATGCATTGTGCGCCTTTCCGGTAGGTATACTGGCCGATAAAATCGGGTTGAAAACAATTTTTATTACAGGCCTGCTGATTTTTGCTACGGTATATTTTGGCATGAGTCTCAATCATAATTTTTATTTTTTTGCCGCCTTATTTTTTTTATATGGATTGTATGCCGCTGCAACAGAAGGTATTTCAAAAGCATGGATCAGCAATATTGCCGATAAAAAAGATACCGCTACCGCCATCGGAACTTTCGCGGGGTTTCAAAGTATTTGCACCATGCTGGCCAGTTCGCTGGCAGGGCTCATCTGGTTTCAATTTGGTGCAGGCGCCACTTTTATTGTAACTGGCATCGCCACGGTGTTAATCACAATTTATTTTGTAATTGCCATTCCTATGCCCGCCAATAAGTTGCCAATGAAATCCAAATAGATCTCCCCTTAGAGCATCCGCAAAATAATACTGCGGGTATAATTTTTCATTTTATCTTTAGTAACAATTACTGCATCGCCTGGCTATATCCACAAAAGGAAGCGATTGTTAAACTCGCAACAACCTAAAAACCTGCTTATGAACAGAAATAAATTCATCTCATTGATTGGCCTGTCGTTTATCGGCACTGCTTTTTTTGCCGGCAAAAAAGAGCCGGTAGTTGAACTTACAGATTGCAACGATCCCATTACGCCACCCGTTCCTGAAGGGCCGTATTATAAAAACGAACACCTGAACCGGGTAAACATAACCGAAACGAAAAAAGGAACGCCACTGGAATACGTGTTTAAAGTAGAAGATAAACATTGCAAGCCCATACCCGGCGCCATCGTGGATATCTGGCAATGCGATGCAGACGGACACTACTCAGATTTTGAACAAGAAGGTACAGCTAACCAGACCTGGTTAAGAGGTTTTCAAAAAACAAATGCCCGTGGCGAATGTACTTTTACTTCCATTTTTCCCGGCTGGTATACGGGTCGCCTTACGCATGTACATGCCAAAGTAATCATTAACGGAGCTGCGGTGTTAACTACTAATTTCTTTTTTAAAAAAGAAATTGAAAATGAAATTCACCAGTTGCCGCTTTATACTAAAGGTCCCAACCCGGTAACCATGCAGGAAGATTTTGAATTAAGGGTAGACAAAAACAGTGACCGGCATGATACATTGGTGATGCATGTTGCAAAAGACAAAAGTGGCAAACTGGTAGCGTCTTATACAATAGCGATTGTGTAGGAATGAATTTGCTTCTTCAAATACTATAATTGAAAAACACGAGGTAAAAGCAATCTATCAAAAAAAGATCTGCATTAACATTCTTGTAGTATTAGTCTAACATCGTTCAGGCCTGGTATTTTAAATTTTATAACTAACTATGAGTTGGGCAACACACTACATCGAGCAATTAAAAGGCGGCGAAACAGTTCAATTTCGTCCAAGAGGAAATTCGATGAAACGAAAAATTGCCTCAGGACAACTGGTGACTGTTGAACCCATTTCAGACAGGCAGCTACAAAAAGGAGATATTGTTTTGTGTAAAGTGAACGTCCGTCAATACCTGCATATAATCAAAGCTATACAAGGAGAAAGATTTCAAATTGGCAACAATATCGGAAGAATAAATGGCTGGATAAATATCCATTCTATCTATGGTATCTGCACATTGATTCAGGATTAAAAAAGCAGGGGATAAAATAAGTTATAAAATACTTTCGACATCAGTATCAGCTATAACCCAACTACCTTCTTCAATTTCTTCTTCCAGCTTATTGGCATCCCAGCCGCAATAGCCCACAAAAATTTTAATGTCCTTTTGCAGGATGGACCGATCGTTAATGTGCGCAATTGCTTGTTGAAAATTGCCACCCAGGTAGATAGCGTCAGTTACGGGTGTTCCACCAGTGATTAAATCTGGCCGCCGGTGTACAAAAAAAAGATGCTCCTTGTCCATGGGTCCACCATCATACAAAGGAAATGGCGGACTGTCTTTAAATTCCACCAGTTCATTTAATTTCCTGTCAAATAATTTATTTACAACAAAACCCATTGCTCCTTTTTCGTTGTGCTCAGTAATAAAAATAGTGGCTTCGTCAAAGTTCGGATCATCTAAAGATGGTGCGCTGACTAATAAAATTCCTGCGTTTATTTTCATTGAAGTATAAAATAAAAACCCGGCTGGGGTTATTAAAATTAATAAATATAAATTACAACTTCATATAAGCAGTTGGTTCGGATACATTCAAAACACTATGATAGTTTGTGAAAGTGAAATTTAAAACATACAGTTTATTTGGAGCAACAGGCGTTTTACTTTTACCGGCGGCTGCCTTGTCACAAGAACCGCTACTTGATATTCATATGCATGACACCTACCTGGTTTTGAGTGTTGCGCAGGTACTGATATCGATAGCAATACTTTTTTTTACGCTGTACTGTCTATATTATTTTGGTGGAGATGTGCTTTTATCCACAAAGGTTATACGGGCGCATATTAATTTTACAATGCTTAGTGTAACCACGCTGTTGGCGTTAATTTACTTTGCTTGCCAGGCATATAATCCAGGTTATTCAGATTGGAGTTTTTTTGAAAAAAATAATACACTTATCCTTCTTAACCTTATGCTGTTGTTGTTGGGGCAACTAATCCTTATTATTTATTTTATTAAAAAAATGATATCAACCAATGTACGATAACCATTTGTCCAATTCTTTGTAATTAATCGTCCCATGCTAAAACAAACTTTCCTATGCCTCTTGTCAAATTATTCCGTTAGCGATAAACTGGCAATAGAATTATGGAATGAAATTGAAACCAAACATAGCGGCAAAAAAAGGCATTACCATACGTTGTGTCACCTGGAAAATTTGTTGCTGCAATTACTGGAGGTAAAAACAACAATCCATCATTGGGATACCATTCTTTTTACGTTGTATTACCACGATAGTGTTTACAACGTATTACAATCAGACAATGAAGAAAAAAGTGCGGCACTGGCCGGGCAGCGAATGACACAAATGGCTATCCCTTCGGCAATGATTGCGAATTGCAAAGCACAAATTCTGGCTACAAAAAAACACCTTGACAATACCGACACTGATACCAATTATTTTACTGATGCAGACCTTTGTATTTTAGGAAGTGATTGGGAAACCTATTCAACCTATTTTAAAAATGTACGAAAAGAATACGCTATCTATCCTGATGTGATTTATCTGCCAGGAAGAAGAAAAGTATTGACTCATTTTTTAGCGATGCAGCGCATTTTTAAAACGGATTATTTCTACACAAAATTTGATCAGCAGGCAAAACAAAATTTGCAAAAAGAGCTGGCACTCCTTTTATGAGGTCTATGTTCAGTTGCCTTGGTATTTCTGTAACTTTTTAACGTGTTGCCTGGTAATTATCAGCTAAAAAATTGTTGTTCTCATTACATCGTTCGTACATTTTACACGTTGCGTGTGACCGCATCTTTGCACTCTATTAGGCCCCCCACTGTGTTAAGAGTAACGACCCCGCCTGTAGTTGATTTTACCAATGAAGGAGCAAAAAAACTGCGTCCAAAACTATTATTATGCGCTTCTTTAGCAGCGGTGCAGTACCAGTGTAGTTGGAGCTTTTTATATTGATAAAACAATCCTGTATTTTTAAGGTGAATAACAGTGCTTATCCATCACTATTAAACAACCCGATGAAGTCTTATTTCATATTTATTTTTTTGTTGGCAGGCTTACAAGCCCATGGACAAGAGCAAACAATCAATTTTGATTCGCTGGTAACGGCCAGGGAAAAAGAAAGTATTGGTAAACCATTCCCATTATTTAAAGCATCGCTGCACAACAGCAAATTCACCAACCAAAATATAGAGGGCAAAGTGGTCTTTATTAATTTTTGGTTCGCCAACTGCCCACCCTGTATTGCCGAGTTGGATGCCTTGAATGAGTTGTATAAAAAACTGAAAGCAAATCAACAGTTTGAATTTATTTCCTTTACGTATGAATCGCCCAAAACGATTCAGTCGCTGGCAAAGAAAAACCATATGCAATACAAGATCATGTCTGTAACGCAACAGGAATGCTACCGGCTCAATCAAAACAATGCTTTCCCTACCAGTATCATCCTGGATAAAAATGGTACAATACGATTCCTCTCATTTGGAGGAACGACTGATAGAATCGCTGCAAAAAAAATAGTCCTGACAGAATATTACCAGCAATTGCTGAAGCTATTGTAGTTGATGTGTTACTGGTGTCATCGAATAAAAAAAAACAAACTACGCTAAAAAAAGCCCGGGTAAATGTACCCGGGCGTCAAAGTGCAGAGCTAAATTTTTATAAATATCTTCTTCTTGTACATCCAGTTTAAAATAAGCCATAGAAAAAATAACACCAGTATTCCATTTACCAGCGTGGCATAAGGTGCGCCAAAAATGTGGTCGTATGTTGCGCCTAAATGTATGTGTAGCGAATTGGATATCAGCGAGCGGATGCCACCATCTGCCATCACGTAAGCGGCTATTGAATTGGCTCCGATCACCATTAAAAAATATGCCCATTTTCTTTTTTGCGCCACATCTACAACTGTATAAAAAAAGGCCAGGAATAAACAGCAAATGCCGCCACTAAAAATAGTCCAGGCCGGCGTCCAGATGCGCTTTACAATTGGGTTAATGCCCGTAAAATGTAATACAGCACCAAGCACCAATAAACCGGCGCCCATCGTAATAAAAAATTTAATTTTCTGCTGTTGGGTAGTGGTACCATTCTTTAATGCGCTGCCTGCAAACAGGCCCAGTAGCATGGTGCCGAGGGTAGGTATAAAACTTAGCGTGGAATAACCGCCACCATTATTCAAAAATAGCTTTTCCCGGGGAAAAAGATTTAAGAACCATTGATCAAAAGCCCAGGCCAGGTTGGTATTTTTATTCCAGTGTGCCGCAAAGCCATGAAGGTTGTGTTCCCAATTGGCTTCGGTGCCTGCTGCAGCATAATCGAAACCTGCACCGGGTAAAGGGTATAAGGCAAATGCCAGCCAGTAACCGGCCAGTATTATAACCAGTGCAATGAGTTGGATACGTGGTTTACAGTAAGAGATCAACACTAAAAAAGTATACCCCATCCCTATCTGTGTAAGCGTATCTTCAAAAGTAAAATTGGTTTGGGTACTCCACATAGACCGTAAAAATATCCCGAGGCATATCAATATCAGCGACCGCTTAATGGTATGCAAAATAATGTTACGGAAAGAAGCGCCTTTGCTTTGGCGGCCTGCGATGGAATAAGGTAATACCACTCCTACTAAAAATGTAAATGAAGGCTGAATCATGTCGTGCAGTGAAAGCCAGGTCCATTCCACATGGCTCTGATTGAAGCCGAGGAAGGCCCAGAATGAACTGCCAGGCAAAGCCTTTGATACGGATTCAAGCGAGAGTACTTCACCCATCATCAGTAACATAACAAAGCCACGGTAAACGTCTACAGAAGCAATTCTGTTTACGGGCATTGGCGGATTAACCACCGCTGCCGAAGCAATTTTTTCTGTAGTGGCCTGCGGTTCAGTTGGAGAAAGTTGGCTCATAAATCGTTATTGGTTTTATTTTTTTGAATGGTTCAATATCTTTCTGCCATTGCCACTGTATATTTTTTTAAGCGTTGCATCGCTTAAAGCCAATCCATATAATGCCCAGTGGTAAGTGAACAACCTGTGGTCATAAAAATGTTCATCGGCAGATTCTAAAATACGAAAAGTAGTTTGATACATGGCTTTATCAAAACCCATATCTGTTCCATACACAAGCCGGCCTGCATACCTTTCAAAAAAAGCGTTGGCATATTTTGGTATGGGCGAAAACTCACCAAACCTGGCGGCGATATCGGCATACAGGTTAGGATATGCGTCAAACAATTTTCCAAGCATACTAAGGTCGGCGTTGGTGTTGGCTAAATGGCAGGCAATAAAAGTGGTGGCAGGATTATTCTTCACCGCGTTTTCAAGTGTCTTTTCCAGTTCATCATGCGTTAAAATGCCCGGCTTGCTCATGTCCACTTTCCAGGTGGCGGCATTCATTAATCCGTCGTTGGTTGAGTCTGGCTTTTCATACATCCACTGGTCTTCGGCCACGTGTATGCTCACAGGCATTTTTAATTCAGCACACTTTTCCAGTAAAGGTTTCATAGCCGGATCGTCAATATGCAAACCGTAACCGGGTGTGGGCATGGAATACAATTCGCCCAGTCCTTTATCTCCCAGTTCACCAACACCTTTAGCACCTTTTTGGTGGCATCTTTCCAGCTCGGCGATTGCATGTTTTTGCCATCCTGGTGTTTCGTGCCCTGTATAATCAAAGCCGCACCACACTTCAAACCGGTCTTTGTACGGCGCATATTTTTCTACCAGCGAATCAAACCTTGCACCGGTTGAATAGGTAAGAATCAGTGTTTTTTCAATATTCATTTCATCCATTCGCTTTACCCAAACAGCCACATCGGCATCAGTTGCAGGATAATCATGCGAATGGAAATCTATCACCGGGTATTTTGCTTTCGCGATATTAGTTTGAGGCACTTTGTAAATTGAGACCGGCCGAAAACTGCTGAGTGTAACTGTTTCGGCAGGTTGGCAAAACCCATCCATGTACGTACCCAGCACTATACCCAATAAAAAAAAACGTATTGAAAATGACAGGCGCATACAAGTTGGTTGTGGTTGAAACGGAGTGCAGCAGGTGCAGGCTGTTTGCTCTACCAATATAACAAACAATATTATTTAAACCCGCTACAAACGTTTGCGCAATTAAAAAGCGGACAGTTGGCAGTTGAATCCTTAAAAAGTTCAAGGCATTATTGGTACTGTGTAAAGGATAGCACTTTTGAATAAAAACCGTTACTCTTTACAAAATAAAAATAAAGCGCCACTTTTATTTTTATTTTTATGGAAAAAACAGAAAACTGCGTCTGACGTGAAAAAATAACAATGCCTCATTATATCAATATAACCAGGGGTTGACTTTATAAATATTAATTGTATTTTTCTACCTTAACAATTCGCTCCGTATGAAAAAAATAGCCCACTGCATATTTATCCTCTCCTTATTTCCCCTTGCTGTACTTGCTCAAACAACTACGGTTGATAAAAACAAGGTGATGGATTTTTTTCAAAACCAACAATTTGAAGAAGCTGTTAATTACCTAACGCCAGCAGTTGCCGCTGATAGTAAAAATATACAACTACTGGGTTACCTGGGCTACGCGTATTATATGAATGACAATACAAAAGAAGCTGAAAATGTTTACCGGCAAATTGTACTCACAGATCCCGATAATATCGCTGCCCTGCAATACCTGGCACTGCTTAACAAAAATGACAGCCCAAACGAAGCACTGCAATACACCCGCCGCCTTATTTTGATTCAACCCCTTAAAGCCGGTTATTATCGAAGTATGGGTGAATTATTTAAACGAAAAGACGAACAGGATTCTGCCTTTGTTTATTTCAGTAAAGCCTATGTGCTGGCCCCAACAGACTATAAAAATGGCGTTGGCCTCGCCGATGTGCTAATTGACAGAAAAGAATATAACCGGGCAGATAGTATCATAGAAGCGGGACTGCAACAGGATTCTCTCAATCTTTCTCTTTTAAAACTGCGCATTCGTTCTGCCTACAATGCAGACGATTTTCAAAGCCTTCGGCTACCCGGAGAAAGAATTATCAACATGGGAGAATCGCCACTCACTGCCCTAACACAGGTGCTGATTGGATATTATAATTTAAAATTGTTTACCGATTGTATCCGGGTTTGTGAATACCTGAATGACAAAGGCTACATGGTTGACAATGTATTATATTATGAAGCAAAGGCCTGGGCTAAATTAAAAAACTTTGATAAGAGCAATGAGCTATTGAAAGTATGCGTCAGCCTTTCTATTTCAAAAACGGCCGAGATGTATTATTATAGCCTGGCATTGAATTATGAATCTTTAAAGCAATATTCAAAAGCAATTAACCATTATGATACCGCGTATTATCTTTTCAAAAACCCGGTGATGAATTACAACTGTGGCCGGATAGCAGAATCGCACCTCCATAACCTGCAGCAGGCGCAAAACTATTACCGTCGCTATATTGCCGAAGCAAAACCTACGGAAGCAGACGAAATAAAAGCGTATGCGTATGTAAAAGAAAGATGGGGCAAAAAGAAAACTGCGGCTGTTAAAAAATGAGAAGCAGTTATTTAGAATAACTCAGCGTACAATCAAATTTGGTTTCACCCAGTCCCAATTCCTGTGCTGCCGCATTGCTGATGCGGATCAATAACCCACTGTTTTGCTTAATATCCGGAATTACATCCAGCACTTTTGCATAGATGGACTTACCGGTAGTGCTGCTGGTTACTTTTATAATGGTGCCGGGTGCGGCCGTGTTGTGTAAGCAATAATATTTACCGTCCTGCCAGCCGCTGTTGCTTTTAAAAACAGCACCACTGCCGCTTTCAGTTACGGGGTTGGGTTTGGCCTGCTTTTCAAAATTGGTTTTAAAACTTCCGCCATTAAAATTTTTGCCGGCTGTTACCACTGGCTGCGGAACAGGTTCCGCTTCCTTTGCAACCGGTGGAGGATCTTTCTTTACAACTGCGGGTGTAGCAACTGGTTCCTTTACTATTACCGCTTCTTTTTTAACCGGCTCAGGCGCTTTTACAACAGGGGGTTCTGTTTTTGTAACAGGCGGTGCGGTAACAGCCAGGTCCGCCGGTTTGCTTTTGGCCATGGAGGAAAGGGCAGACAATGCAGGCTTCACTTTTAAATAACCCACAATTAAATGTGTTCCGTTGGCTACTGCATCGGTCTTGATATTGTTCCACTGCTTTAAATTCTCCAGTGCTACTTTGGCATTGGTGGCAATACGGTACAAGCCTTCTTTATCTTTTACTATATGATAAACCGGCACCAATACTTCATCCGAAGGGGCATTACCGGCCTGTAAAAAGTTCACATCTGTCAATGGCACTTTTATCACCTGGTTAAGGGTAAGTCCTTTTTCCAGCGACAGGTTATTAAAGGGGGCAATTTCTTTTGGGCTGATATTGTACATTCTGCCAATGCTGTAATAATTTTCTTTTGCTTTTACAGTATGGGTAAGGTATAAATTGGGAGAAGCTCCTTCAACCACCAATGGCGCATTTTGTGCCAGTACGGTTAAAGGCAGGCAAAATAACAATATTAATAAACGCTTCATCAGATATAAATTTTCGTTGCAAAGATGGGAAAATAAGTTGGTTAACAATTATCCATCAAACTGTTAAATTAGTTTAACAAGCTATCATAACCACTGATTAAACTATATTTTTTTTGTTTTAATTTTTACTTGTTCAAAATGCGCCAGTTGGCGGGGTAATAATTATTGATGCGGTTGGGCAAAATTTTTATCCAGCCCAATGGTAATTGCAGATGAGTCAGCAGCGCCCAGCCTTTTAAATCAGTGGCTATTTTTATTTCCTGTTTACGCAGGTATTGTAAGGCCGTGGCTTGGCCCACTTCAACTGCGGGGATTGTTTTGCTGATACTATTACTCAGTGCCAGTTCATGATCAGGTATCAGTTCGTTGCGAATGATGGTACCCATTTTTACTCCCGCCTTTTTTATATACAAACTATGTTGAATAGTAGCCAGTTCATTTTCCAGGTGAGCAGGCAATGCAATGGTTTCATCATTTTGTTTGATAAAGAAAAATGATTCATCCGCGTTTAAATAAGGTTGTACAATGTCAACTTCTTTGGCCGTAAGCCGCTCTGATTTTGTTTTGTATTTATTGCTTTGCCAAACCGGCGTCCCTTTTTCTCCTTTGGTAAAGGCGGCAATAAAAAAACCTTCGCCCTTTACTTTATCCGGGTAAAAACGGTAGCCCCAGGCCTTTTTTTTGGGCGACCTGGTTTCAACAATTTGCCATTCCGGTTGAGTAGGTATTGCCACCGGTAATAAATGGCATTCTTCCACCAGCCAGTCCGCAATGGCTTCATCTTCACTTTCTGAATAGGAGCAGGTGGAATAAATCAGGGTGCCGCCTTCTTTTAATGAGGGCAGTACATCGGCCAAAATTCTTTGCTGGCGCTGGCTGCACATGGTCACATTTTGAGGGCTCCATTCTTCCACCAATGCGGCATCTCTTCTAAACAAACCACTGCCGCTGCAGGGCGCATCCACCACTATCACATCAAAATAGTTTTGCAACCGTTGAAAATCTTTGGGATCATTATTGGTTACCATCACATTGGCGGCGCCCCATTTGGTGATGTTTTCCGCCAACACATTCACCCTTGTTTTAATTACTTCGTTACTTACCAGTAAACTGGTATCGCTGATGAGTGATTGCAGTAAGGTAGATTTACCACCAGGCGCTGCACACAGGTCTAGCACTTTAATCGGTTGTGTGAGATCTGCTGTCTGCCTCAGAGCCTGTTCTAAAAACATGCTGCTGGCTTCCTGTACATAATAAGCGCCGGCATGAAAAACCGGGTCGAGGGTAAAAGATGGTCGCTTTGAAAGGTAATACCCGTCCGCATTCCAGGGCACTTTTCCTGAAATGATCGCATCAGCAAACGCAAGCTCCGCAACGGTATGTATTTTACGATTGTTCAATCGCACGGAAATTACCTGTTCGCCGGACTGATGTATATTTTCAAAAGCCGCTCTGTCATACCCGGGCAATCCCTCCAAAGATTCCAGTAACAACTGAGGTAAGTAAGTCTCCATATATGCTCAAAATTAATACAAATGGAACGCTGATGACACGGGTTGGGCGGATAAAAAACGGATAAAAACAAATCTCGCCAAATTCGTGACATCTGCTTTTATCCATCCTACCTGCAAATCATTCATAAAAATCCATCTTAGATCCGCTACAGTGAGCATCATCCCAGGTTCCTATTCAAAACTGCAAACAGCAATAAAAATCCGTGCTAAACCCGCCCAATCCGTGTCATCCGTGTTCCATAAAAAACTAATTTTGCGGCAAAGTAAAATTGGTAATGAAGGAAAAACTACAGGAACTGGCCGGATTGATGGAAGGAGATTTTTTTACAGATGATACCATGCGGATATTGTACGCCACAGATGCCTCTGCGTACCGAGAAATGCCGCTGGCAGTAGCTATTCCCAAAACCACGGACGATATCAAAAAACTCATTCAGTTTGCACACAACAATCATACGTCCATCATTCCGCGGACGGCCGGCACATCGCTGGCAGGCCAGGTAGTGGGCAACGGTATTATCGCCGATGTTTCCAAAAACTTTACGCAGATACTCGAACTTAATACGCAGGAAAAATGGGTGAGGGTGCAACCGGGCGTAATACGGGATGAGCTGAATATGTTTTTAAAACCACATGGTTTATTCTTCGGTCCGGAAACCTCTACCGCCAACCGTGCCATGATCGGCGGTATGGTGGGCAACAATTCCTGTGGCAGTAATTCGGTGGTGTATCGCAGCACAAGAGAACATTTGCTGGAAGTAAAAGCCATCTTAAGCGATGGTTCAGAAGTGGAATTTAAAACCCTCGACAACGATGCCTTCCATGCCAAATGTGAGCTCAATACACTCGAAGGAAAAATTTATAATAATATCCGTGGCATATTAAGCAATTACGATAACCAGCAGGAAATAAGAAAACAGTTCCCCAAAAAATCAGTCGAGCGCCGCAATACCGGTTATGCCATTGATTTGCTATTGGAGAAATCGCCCTTTGTTGCCGGCATGCCCGATTTTAATTTTTGCGATCTCATCGCCGGCTCTGAAGGCACACTGGCTTTTATTACTGAAATTAAGTTGAATGTAGTACCGCTGCCACCCAAAGAAACCGGTTTGCTTTGCATACATTTCAACAGCATTGACGAAAGCCTGCGGGCCAATTTAATAGCGCTCAAATACAAGCCCAGCGCAAGCGAGCTCATTGATCATTATATTTTAGAGTGTACCAAGGGCAATATTGAACAAAACAAAAACCGCTTTTTTGTACAGGGTGATCCCGGTGCTATTTTGGTGGTGGAATTTGTAAAAAATACCCGTGAAGAAATCACCGCCATCTGCAATAATGTTGAAGCAGATATGCGTGCCGCAGGTTTAGGCTACCACTTTCCCTTGCTTTTTGGCAACGACACGAAAAAAATATGGACACTCCGCAAGGCAGGGTTAGGATTGCTGGGTAACTTACCCGGCGATGAAAAAGCAGTGCCGGTAATTGAAGACACAGCGGTGGATGTGCAGGACTTACCGGCCTACATCCGTGAGTTCAATGAAATATTATTAAAGTACGATCTGCACGCCGTGCATTATGCACATGCCGGTTCTGGCGAAATACATTTGCGTCCTATCATCAATTTAAAAACCGAAGCTGGCAACCAGCTGTTTAAAACCATTGCACAGGAAATTGCCACCCTGGTAAAAAAATACGATGGTTCATTAAGCGGTGAGCATGGTGATGGCCGTTTAAGAGGTGAGTTTATTGAACAGATGGTGGGGCATAAAAATTACCAGTTATTAAAGCAGGTAAAAAATACCTGGGACCCACAGCATATTTTTAATCCCAATAAAATTGTTGACACGCCGCCCATGAACAGCATGTTGCGGTACACACCGGGACAGCAAACACCGACCTTCAACACCATCTTTCGCTATCACAACCAGGACGTATTGCAGCATGCTGAACAATGCAATGGCAGCGGCGATTGTCGTAAAACCCATTTAAGCGGCGGCAGCATGTGCCCCTCGTTTATGGCTACCCGAAACGAAAAAGATACCACCCGTGCCAGGGCCAACATACTGCGGGAGTTTTTAACCAACTCCAACAAAGTAAACCGCTTTAACCATAAAGAAATTTACGAGGTAATGGATCTTTGCCTTAGCTGCAAAGCCTGTAAATCGGAGTGCCCGAGCAATGTAGATGTGGCTAAACTAAAAGCAGAATTTTTACAGCAGTATTACGATACCAACGGTGTGCCTTTCCGCAGCAGGCTTATTGCCAACTTCACAAAGTCTGCCCAACTGGGTGCGCTGGTACCAGGATTGTATAATTTTTTTATGACCAATCCAATCACCGGTAAGCTCATCAAAAAAATGTCAGGCTTTGCCGTTGACCGGTCCATGCCGCTGATGTACACCAGCACTTTGCAGAGCTGGTACAAAAAACATCCCCGTCCATCAAAGACAGGTAAAACTGTGTATTTATTTTGCGATGAGTTCACCAATTACAACGATACCGCTATTGGCATCAAAGCCATTTTGTTGCTGGAAAAATTGGGCTACAATGTAATCATACCGGCACATTTGGAAAGCGGCAGAACCTGGCTCAGCAAGGGTTTAATCAGGAAAGCAAAAGTGATTGTCAATAAAAATATTGCGGCATTAAAGGATGTCATCAATGAAAACACCCCGCTGATTGGCATAGAACCCAGCGCCATCCTCACTTTCAGGGATGAATACATTGACCTTGCAAATGATGACCAGCTGGAAGCCGCGAAAAAACTAAGTAAAAACGTTTTCATCATCGATGAATTTATAGCTGCTGAAATAAAAAAAGGCCACATCTCAGCAGACCAGTTTACAACTGATGAAAAACAAATCCTGTTGCATGGCCATTGCCAGCAAAAATCATTGTCTTCTGTTGCATACACGGCCGATATATTATCGTTGCCAAAAAATTATACGGTACAAACCATTGCCAGCGGCTGTTGTGGCATGGCCGGCAGTTTTGGTTATGAAAAAGAACATTTCGACCTCAGCATGCAGATAGGTGAACTGGTATTATTTCCGGCTGTGCGCAATAAAAAATCCGTCGATGTTATTGTAGCCGCTCCCGGCACCAGTTGCCGCCACCAGATAAAAGACGGCACACAGGTACACGCCAAACACCCGGTAGAAATTTTGTACGAGGCGTTGGTATAGCAACGTTTCGGCGTGTTGTTATTTGCACAATAAGGCTGAAATATTGGGCCGGCCAAAGCAGCAGCTTTGTGGTACATCGCTGTGTCACTCACTTTTACTTTTCTAGCTTTTGGGGAACTCTTTTTCGGTTTGAGGTTTATAGTACCTTCTTAAAATTTTTTGCTTTATTATTGGATAACTGAGTTGTATTTGCGCTATACTAATCAACGGGTTACTTCATGTAATGAGTTTAAGAACAATTTGTAGTAAATTATTTTATATAGAAAGTAGCGTATATTTAGCGCAAATACGCACGTTGGTAGCAATGTCTACAGGCACTACGTCCGCCAACGATAAATGAAGGTTTTCTAAACGAAATGCAAGACAAATCATTTAATCAAAGGATGATAAAATATCCAGAAGTCAAAGACCTGACGATGGTAGGAGAATATCCAACACTTGTGAATTCAGGAGGTGGCTATGTTTGGGATGATGTATTAGAATATAGGGTTTGGTGTCACCCTCATGATGGCGCACCGGACATTGATGAAGGTAATGACTATTATTATCCTTTTGCGACTTATGAAGAAGCCCTTGAATTTTCAGAAAATAACGCAGGAAGTGAGGGACCTTTAGCACTTATTTTACAGGAAGAACATATCGATGAACCAGAACTGGGTAATTATGTACATATAAAAGAACAAAGACTAACTGAATGGCCCGTTGAATTTTTGCAAAGACCTAAACGGACGTCGACTACAATACCAGATTTTCTTTCACCGAATGCGCCATCTAATAAACTTGAAATATTACGGGGACAAACATAAACTTTTGACATTTGACAATGGCACATGCCTGCAATAAGTGTATTGCCAATAGCAGGTCTGATGTACATTTCTTTAGCTTTCGTCCATTTCTCATCTTGGGTTCTGCAGAAGGAATTCTTATCAGCTTTTGTAAGTAACTTCATTTAATAAATTATATAATCATCGGCAGTTACGGCCTGGACGTTTCATTGAATAACCTTTCCTCGGCAATACCTAACGTTAGGCATTATTGAAACGGGTTCCGATTATAACATCAATACTCTTTTGATTAAATAAACAAGAGTCCTATAAAATTCAAACTATTTAACTGATGCACAGTTTTTCAGACCTTGCCTACAGATGCTCCGTTTTCACTACGACCTCTCTAAATGATGTTGAAGAAAAAACAGTTGAAGCTTTACAAACTAGTGGAGCTACTTCGCTTGTAAAGACCCTGCAAATGGCTCGGTTAGATAGAATTATTTTCGCAGTAGGGATGTTCTCGGTTTTTGAAGCATTATTGCAAGATAGATTGAATTGTAAAAATGGTTTCAGAGAAGCTAAAAAAATCTTAGAACAATCTGGGGATACTCTATCATTATCAAAATTCGAAGATTTAGAATTAGCTATCAACGCTTTAAAACATGGGCAAGGAAGAAGTTATAA
Organism: Chitinophagales bacterium; assembly: GCA_038210625.1. Classification (GTDB taxonomy): domain Bacteria; phylum Bacteroidota; class Bacteroidia; order Chitinophagales; family Chitinophagaceae; genus Ferruginibacter. The sequence goes on along the minus strand of JBBQWL010000004.1, from coordinate 36,452 downwards.
TACTCTTATTGCAAAAAATGGCGGAACCCTATCATCAAAAATAAAGTTACCGAATGAATACTTTTTTGACGAACGTGATGTGTCAGAGGTCTCCACTTTAATAGATGTTAATGATGACTTTATTTTTTTTTGTGTGGACATCATCAGTCAAGTCTCGGAAGTTATTAAAAGACTAAAGCCAGAAGTTATCTTATAAACATCTCAATCAACATCGCCTAAAAAAAATATTACTAGTGGGGCGGACCAAGAGTTTCTGCTGATCATTAGAGAGTTTTTGCCTTATTATTTAGGTTTGTTTTTTCGCCGCCGTTGGTGTTCGCTTTTGCCACAAATGGTGTCCACTCCTCAACTTAAATGGCGCAGATTTTTCGTAGGCCGTTGTTGCGTCTCCCGACCAACAACCGAAGCTACGCAAGATGAAGTGTGCAATAGGAAAGAGCATCACCAAAATATCTTTAAAAGCAACCATGTCGGGGATGTAAAAACAAAAAAACAATCACAACCATACACCCCTTCTCTCCGATTTTTATTATCTTAGAAATCTCATCCTGTAATTACGATGCCAACTATTAAATTCACTTACGCTTTGAAAAGGTTTTTCCCGGAGCTGAAAGCAATACCGGCAGGGGGAAAATCATTTCCGGAAATTTTTACGGAACTGGATCAGCAGTATCCGGGCATTTCTTCTTACATATTGGATGAACAGGGCAGCCTGCGTAAACACGTCAACATTTTTATTGATGGAAAAATGATTACCGATCGCAAAACACTGAGTGATGCGTTTACCACTGGCAGCGAGATCTATATTATGCAGGCATTATCAGGCGGATAAATACAAAACAGTGATATGAAATCAACATTACTTCTCGGTACCCGTAAGGGTTTGATCGCTTACCGTTTCAACAATGGGGAATGGTCTGCGGAAAACATTTCTTTTGAGGGCATCCCGGTTTCGATTGCCTATGCAGATGAAAGAACAGGTACCTGGTGGGCCTGCCAGGATCATGGCCACTGGGGAGTAAAACTGCACCGTTCTGCAGACCGGGGGAAAACATGGGAAGAAATAACAGCCCCTGCCTACCCAAAGGGAGCAGAACTAAAAGATGGTGCGCCTGCGACTACCCGGTATATCTGGGCCATGGCGCATGGAGGCAAAAAATTTCCTTCCCGTTTGTGGATTGGTACAGACCCGGGAGGATTATTTATCAGTGAAGATGGAGGGAGCAGTTTCGAACTCGTGGAATCCTTATGGAACCACCCTACCCGCAAAGAAGGTTGGTTTGGTGGTGGACGGGATCAGCCGGGCATTCATTCTATTGTTGTTGATCCGAGGAACGAGAATCACGTACATATTGCCCTCAGTTGTGCCGGCGTGTTTGAAACAACGGATGCGGGGAAAACATGGAGCATCCGGAATAAAGGAATGAAAGCAGAGTTTCTTCCGAACCCCGATGCGGAAACCGGGTACGATCCGCATATAATGGTAGCGGCACCCGCCAACCACGATATATTGTGGCAACAAAATCATTGCGGCATTTATCGTTCAGCTGACGCCGGAAAAAACTGGGCAGAGATAAGCGAAAACGGCGGACCTGCTTATTTTGGTTTTGCCATTGCCGTTGCGGAAGACAATGCAGACCAGGCATGGGTGGCGCCAGCCAGCAGCGATGTAACCCGCACGGCCATTAAAGGGTCGCTTTGCATTTGCAGAACGGATGACGGCGGTAAGACCTGGAAAGAACAACGGAACGGATTGCCGCAGGAAAATTGTTTTGATATTGTGTATCGTCATTGCCTTGCTAAGTCGGGTGAAGCGGTTGCATTTGGTACCACGACAGGCAATTTATTTTTTTCGCCCGACCGCGGCGAAAGCTGGCAGACATTGAATAATTATTTGCCAATGGTATATTCTGTACAATTTGCGGATTAGCAGAATGCCTTTAAACAATTGGTTGCTGTTTTTTCCATTGCACAATGCCACCTTTTAAACTGTAAATCTTTTTTGTATTTCCAAAAATGCCGGATAAGGTTTGGGCTGCCTGCAAACTTCTTTTACCACTCTGGCAAAACAAAATGACTGTATCTGACTCAATCAAATCTGTTTGATTGTTCAACTGCCCGAGCGGAATTTTTATAGTCGCAAATTCAGTAACCACCGGTATTTCACCAGGTTCACGTACATCTATAATATTGGCGGTTTTTTCTTTGGCAAGCAGATCGTTGAATGTGTTGGCGTCTATTTCCAGTTCAGCATGCGGCGCAGCGCAAAGCCAATTATAATCCATATTTAAAAATGCTTCCTTATCCCCTGGTATCAGTGACCGGGTGTTGTTGCCGGCCGATAATTTCATTGTATACACCTGGTTATTCAAAGCAGTATAAATAAGCAACTGACCGGCCAGCAGTTCTCCTATGCCCGTGATCATTTTAATTGTTTCATTGGCCATAAATGAACCTATTATACCCGGCAAAACGCCCAACACCCCCGCTTCCGCACAATTCAGCACTTCACCTTCTTTGGGCGGGTTGGGAAAAATATCACGGTAATTAATTTTCTCTCCATTTTTTTTAGAAGAATAATTGAATACCGCAACCTGGCCTTCAAATTGTGAAATGGCGCCATACACCAGCGGTTTATCCAACAACACACAGGCATCGTTGATCATGTACCGGGTGGCAAAATTATCTGTGCCGTCAACAATAATATCAAATGCATTTATTAAGCCGAGTGCATTTTCTGTGGTGAGCCTTGTGTTGTGAACAATGATGTTAATGTCAGGGTTTAGCCCGCTCAATACCCGTGCTGCTGTTTCCGCTTTTGCTGATCCGATGTCTGCTACCGAATACAGCACCTGCCTGTGCAGATTGTTTAGTGCCACGACATCATCATCCACAATACCAATGGTACCTACTCCTGCGGCCGCCAGGTATTGCAATACAGGGCAACCCAATCCACCCGCGCCGATCACCAACACTTTTGCCTGCAACAGTTTTTGCTGGCCTTGTTCACCCAGTTCCGGCAGGATAACCTGGCGCTGGTATCGTTCATATAATTGACTGTTCATTGGCGTTGTTTACTCAAAATTATGACTTGCTGAAAGGGCAGTAAATTTTCTTTGCAGTTTTTTATGCAAGTAATTTGTAAAAGTAAAGTACGATACACAATTTAAGCCCGGCAATAAAATCAGCATACACATGCGCAGCATAACTCCTATCTCAATTATTTCATCTATTCAATTATATTTTTATAAAAATGTACAGCTTGTCGCTAACTTTAAAAAAGTTTTTTGGGCCGTTGTTGTGTCTCCCGACCAACAACCGAAGCTACGCAGAATGAATTTGTCAAGCATAAGCTGGTACTTGCAGCAGGCTTGCATGTAACGCCCCGGCTATGGGAAAGTAAGCACAAGAGCGCAAACGCTGCCAGCAAAGACATTCTATAGTTCGAAAGAATACTATTTGTATCGCTTTCCTAAAGAATTACTATTTTCAACTTTCCCCGACACTAACCATCAACATCTTTGTATGAAAAAAATAATTTTCATTGCCGTAATTTTTATTTGTGGTATCACTTTCTTTCCTGTTAGCGCCAGTTCGCAGGTTTCAAAAAAAGCAAATCCTGCAACAGTCATTCATTTATTCAATGGCAAAAATCTCGATGGCTGGTACACGTTTCTGCAAAAGAGCGGGCGAGACAATGATCCTCAAAAAGTATTTTCTGTAACCAATGGAATGATCCATATTGGCGGTGAAGAATGGGGATGTATCACAACCAATAAAGAATTTAAAAACTATCGCCTGGTGGTTGAATTTAAATGGGGCGGTAAAACCTATGCGCCAAGAATAAACAATGCCCGGGATTGCGGCATATTGTTACACTCCCAGGGACCGGATGGCGGCTCGCAGGGGATATGGATGCGCTCTATAGAATGCCAGGTTATAGAAGGTGGCACCGGCGATTTTATTGTGGTGGGTGATAGCAGTGATGCGTTTCAATTAACCACAACCGTGGCCAACAAAAAAACGGATGACAGCTACGTTTACCAGCCTGGCGGTGATACGTTGAAATTTACCAGTGACCGCGTTAACTGGTTTGCCCGGGATGCGGGATGGAAAGATGTAATTGGCTTTCGTGGTGCTAATGATATTGAAAAGCCGATGGGTGAATGGAATACAATGGAATGCATTGCCGATGGAAACGAACTCACTGTTATTTTAAATGGAACAGTGGTAAACCATGCCTTTAATGTAACACCCACCGAAGGTAAAATACAAATACAGGCAGAAGGAGCTGAAATATTATTTAGAAAGGTAGATTTGCTGCCGCTTCCGTAGAAGTAAATTCATTTTAAAGAACTCATTAGTTTATACCGCAAACAACAATGTTTTGTCACGTGAAATGTGCGCATTTTTTATAGCGCAAAGAAATCATTGCACGTTTTAGCAACTGTTGATAAGAACAGCTATAATCGCAAGACCAAAAAAACCTATCGCCAAACGTAGCCCACACAGCAAAACCCAAATGCATTAATTTAGCGAACTATACAAACATTCCACCGCATTTATGAAATTATTGACTGCCATTTTACTGGTATTGCCAGGCACTTTATTTTTTTCCTGCACAGGGCATGAAAAAGAACGAAGCATTAAATTGATGCCGGTTTATAACAGGGAGCCGGATGATGACTCACTTTATAAAAATGCTACCTGGCAGTTTTTTTATAATAAAAACGGGCAGCTGTGCGAAAAGAAACATGTGATGGCAGGACCGGCAGACAGCGCCTGCAATTGTGAATTGGTGGGGTATTACGACAGTACCATTTCTATCAACACCGGGGATACCATCACTAAAAAACTGCTTCGGGATTTTATTGATGTGCCCACATTTACTGAGCTGGATGCAACCCAATATTCAAAAGATAAAAATCATGTGTATTATTTTAACCTGGATGCGGCCGGCGGTACAAGGTTTGTGGTTACAGGAGCAGATGCCGCCAGTTTTAAAAGATTGTACGAGTACCGCTGGGGCATTGACACAAGCCATGTATTTTTTAAAGCAGCTACACTGGGAGGATTGAATGTAAAAAAACTGCAACTCCTTTACCCCCCGGATACATCCAATCAGTTTTTATTTTACGTAAAAGACGAGCAACAGGTGTTTTTTCAAAATGAGAAAATAGAGGGTGCAGACGCATCTTCTTTCAAACTAATCAACGGCCAAACCTGGGATGCGGAAGATAAAAATTTCCGGTATCAAAATGGCAAACGGCAGTAACATCGTTTCAGGTTCGATGGTTGACGCTACCCTACTTATTTTTTGTTATCCTCACCGCGTAACCACCACCCGTCACCAGTTTCGCTTGTAACAGGGTTTTATTATTCACGGGTTGTTTTTTGATGGAAGTATGTTTTGGATTGGTGGCCGCATCAGCGGCATCGGCATAAATTTCTGCTGTATAGTTGCCAGCTCCTAAAAAAGAAAGTGGTATGTTTAAGGTTCTCGCATCCCAATTGGTAATGCTGCCAATGTACCAGTCGTTCCCTTTACGCCGGGCAATGGTGATGTATTCGCCCGGAACCCCATGCAACACTTTAATTTCATCCCAGCTGGAAGGTACCTTTTTAATAAATTCAAAATCTGCCTGTCTCTGGTAGGCTGCAGGATAATCTGACACCATGCCAAACTGTGCCTGGTAAACCACGTATAACGCAAGCTGGTGGGCCCTGGTACCCATCACCATAGGTGAGTCACTTCTTGCGAAAAACTGTTCTTTTGTAACATTGTCAAATCCACCCGGTGTAAAATCCATCGGGCCGGTAAGCATACGGGTAAAAGGGAGCATGGCATGATTATCGGGGTTATCCCTCGTACCACCTTTTGATTGTTCCATACCTAACACCGCTTCATAATTCATTACGTTGGGGTAGGTTCTTTCCAGGCCAAAGGGTTTGGTGCAGCCATGAAAATCTACCATCAAATGATGCGCTGCGGCAGTTTTTGCAGTAGTATAATAAAATTCAATTCCGTCCTGGTCATCCCTTTCAACAAAATCAATTTTTACACCTGCCACACCCCATTTTTCATACAGCGCAAAAGCCTCCTCCATTTGCTTAACTACCGTGGGGGCATATAACCAAATCCACACTTTTACATTTTTAGCAGCTGCATATTTAACCAGTTCGGGAATATCTACTTTGCCAGTCATTTTGGTAATGTCCCTGAATTCGCTCCAGCCCGCATCCACCAGCATATATTCGAGCCCGGATTTAGCAGCGAAGTCAACATAATATTTCATGTTGGCAGTTGTAAATGCAGGCTTGCCATCAGCGCCCAGGCTACCACTCCACCAGTCCCAGGAAGCTTTGCCGCCTTTAATCCAGTCAGTGGTTGCAATGGCTGAAGGGCTGGTTAAATTCATCACCGCATTGGATTCTATAATTCTTCCAGGATCATCGCCGATCATAATAATACGCCAGGCGGAACGGATACTACCCTTTCCTTTTACTGCAATGCCCGAGCTGTCTAACCTCGGCGAAAGCCTGGACAACATCGTATGGCCCGACCATCCGCCGGAAGGGTTGGTAAGGTACATTGAACTATAACCCTGCAGCTCCGATTCGGCTATGGCAACCCACCCTGCACCGGGCACTTCCGCCAACATGGGCAACCCAATTAATACGGAACTTTTTACGCCGCCCTGGTTGGAAAAGGCGCTTACAGACAGCTTCAGGTATTCACTTTCGTACATGGATTTATAGTGCGGTAACACCTGGGCGTAGGTAGTGGCATCATTACCAAAATGAAACTCTGTATTTTCATTCATTAATTCGTATCCCGCCTGCAGTGCTTCCTGTTCGGGAGCTATGTACCTGAACGCCACTGCATCATTATAAGCCCTTGCTTCAATCACCAGCTTTCTGCCGGGAGCGCTGTTTTCCTGCAGTTCCAACTGCAACATATTGTAATGATCCCGCACTGTTGAGGCCTTACCCACCACCAATTTATAGGTTTCATCCGCCGCAACTATTTTACTGTTGGTGATGCGCACATCGGCTCCTAATGGCTGCGCTCCTTTAATATCAAGGCTTAACATGGAAGGCTTGAACAATTGTTTTCCTTTAAATGAAACCGTATAAAAAAGTGGAGTGGCGGCAGACTTTTTATCCAATTGCCCGGTTTGAAAATTAATTTCAATTTTGTTATCGGGCGATAGCAATTTGCTGGTTATACCCTGGCTTTTTGTAACAGTAGATACTAAGGTGGAAAGCAGCAGGCAGGCCATGAATTGCATGGCAATTGTTAGTGGAGTTTTTAACATACAAATTGTTTGAGGCTTCGTAAAATCGTTACCAAACGAATATATCGAATTAGCAAATAGCATAGCATAATTATATGCCGCCCCATTTATTTCATGGCTGGTACAATTACCTCAAAGAAGTGAAGAAACTAACCTTCGGTGCAGCGGCAAAATGATACAATTCATTCCCTATCGCTTCGCCTCTCTTTTGGTTTGAGGCCATACAAAACTCTTGTAATAACAAATGGTTTTATAACCCAATGATAAAGCAATAGCAACGATGCAAAGCAGCCTACCACGAGGATAATTAATTTTAAAACAACCGGCAATTGCCATTGCACTACATAATATCCACAAGCTACAATGAGCGTTTGATGAAGGATATAAAAAGGATACACCGCCTGGGTAGTGTACCGCAAAAAACGGTTGGTGAAATTCAAATGTCGTTTTGCAAAACCCAGTATGGCCAATATCAGCAGCCAGATATGCATTGCATTTAAAACGCCATAGGTATACAGTTCTTCATCCTGCACTTTCGGCACTTTGTTGTTCCACCAATATTTATAAAACAATACAGTGATACAGACCGCTGCCATTCCAAGAAAATAAAACCTGTTTTTTTCGCAGCTGCGCCAAACCCTTTCGTTACCACCTAACAGGTAGCCATACAACAAAAGGGTTATTGAAAAAATGAAAACAAACCAGTCATCTACCAGGCTTCCCTGTTCAGGATATTTTATAAAAAATTTAAAATAATAAACCGCCAGTGGTACCACCAGTAAAAACAGCAGTAACGGATGAGATAAGATGCTACCCAATTTTTCTTTTAATTTCCTAAGCGCTTCTATTTTAAACAACGCAAATACCGGCAGCAGCAGTAAACAAAAAACAAAGAGGTATACCACAAACCACATATGGCTCCAGCTAAGCGATCCCTCGGGATAAGGAATAAAATTCCAAACAGTCGGATAAAAGTTGGCGTATGAGCCGGTAATCTTGCCCTGTTGTAACTTTTCAAAATAAACCTGTAGAGGGATGGTGAAAAACATGGCAAACAACAACGGAATAAACAAACGAACAACCCGTTCGCCGGCAAAGGAAATAACCGACCTTTTACCTAACGAAAAATGGATCCCCACACCGGATATAAAAAACAACAAAGGCAATCGCCACTGGTGCAGCCAAAAAATCAGCCGGGTAAGACCAGCGGAAGTTGCTTGATTTTTTATCTCCCAGTTAAAACTAACAAAGGGCATGGCGCAATGAAAAAATATTAGTAGCATAAAAGCCAGCACCCTTATCCAGTCTACATAATATTTACGTTCGGTTAGTTGGTTCATGTTAGCTTGGTTGCGTAAACAGCTTAATACGCCGGAGAATTTAATAAGTTACAAACTATTTATTTTTCCTGGAAAACACCGTCCCAACGCTCCGGCCTTGCGTCGGCGGAATACTCAGTTCCTGTTAGACTGGCCTTCATGAAATGGAAATTTTAATTTCCAAATTTTTGATAATCCATTCACTAGTTGTACATTGACTTAAGTAAGTAGTTAGACGGGCATTCAAATTCCGCCTTACCCTTCTAAAACTGTCCAACTATGGCAAACGAATATTTAACCTTCCAAAAATTCAGTGATCCTGGCCTGGCGCTGGCAATAGCAGAAAAGCTACAGGAAAACAACATCGATTTTTTGATAGAAGATAATTCAAAACTCTTCAATCCCAGCTTTATCACCGATGCAGTGGCTGCAAGCATTAACTTAAAAGTTAAAGGCGATGATTTTGAAAAGGCAGAAAAAGCACTCGAAGAACTGTACAAAAAAGACCTGGATGATGTCGAAAAAGATTACTACCTGTTTAGTTTTAGTGATGACGAATTAAAAAGTATAATTGAAAAATCAGATGAATGGGGGCAGCTTGATTTTCAATTAGCGCAAAAAATATTAAAGGAAAGGGGAAAGGAGATTGACCCACAGGAAATTGAGTTACTAAAGTTCAGAAGAATAAATGATTTGGCCGAGCCCGAATCAACCAATCACACATGGATTGTACTGGCGTATTTATTTTCTTTGGTGGCTTGCATGTATACAATTTTGGGAGGCTTTGTGGCATACTCCTTGGTTGGTCGTTATCCTATTTAAAAAAGCCGCTTCCGGATGGTCAGCTTGTTTACGCCTACAATGAAGCTGTTCGTAAGCAAGGGCGGTTTCTATTGCTATTTTCGATAGCTGTTACCTGTTTAAGTTATGCAATCAGAGTTTATTTTTATCATTTATGAACCAACCCAATTATAAAATATAGATTACAACTACACCATAGTTATTTCGGCCGGCTCGCTGGTTGCCCATTTTATAACCCTTTCACATCAATATGGAAAATAGTTTTACAAACATTGTAAAAGAAAAATCAAGCCAGGAACTACTAACAATGGTGTATCAATTTAGTGAATGGAATGCTGATATGCTGCAGGCTGTACAGGAGGAACTTTTAGAAAGAGAGTTGCTTCCGGAAGATGTGGCCATTCGCAGGAAGGAAATCGTTGATAATGACACCTCCAACCTGGAGCAGGGCAAGGCTGCGAGTCTCTTTGGCCAAATTTTTGGATGGTTGGGTGTGCTCGGTTTAATCGGACTTATCATTGGCTACAATTATGCATTTTCAAAAACAAAAAGCAAATACACAGCAAAGGAATATTATACATACGATGAGGCTTCCAGGGACAATGGGAGCTATATATTCTACACTTCCTTAACAACAGCGATTATTTATCTCATCTATAAATTAGCTACCCTGACAGGAAATTCATTTTAAGCCATTTTTCTTTGAGCCCGGTATTAATTACTATCACTGCTCCCATTGGGCGGAGTATGGTTATCTTTCAGGAGTTTGTTTTGCATCGGACTAATGACGGTTATTATTTATTGACGGCAATCATTGACATTTCAAAATAAGTTTCCATTCTTTGTACTACAATCAGCAGCGAATTAAATTCCCGCCGTTATATAATCGGGCTGCTGTGTTTGAATCAATCTTTAAGCAGCAGCGGTTAGGCTGCCACCAATGAAAATAACAATAGCCGGCAAGCTACGCAGTACCCAAACGTTGTAACAATTCACTGACTATAAAATATTTTATATGCAGCCTGGCCTGTCCTTCTGCCTACACCTTTTTATAAAAGCATGTAACCTGCTTTCGTACCTGGGCGCAGGTGTTCATTGCAGTTTGATTGCAACCGGCCTTTTAAAAAACCCAACCTGCATTGTTAAACCAGTCCAAAAAAGCTATTCACCGCTTCGCAACATTTGGTATACCCGAATGGTGAAACGACTTGTATCAGGCTTGGTGCGAAGCCCACTGCGTCGCAGTACACTCGGGTTAGTTGACTTTAATATTCCGCTTCCTGCAGATTCAGGATGCATCATTGTTATATGCCATTCGCCCTGGAGAAGACTGCTGGTACAATGGTGCATCGAAAACAAATTTGCATTGATTGTTTCCGGAATGATACCAACCAAAAGCAACAAGCTTATTTACCGCAGGGCCAAAGGATATAAAGAATTAAGAGAGTTGGTGAACCACCTGCGAAAGCATGGGCGGGTGATTGTTTCTGCTGATGTTTTTAATCATTTAACCAATTGCCCGGTACAGTTTCTGGGTAAACCGGCCAATGCATCCCTGCTGCCCGTACGCCTGGCTAAACTTTCTGGTGTACCAATCATCACGGCCATACCACAACTTCAGCATGGCAATATCAACTTTATACCAGGTCCTGCGTTTGATTATCCCAGGCTTGAATTGAATGCCTGCAACATCATTCAACAAACACTTTCTTTTATGGAGAACACTATACAAAAAAGCCCTTCTGTACTGGAATCAAACATTGTATAACTGTTGCAAGATGGGTGTAGAAGGTGTATGTCAAAACCTGTTGCTGCATGGTAGCATAATACAATTTTACAGGCTGGCTTTACTGTTAGTTTTTTATATTTGTTAGAACAGCCGCCATCACAGGTGCGTAGTTAATACTGTACAGCAAAAGGCTGCTTACAATTTATCATCCCGAATAAAACGAAATGGACTCAAAAAAATTTGCCGCAGAGTGGATCGCATCCTGGAACTCACATAACCTTGATGACATTATGCATCATTATGCGGAAGATGTTGAAATTACCACGCCGATGATTCGATTGGCAACAGGGGGTGATACGGATACATTAAAAGGAAAAGCAGCGGTGGCTGATTACTGGAGTAAAGCATTAAAAAAACTACCCGACCTTCATTTTGAACTGGTGGACGTAACAACAGGTGTACATTCTGTTGCTTTGTATTACAAGTCAGTGATGAATAAAATGTCTATTGAAGTCATGTTCTTTAACGAACAGGGTAAAGTAAACAGGATATTTGCGCATTATAGCTGATCCATAAAAATTAAAGTATATGACAGATGTTGTTCAGGTTATTTTAGGCAGCTCCATCGTAACAACGATTGCTACCGGCATTATCTCATACCTGTTACACCAGAAAACAGAACGTTTCAATGCTGAATTAAAACAGGAGTTTGAAAAACGCTCTGCAATTGAAACCACCAACTTTGAATGGAAGAAGCAAACTGCCGAACTACTTGGCCAGGTATACATTCATTTAAACCGCACCAGGTTAGCATTTGAAAATACTTATTCCACTCTCGATAAATACAATGGTCATTTTGAAGATGAAATTGTCTACACCTCCAATAAACGCATCCGGGATTTGATACTGGAAAATGGCCACCACATTCCCCCGGAGTTATTGGGAGAAGCATCTGCTTTGGTAGAGCATTACGATGCCTGGCTGGTTAAATATAACCTGTTTAGAAAAGTTAACAACGACACCAGTACCATTCATATTTATGTTGGGCCGGATGGTTTTAGCTTCCCTGAAAACGCGGAAGAAAAATTTAAAAACAGCTATATCACTTTGTTTAATGCCATCACAACGTTGGGTAAATAACAATACCCATTTCCAGCTATCCAGTCCACAAGCCTTAATTTTTAACCAGGAATCTCTCCTCGCTTTTATACATAGTATTTTTTTGGAAAGACTTTTTTACGGAACTTACCGGCGCAAATGCTACTTAGACGGGCAATCTCCAGGTGAATGGATAAAAGTTAGTCAAGCAATAAAAAATGACCCATATAAAAAAAAAGAACCGGTTATCAAAGTTTTGGAAATTGTTGGGACCGGGGCTTGTAACAGGTGCCAGCGACGATGATCCTTCAGGCATCGCAACGTATTCCCAGGCTGGTGCGGCTTACGGACTATCAACGCTCTGGACTTCTATACTTGCCTTTCCACTGATGGCTGCTATACAGCAAATGTGTGCAAAAATCGGTATCGTCACTTCGCTCGGTTTAACAGGCACGCTCAAAAAACACTACCCAAGGCCTGTGTTATACCTGATGTTGCTATTTAGCTTTCCCGCCATTGTAATGAACATTGGCGCTGATATCGCCGGCATGGGTGCCGTTGGCAATTTATTATTTCCCTCTGTTGACGCTTCTTTTTTCAGCGTGTTTTTTACGCTGCTGTTACTGGGCCTCATCATTTATTTACCCTACCTCAAAATTGCAGCTATCCTTAAATATTTGTGCATTGTAATGCTGGTTTATTTTATCGTACCCTTCTTATACAAACAGGATTTTAGCGCCATTCTAAAAGCCACTTTCATCCCCACCATACAATTTGATAAAAATTTTATTGCCATTTTAGTAGGTATACTCGGTACCACAATTTCCCCTTACCTATTTTTTTGGCAGGCTTCGGTAGAAGTGGAGGAAAGCAAAAACAGGAGAACCCGACTGGTGGTAGATAAAAACCTGATTGATGAAATAAAAACGGATGTAGATTTCGGGATGACATTTTCGGGCCTTGTGATGTACTTTATCATCCTCACCACCGGCACTGTTTTATTTAAAGCCGGCGTCCACCAGATTGATACGGTGGAACAAGCGGCACTGGCTTTAAAACCATTGGCGGGCAACCTAGCTTACCTTCTTTTTGCAGTGGGCGTAATTGGTACCGGCCTTATTGCCATTCCTGTTTTGAGCGGTTCGCTTTCTTATATTTTTTCAGAAACATTTGGCTGGGAAGAAGGCTTGGATAAAAAATTTCACGAAGCAAAAGGCTTTTATATCATCATCGCTATTTCGCTCCTGCTGGGGCTTTCATTGAATTATGTTGGCATCTCCCCGGTAAAGGCACTTATCTATACAGCCATTCTGTATGGTCTAACCGCACCGGTGCTGATTGCCATTATCCTGCACATTTCAAACAATAAAAAAATAATGGGTGAATTTGTAAACGGGCGTTCAACCAACATCCTGGGATTTGCAGCATTAACTATTATGACGATTGCCGCCGGCTTACTTATCTACCTGCAATTAGCAGGTTAAAGCCTTGACAAAACTTTATTTTAATAGCTGACATTAACTTTTAACAACAGACTGGCGGTTATACAAGTCAAAGGTTAATTTTATTCAGCGTCAATCCCAATCGTTGTAATATGATTCATTCAAAAAAATAATTTAAAGCACAATGGAAAAAACAATAGTATTTGGTTGGAATTGATTCGCATAATATTGACAGTACAGCCGGAAAATCGAGGCCTGTTCACACCACACTTTTGGGTGCTGAAATTCTTATCGTAGAGCATTTATGCAACTTATATGTATTACCAACAGAAGGCTTTACTTTCAGTGCCATTCCACCAAAATTTAAAGGCGTCGGTACCTTTCCGGTACGGGCAATGGCTAAGCTCAATAAAACCAGGCAATAACAAAAGATTGGGATCAGGTCAAAATCCCATTTAGCCCATTCTACAAATAGCACTATCATTTTAGGCGTCAACATTCGGGCTCGCATTTTTAGCTATGTTTTAATACCACTTTTGATAAAATAAGCCGTCGCAAATCCATCCCTGCCAATTTGGATTTCTATCTTACTTTAGTTAGATTTACTATCATGCTCAATTACTATCAAAAGGCAAAAAACCATCCGGAAATTTTCAAACAATTGTTTTGCAAAGAGCTTTTGTTTGTTTATTACGATTGCCCGTTAGGCAGCAACAAGCAGGATAGTTGGTCGCAGTATAATTACATCTTGTATATAGTAACCAGCACTAAAGCTTTGTACACCAATACGCAATCTTGCATTCTCTCGAAAGGCACGGCCGTATTTGTAAAAAAGGGCGCCTGTGTCATTGAAAAAATTTATGGTGAAGACCTTTGCCTGATGGCTTTTTTTATCCCTGATAGTTATCTACGTTCTTTTCTCAGAGAAAACAGTGCCCTGTTACAAGGCGGGAAAAGTAATATCGTTGACAATGACCTTGTCATCCCCATGCAGGTAAACGAAATGATGCTTGCTTATTATGATTCATTGATGCCTTATTTTTCCTCAGATTTTAAACCACCGGAAGATTTGCTGGAATTAAAATTCAGGGAATTATTGTACAACATAATAAGCAATCCTGTTAACAATGAATTGAATAATTACCTGAATAGTTTGATTTTACCCCAATCAAATAATATGCAGCAGGTGGTCAATGCTAATCTATTTTATAATCTTAAGCTGGATGACTATGCCAAATTATGCAACCGAAGTCTTTCCTCTTTTAAACGGGATTTTTTTAAGCTGAATGATGTGGCCCCTGCCCAATGGATATTAAATAAACGGCTGGCGTATGCCCTTAAATTACTTTGCAGCACAGATAAGCCAGTAAACGATGTCTCCTTTGAAAGCGGTTTTGAGAGCAGCAGCCACTTCAGTCGGGTATTCAAAAGAAGATATGGAAAATCACCGCTTCAATACCGATACAACGAAGTGTCAATCTAAGATATCTTAACATTAATTTGAACCAATTCGTCAGAAAGTTGAACTGTTTGGAACACCTGTTAGTTTGAACAGTGTTTAATTTAGTATTGATCATGAATACTATTTTATCACTTCAAAACTAAAAGTATGAAACATAAATTTATGCTACCCGTTGCGCTATTTATTCTTGCATTTTTCAGTTGTAAAAAACATGATACACCTGGCCCGGTGGGCAAGTACCCGGCAGATGTGGCCAACGACTGGATGCAAATGCAAATAAGGTTAACAAAATCTACTGCTGGTTATAATTCAGTTGTAAGTGACCGCTCTTTTGGATATGCGGGTGTTGCTATGTATGAAGCTTTAGTACCCGGCATTCCTGGTCACCGGTCTCTGCTGACTCAAATTGGAGGACCTGCTCTGTTGACAGGAAAGTCCCCTGAAAAATACTACTGGCCTGCAAGCGTAAATGCGGCAATGGCTATGCTCACAAGGAATTTTTTTGAAAGCACTTCGCCTGCTAACATGGCCAGCATCGATTCGCTGGAAGCAGCTTATACAGCCAAATTTCAAACCGAAGCGGATGCTGAAAAAATTCAGAATGCAGTTGACTATGGCCACCTTGTTGCAACAACTGTTTTTAACTGGTCGGCTACAGATGGTGCACACCAGGCGTACCTTCATATTGTTGACCCAACCTATACACCACCAGTGGGCGACGGCTTATGGGTGCCCACTTTCCCGGCTTTTGGCCCACCAGTGCATCCGCATTGGGGCGATAACCGCAGCTTTATTGCCAACATTGCAGCGTCTACCCAACCCGATGCTACTATCCCTTACTCCACGTCGCCCCAATCGCCTTTTTATCAAATGGTAAATGAGTTATACACCATTTCCCTATCGCTTTCACATGAGGATTCTGTTGTTGCTAAATTTTGGGGCGACCAGCCGGGCAACCTGAATGTGCCTGCACATGCCACCAATATTCTCACCCAACTGATTGTTAAAAACAATCTTGACCTGGGTGCAGCAGCAGCAGCTTATGCACTGCACGGCATTGCCATGAATGACGCCAGCATATCTGTTTTTAAAACCAAATATCAATACCATCAGCTCCGCCCTATTACTTATATCAGAGCGATCATGGGGCACCCCAACTGGAACAGTGTGATAACTACACCACCGCATCCGGAATACACCGCAGCACATGCTGTAATATCCGGGGCTAGTGCTGCTGTGCTGGAAAAGATTTTTGGCTTAAATTATTCATTTACTGATCATTCTTACGATGCCACTTATGGTGCCAGGTCGTATCACTCCTTTGATGATTATGCCAATGAAGCCTGTCGGTCAAGGTTATTGGCAGGTATACACTTTTCGCCGTCTATTGCGAGAGGTTTGGTTCAGGGAAGACAGGTAGGAAATCAGGTTATACAATTACGCATCAATTATTAACCTGTAATCATTAATGCATCAGCCGGAAAAGCAGCTTTCGGCTGGCCTTTTTTAAGCAGCTTACTTTTGCCGTTGTGATGTTGTACAATAGAAAAGGAATTAATTTTAATAACCCAGAAGGGGTGAAAGTGCTGGGAAATACCATCCCTTCTTAATTATGCTCCCATTGTTATAGAATCTTCTATACTAATTTCAGCCTTTCCGGCTTCATTTAACATAGCAGATATTACCTAAGCACTAATCTTGAGTCTGTTGGCTTATTGTGGAGAACAACAAATAATATTATACTATGCTGCAATTTTCACAAATTCCCCTTTTTCAATTCCTCAACGGCCCGGCTTGCCGCACGGGCGGTAAGAGCCATAAAAGTCAGGGAAGGGTTTTGATTGCCTACAGACGTCATGCAAGCGCCATCTGTTACAAAAACATTGCTGCAGCTATGCACCTGGTTCCATTTATTTAATATAGAAGTGGCCGGATCTTTGCCCATCCTGGCGCCACCCATTTCGTGTATATCCAATCCTGGTGCCTGTTTGCTGTCGTTAGGCACTATGTTTTGGCACCCTGCCTGCTGTAAAATGGCGGCCCCTTGTTCCAGGAAATCCTTCACCATTTTTTCATCGTTCTCGTCATACCCGATATTGGTTACCAGCTGCGGAATGCCCCATTCATCTTTCAGGTCTTTACTCAGGCTCAACTGTTTATCGTGGGTCGGAATTACTTCTCCCTGCATGCTCATGTACACGCTCCAGGCACCCGCCTCACTCATAGCTTCTTTATACGCGGCGCCAATGGCTTCATTAGTAGCCGCGCCGGTGTTGCGGTAAGCTCCCCAAAACACCAGGTAGCCGCGGAGAAAATCGGTGTCCTGCTGATACACATTTCTAAAGCTGGGCATCAGCGGTGAGACCGGTCTTCGGCCATAATAATAATCTTCTTCAAATCCTTCAATGGTGGCACTAAGCGAACCGCGGTAATTTTGAAAGGCCATATACCTGCCGAGTATATCATGGTCGTTGCCCAGCCCGTTCGGAAAACGGTTGGAAGTTGAGTTGAGTAAAATTAAATTGCTGTTTAAACAAGCGGCATTCACAAAAATAATTTTCGCAAAATATTCCGTCGCCTGTTTGGTATGTGCATCGATTACCCTAACGCCCGCGGCTTTGCGTTTTTGCTCATCGTAAATAATAGAATGTACTACCGAATCCGGACGAAGCGTAAGGTTGCCAGTTTTTTGCGCCCAGGGTAATGTTGCAGAATTAGAACTAAAGTAACCCCCGAACGGGCATCCCCGCTGGCAAAGGTTACGGGCCTGGCATTGTCCTCTCCCCTGCGCTAACTGCACCTCCGTAGGCACGGTAAGATTGGCGCAACGGCCCATCAACATCTTCCGGTCTTTATAAGCGGCATTCACCCGTTCCTGTATTTTTTTCTCAACCGTATTGAGTTGCCAGGGCGGTAAAAATTCACCATCCGGTAAATTTTCAATGCCATCTTTATTGCCACTGATGCCGGCGAATTTTTCTACATGGCTGTACCAGGGTGCCAGGTCATCATAGCGTATCGGCCAGTCCACCGCAAAGCCGTCCCTTTGTGGCGCTTCAAACTCGTACTTGCTCCAGCGCTGGGTTTCTCTTGCCCACATCAGCGATTTTCCTCCCACCTGGTAACCTCTTATCCAGTCAAAAGGCTTTTGCTGTACGTACGGATGTTCTTTATCTTTTACAAAAAAATGCTGCGCACCTTCATCAAATGCATAACACTTGCTGATGATAGGATTTTCTTTTTCAATTGCCAATGGTAATCGTCCGCGGTGGGTAAATTCCCAGGGGCTTTTCATTGCGGTGGGGTAATCTTTTTTATGCTCCACGTTGCGCCCTCGTTCCAGCACCAGTGTTTTCAAACCCTGTTCGCACAACTCTTTTGCAGCCCAGCCACCGCTGATGCCGGAGCCAATTACGATGGCATCAAATGTATTGGCGGCAACGCCTTTTATGTTGAGGTTAACAGCAGATGAATCTCCTGGCATAGCTTTATCATTTTTTAACTATTATTAAATAAAAGGCTTCAGCAAGTAAGGCTGATTGCAAGGTAAACATTTCAAATTATCGCATGCGTTGAATGCAGCGGGCTGTAAGTAGATTATTCGCGACGCAAAACTCTATATCTGAAAATTTGCTGATGGCTTCGCTGCCCTGCTGCTTAGTATTTAAATTTTGCAGGGTTTTGCTTCATTCCCCAAAATAGTAACAGCACAATCCGCTTTTTTCTAGGTTGGTAATTATAAATCACCTGGGTATGTTTATCTAAAATACCGATGCGTACATTTTTTCTTTTAGCAGATGTTCGGCACATTTCAGGATGTCGTCTTAATACGAAAATCATTGCTTCTGTGCGATGGGTAAATTTATCTACCTCCTTATCTGACCATTCCTGCCTGAGCCAGTTAATAATATTTTGAAAAGAGGTTGTAGCACTGTTTGTCCAAAGTATGGCATCCACTACCTCTTCAGTCATTTTTTATATTTTTTCATTACGGTTTCATGCGGTGTTAGCTTTCCTGCTTTCATTTCCGCCAATGATGTATCGATAGCCTTTTGCTGCGCTTCGCCTATTTCATCCCACCAGTCCGCTTGATCTTTCACAAATGTTTTTACAACAGTCAATACTGTTTTTTTTTGCTGCACATTTAACTGTGGAAGATATTGTGTTATCTCTTTGTCTAAAGATTTTGCCGCACCCATGATGGTATTGTTTTTACAAATTTACTTTTTTTATTTATGGCACAATTATAAAATATTTAGCAGGCAGTAGTGGTATTACATTCTTAAATTGGATACAAAATTATAGTCGATAATCATAAGATATGGTATAGTGTTCTGTGCAACAATTGCAATCTTAATTCGAAAAAAATAGAAGAATGGCTCTATGAAATTGGCTCAACAGATTCAATGGTGAAATCATCTGCTGTAACAAAAAATAAAAAAACCAGTCTATTTCTTTCCCCGCTTGGGCATGTTTTGAATCCAGTCGTGTATCAGTTGCACACCTTCCTTATGAATAATAGTCCGGGCCAGTTCCGGCATTGCAGTACCCGTTTCTGTACTGTTCATCCGGTAAGCTAAAATAGAATGCGCCGCATCGCCGGGAACAATGTCATAGTTCATTCCACCTGCTCCGCCACCGGCAGAAACCGGTACTTTCATAAAGCCTAATTGTTGGGCATTTGTTTGCTGGTATTCTAAAAATAAGCCGGTGTTGAAGGCATCGCCGCCTTTGGTGTGGCAGTGTGCGCAATTCATATCCAGGTAGGCCCTGGCCCTTTGTTCCAGGCTGAAGTGTGTATCATCTTTCCAGTTCGGCAATTGCTCCACTTTGCTCAAATCGGGTAAGCCGGTCAGCATCCCTTTTGCCGCCCATTGCGCAAGCTGGTTTTCCGTTTGCCCCTGCATGGTATAATTTAAATTCCTTGCTTTGGGGCCAATGGGTGTAAGTGATTCATTGTTGATATGGCATCTTTTACAATCGTTTGTATTGGGCACCTGGTAGGTAGTGTTATGTGGCTTCCCTTCATCATCCAGCAATGTGATGGGCAAACGGGCCCCGGTGATGTGCTTCACTGCATCTGTTTGTTCTTCATTCCACAGGTAGTTCATCACCTTCCATTTTTTGTCGGCAGCATCTTTTACCAGCAGCCTGGTTTCAATCATTATTTTTTGATGGGCTGTATTGGTGTACGCAAAATTTTTAATGATGATCGTGGAGTCTGGAAAATCCAGCACACCGGAAGCCGTATATTTTACAGTGGCTCCTGTTGGCAAAAAAACAAAGCGGTCTTTAACAGCATAATCGGTAAATAATGGAGTGCTCAATTCGTAGCGTACAACCTGTTGAGCTGGTCGCAAATCGTTGAGTTGATTCGTAAAAAAACCGTACTCAGAAAGCTTTTCTTTAAATTGAAATGCTCCGTTTGCACCGCCAATATTGACAAATTGTTTGGCTTGATTATTACAGCTTTGCATGCCAACTATCGCCGCAGCCACCATACAAATCACAATCGTTAAAGCATATATTGTCCGCATGATGCAGGGTTATAAGTAAAATTAAAAACCGTTAGTTCAAAAAACACCACCAAATCTATTTGCAAATAAATGCACTGACATTAGTGTCCGGATGCCATTTTTCTGGTTGCGACATGTTGATAAAATTGGAATTTACAAACACATTGTCGCCGGGCTGATTGATGCAGATGGAATCAGGATTGGCATTTTTTCCGCCCGTTAATATGTTGCTCGAAAAACCATCGTACATAATCAACGGCATGCGTTTATTTTTTCGGGCAGGATCCTGTGCGTTTAATTTTTGTTCGATGGCCACCAGTAATTTACCAATATGATGCTGGTAAGCAGGTTCAGGAAACGCATTCCCCATTTCTATGGTGTTGTCATAAATTTTTACATGGGTAGAGATGGGAGAATACTGGTCGTTGATTTTTTCGGCCGCCTTATCATCTACAGAAAATCCGGAAGCGATGGTAACAGAAGAGGAATTGTTGTTGATGATCCTGTTGCCATAGATTTCAATATTGGAAGCCGCTAAAATAATCACGCCGCTGCCCGGCGATGCATTGCCCACGCCCGAAATGGTGCCGAAGCTGCCAGCCTTGGCAAAGTTCCTGTTGTTGTTATCATGAATATAATTATTGTACGCTTTTGCATAGCCGCCCCGTTGTGAAAGTCCGGGCAAATCAAAAATCAAAAAACCGGCGGTGTTGTTGTAAAATTCATTGTCGTATACCTGTGCATGCGATGTGTTTTCTATTTCGCAACCAGCCACATTTTTAGCAGCCTTGCATTTTCGTACAATCGTACTATCTGATTGACCAACATAAATGCCGGCATCGGAAGAGCCTTCCGCATAACAATTTTCAATCAAGACATTTTTACACAATACGGGGTAAATAGCATAACCGCCGCTGGTGCTATCCGCAGTTTTCCAAACCGCATGCAGGTTGGTGATGGTAACATCACGGCTCTTGTTTATTTTAATTAAATCTCCCTTAGAATCCCTGATCGTCATGGCATCTATCGTAAAGCCCTTTACGCCTGTTATCCTTATACCTTCTCCGCCCTGGGTTTGACCAGAAAAATCAAGAATCGTTTTATCATAACCTTCTCCCCTGATGCGGATATGGTTTACCTCCGCGATACTGAGGTTATCAAATTTATAAGTGCCTTGTTTCAACAAGATAGAAGTACTGTCTTTGATAGATAAAAACGCTTCCACTATTTTGCTTTCATCACCGGGAGCAAAACTGATGGTGGTGTTGTATCCATCTTCCGATGTTACTTTTCCTTTGCAGGAAAATAGCTGTATCGCAATCAATGAAACAAGTACTGCAGGAACTAATAATTTTTTCATACATCATATTATTTAGCAAGCCAATTGGCGCATTAAGATACACAATAAATCATTGCACAAACAGCCATACTTACCTCAGCAAATAATATTTCTTCAAGTGTTAAGTTAAGTATGAATCGGCAAAAGTGAATCAATGTAGTTGACTTAAGCACTTCTTTACGTTGATGATTTTGTTGAGGTTATGTATTGAAAACTTGTTATCTGTAAGTAAACGACATTGAATAGTGAATGGTCAATCATTCACGAGTGACCACACACCATACACAAAACGATCCGTCATTTGACATTACTGCGGCACTACTTATTTTCAACACTAATCGTTCTGCTGCTGCGTCCCTTGCCGTTAAATACTTTTAGGCGGATGATCCCTTTTTCTGCAACAGGCCCGGTGTATACCTTGCTTTTCACAGTTGGCTCAGTTCCATCCGAGGTATACCGTATCGTCAATCCGGGGAGTTGTACATTGGCAACCACCTTTCCATTTTCTACCATAGCACCCACTGTTGGTATGCGGTAATTAAATCCGCCTGCCAGCTCATCCAGCCGGGGCAATTCTCTTTTGCCCATTACATTGGCAAATACCGACCAGGCTTCATTATATAATGCTGTAAACTTAGTGTTGTCTTTGGTTACTGCCCATTCCGGATCACTTGCCCAGGCACGTTCTGCAACTGCTAACGCTTTGGGAAGCAACATATAATCCCTCGCCTGCGTGGAACGAATATTCTCTGCCCACAGCAAACCCTGTACTCCGGCTATGTTGGATTTGCCAAACTCAGTCAGCCTGTCTTTTCCTTTAAAATAAGATGGATCGACCGGGTTGCCCGCAGCATCTTCTTTACTGGTTTTATAATAGTCGTATGGAATAAAATAAAAGGGTTTATCAATATCCTGGAAACCACCCCAATAATAGCCTGGTTCATCAGGTGATTTAAAATAGGAAAGGTCAAGATAATTGTTGCTTACGCAGGAAAGCACTACTTTATAACCAGCGTTGGCCAACCGGTAGGGCAAATCTTCGTTGCCCCATCCTACCATATTATTCCATACATGCAGGCGGATATTGTCATTGGCCATACGTGGATTAACGATCAGTGTTTTCTCTCCGTCCAGCATGGTTTTACGCATCCCTGCTTCTTCCCAATCCGACATAAAAAGGCCTTTTGACTGCAGCATTTTATTGACCGTTGTGTAGTAGTAATACCAGAGGTCATTGATATCTTTTAGCTCCGGATTGGTTTTCAACAGCTGCAAACTTACCGGTGATTTTTCCCAAACGCCGCCAGGCACTTCATCACCACCCATGTGAATGGTATGGAGGGGCGCACCGGCTTCTTTATACATGGCGATCAGTTCATCGGTTACCTTATCCATAAAAGTATAAACCGAAGGCAGGGCCACACACATCACATTGTCCGTCCACATTTGCGCAGAACTGTAAACCGACTGGTCATTTATATCCCTTAATAAATAGCGTTCCGCTTCGGCCTTGTTACCTGCCTGCATTAATTTGTCATACCGGGCATCCATGGCTTTAATAGCTGCACGGCCATGACCAGGCGATTCAATTTCCGGAATCACTTCTATGTAGCGCTCCTTTGCGTACTTCAATATTTCGATAAAATCATTTCTGGTGTAATACCCGCTGCCAGCCCCTTTACCTGCCACCGGACCGGTACCATAACTGGCGGGCAACATGGTTTTACTATCCAAAGAGTGTCCCCGTTGGGAGCCAATGGTTGTCAGTTCAGGCAATGATGGAATTTCAATGCGCCAGCCTTCATCGTCACTAAAATGCAAATGCAATGCATTCATTTTGTATTGCGCCATTAAATCGAGTGTTTTTAAAATCTCCTGCTTTGGTTGAAAATTTCTGGCCACATCAATCATCAGGCTGCGAAAACCAAAACGTGGTGCGTCCTGCACTTCAACCGTAGGGATTAAAAAAGTCCCTGGTGAAGCACCTGCTGTGCCTGGCAATATCAACGACCGCAGCGATTGTATGCCGTAAAAAATACCAGCGCCGGAACCGGCTTTTATAACAATACCGGTACTGGTTACAGATAATGTATACGCTTCTTTTGCCATCAATTCTTTTTTCAACATTATTTTATTTGCTCCCGCATCGCCCACAACCAATGGCTTTTTGCCTGCCAGGCTTTTCAATGCCTGCGATAAAAAAGCGGCTTCTTTTTGAAAGTCTGCATCTGCCTCCACGGCTACATCTGCCATTAATAAAAATGTTCCGCCAGTCTCTTTGTAACTGGCCGGTGTTGGAAATATTTTAGGCAATTCGGCAGCCGGAATATCTTTGATGATACTGTTTTGTTGATAGATTTTTTCAGGCGTTACCAAACCGGTGGTAGCATTTTGCAGCGAACCAATAGTGTAATTGGTAAGCGTAAATCCATTGGTGGGGTCATTGTCCCAAACAATATATAATGCGGACGGTGCCAGTGAACGGTTAATTAAAAGTCCGGGCGAATTATATTCAATGCGGGCGGAATCTTTTGCCTTTAACCCTTTAAAACCCGCAGCAGGAAAGAGTTTAAAGATATCGCCATTGATATGCGTAACAGTAATGCCAGCGGGTGATGTAGTGGTGGCAATATCACTATTGGAAGTAAAATAAATTGCCCAGCCACTTGCCGGAAAAGATATTTTGCTGTTGTTTACGATTGTGAAAGCGCAAAACGCATCGGTGGATTGTTTGTAACTATTGGCGATCAGCTGCCAATTTACCTGTACATTTTTTTCATCAAAACGCTTCAACTTCTGGCCATCAGCCTGCATTAAAAAACTACTCATCATCAAAATTGTAAAAAATATTGTACGCATGTTTTACTGTTTTTCTATGGCCGAAAGTTAACCCATTAATTTAAACATCCGCAAAGCATGCATTTTTGATTGTGGCATCACCGCGTCGTAACTATAATTGCCGTTTAGTCGTTTGGACGTTCTATCTATTTCCTGCCTTAACGTTTCAACGCCTTAAAGGCAATTTTTTCCAAGCAATAAAGCCTGAAAAAAAACGGCATTTTAAACGCCCACTGAGCAAACCTGCAAAAATTTTGAGAACCCCGTTATTTCACTATCTTACCCAAAATATTTTTTGATATGAAACAAGTACAATGGATGGCGATCATATTATTGCTGGTATTGCAAGGCTGCACTACAGTGAAGCTGAATGAAACAGGACGCAGCAACAGCAAATGGACAAGCTTGTTTAACGGAAAGAACCTGCAGGGATGGGACGCTAAAATAAATGGCTATAAACTGGGGGAAAATTTTGGTAAAACTTTTCGCGTAGAGAATGGAATTTTAAGCACCCGGTACGATAAATACGACAGCTTTGCCAACCGGTTTGGCGCTTTGTACTTCAATAAAAAATTTACCAATTTCCGATTAAAAGTAGAATATCGTTTTGTTGGCAAACTAACGCCCGGCGCACCTTCCTGGGGTTTTAAAGATGGCGGGATTCAGTATTATTGCCAGCCCCCGGGGACAGTAGGTTTACATCAACAATTTCCGGTTTGCCTGGAATACAACCTGCACGGCGGCGATGGAAAAACAGAACGCCCCACCGGTGAAATATGCGCTTCGGGCATGTATGTTGAAATTGAGGGAAAAAGAAATACCGACTACTGCACTGCGCCAACAGTTAAAGAAACTTTTAATGGCGACGAATGGGTGACTGCTGAAATTGATGTGAACAATGGAAGGATCATGCACTTTGTAAACGGTGAACAAATTCTTCAATTTGAAAATCCGCATTACGACCCTGCCAATGCAGAAGGAAAGAAATTTATTATTGGCGGAAAAGACGCGGTAACCAGTGGCTATATTTCATTGCAATCCAACAGTCATCCTATGGACTTCAGGAAGATTGAGATTATGGAATATTGAGCACACAATAAACATGCAAATTGCGGTGGCTGCAATACAATTTTTTGCTCCCATCTTTTACAATTATAACAACCAGCTGTAATTTTTACAATTCATTCCACAAGTTTTTTTATCGCAATTTCAAAACGGCATCCCGTTTGCATTTGAATAAAAAAATCATTATGGAAAAAAGAATCATTGGAATTATCCTCACCTTGCTGGGTGTTATAGGACTGATCACCGCAGGCTATTATTTCATGAACTCCGGTGCCGGTGTGCGCAATGTTAAAACCATTGTGATGTACGGCCTGTTAGGCATTATTTTCTTCGGTGCAGGTATAGGGCTTATCCGCAATACATCCGACAGACCTACATAGGCAGGGATGTTTGTATCGTATCAGGAAAGATGGTGTGTTCTATTTACCAGGGGCAAAATTTAATGACGGTTAATTATCTTTTTCGGCATCGTCTTTTTTTGCCTCGTCTTTTTTACCGCCATCCTTCTTCATTTTTTCGGGCGCTATTAATTTATTGGCTTTTTCTGTGGAATCTTTAATCCGCTTTTTCTCTTTCCGTTTAAAATAACCCCTTAGTAAAAAACTGCTCTTTACTGCCTGCATATTTTCATTAACTGTATTGGAAGTGGTTTTAATACTGGCGGCGGTTTCATTGGCCGTAGCGATGGTTGTCTCCATTTTGCGGGCAAGGTTATCATTGTTCATCAGGCGGCCAAGTGACCCTTTACCCTGGTTAACTTTCGTAACAATTTCGGCCAGGCCTTCTGTAAGCACGGTTGCGTTGTCGGCAATTTTAGCAAGATTATTCATTACTTTATCAACGTTTAAGGGATTGGCGCTTTGTAACTGGTCACCACTTTTTGCTATGGGCGATCCATCCTTGCCCGGCGCAATCAATATCAGTTTATCACCCATCAATCCATCGCTACCAATACTTGCGATAGCGTCTGTTTTTATGTATTGTTTTACTTTATCCTCAATACTCAATGCCAGTTGTACAGTGGTGTCGTTAATAATAGTAATGGTTTGCACTGTGCCGATGTTGATACCTGCAAAGCGGACAAAATTACCCTCTTTGGTACCAGCAATATTTTTAAAATTGGCATACACCAAAAAAGTACGGCTGAATAAATTTTTTTGTTTGCCTATTAAAAAAATCAATCCCACTAATAAAAGCAAACTAATGACTACAAAGATTCCGGTTCTTGTTTTTTGAGCCGCAGAAATATTCATATTAATTATTTAAAAAATGAGCGTATAAATTCGTTGTCGCTGTTTTCAAGTTCTGCATAGGTACCTTCAGCAAGGCATTTGCCTTCATCCAAAATCAGCACCCGGTCCGCAGTAATTTTTGCACACGGTATATCATGTGTTATAATTACCGATGTAGCATCATACTGTTCCTGCATTTCCAGAACAAGACTGCTAATTTCTTTCGAAGTAATTGTGTCAAGGCCGGTAGTTGGTTCATCGTATAAAATAATCTCCGGTTTAACAATCAGTGTACGGGCCAGTCCCATACGCTTACGCATACCGCCACTTAAGTCGGCCGGCATTTTATCAATGGCATCTTCCAGGCCCACGGAACGTAATACCTCAATGCAGCGGCTTTCAATTTCTGCTTTGTCTTTTATCTTCAACACCCGTTTTAAGGGAAACGCCAGGTTTTCACGAACTGTCATGGAATCGTACAAGGCAGCACTTTGAAACAAAAATCCCAGTCTGCAACGCAACGCTTTCAGCGCATCTTCATCCAGTTCATTTACATCTTCACCAAATACTTTCAATGTTCCTTCGTCTTGTTTAAGCAAACCCGCAATGCATTTAATGGTTACAGATTTACCTGTTCCCGACTTACCCAGTATCACCACATTTTCACCCTTGTGTACATTAAAACTGATACCGGAAAGAATTGCCCTGGTTCCAAAGCTTTTGACCAGGTTTTTTACTTCTATTACTTTTTCTGCTTCCATTGTTTAACTGTATAAAATTGAATTGGTAACCTGTACAACAATGGCGTCGATAATAATAATCCATACTGAAGATGTTACAACGGCAGAGTTTGCTGCAAGTCCAACACTGGCTGTGCCGTTGTTGGAAGTAAAGCCCTTAAAACAACCTACAAAACCAATAGCAAATCCAAACAGGATGGTTTTAAAAAAAGCTGGCAGCAGATCGCTGTAATCCAATATGGTAAGGGCATTGGTAAAATATAGTTTGGCGGTAATATCGCCGCTTAAAATAGTAGCAGTAAAGCCGCCAATCAAGGCCATGGCATCTGCAAAAATGGTGAGCAGGGGCACCATAATAATACAAGCTAAGATGCGGGTAACTACTAAAAACTGTACAGGGTTGGCGCCTGATACTTCCATGGCTTCAATCTGTTCTGTCACATTCATACTGCTTAATTCTGCCCCAATGCCGGAAGCAACTTTTCCTGCGCATATCAATGCAATAATTACCGGACCTATCTCTCTTATTACAGACACTGATACCATGCGGGGAATGTAACTTTCGGCACCGAAATCTTTCATAGTCGGCTGCGATTGCAGCGTTAAAACAATACCGAGTATAAAACCTGTTAACGTAACTATACCAATTGATTTATAACCAATCAGGTAGGTTTGACGGAACAATTCTTCCCACTCAAATCCTTTTTTAAAAATGTTACGGAAAAACGACTTAAAAAAATAAACCTGGTCCGCCATATTGTGAAGACCGGCAATAAAAATTTGGTTAGGCATTATTTGAACCGTTAAAAGAGTAAATTGATTTCAGCTTGTTATTTTACGGGGTTATACTTACCAAATACCTGCCAACATTCAGCACCTGTGATAAGTAGATGAAACGAGTTGGTTACGCTGAAAACTAAAGTTTGGGGAATTAAAAATAATTTTTAAGGGGAAAATTTTCAACAATCCAGCCTAAATGAGACAGGAAGGCTTTTACTGTTTTAAATGGCTGCATTTTAGCCAAAGCTTTTGCCTGCCAGTAATTTATATACTCTTCAAACAATTAACCCGTAAGGGCATTTTAAATAATGGTATTTTAGCAATAAGCTTCATCCATTTCTTGCCGTGCTATAAACATCCTTCCATTCAATCATTGTTTTTGGTAATTTTAAAATTATGATTACAACAAAAAGAACAAATTCAAATGACGCCCATTTCCAGGAACTGGTACAACTGTTAGACCAGGATTTAAAAATAACAGATGGAGATGACCATGCATTTTATGCGCAGTTTAATAAAACCGCAACCATAAAATATGCGCTGGTGGCTTACGATGGCAATGTGCCGGTAGGATCCGGGGCAATCAGGGAATTGAACCCCGATACAATGGAAGTTAAACGCATGTTTGTTTTACCCGACCGCCGGGGCAAGGGCATTGCATCGGCCCTGCTACAGGCGCTGGAAACATGGAGCGCCGAACTGGGCTATAAAAAATGCATACTGGAAACAGGCAAAAATCAACCGGAGGCCATTGCCTTGTATAAAAAAAGGCATTACAAAATAATCCCCAATTACGGGCAATATCAACACATGGATAATAGTGTTTGTTTTGAAAAGGAGTTGCCTGTCACCGGTTAAAACAATCCATTTTACTGCGACTAACCGTTACTGATAAACCAGTTAAAATAAAAAAGCATTATTCTATAAATCTACTTTTTCTATACTATCTTTAAAATCTAAGTCAAGATTTTTATCCGCTCATCTCCTGTCAATAACCGCCAGCTGCAATTGTATTAGTCAGGCGAGAAGTAATTCCATTTAATACTGTTGATGCTATTGATTTTATTATAACGTGCTTGATATAACCAAACAACCCTTTTTTAAACGATAAATCATACCAACATGAAACCCTCATAGTGGACATTGCCAATTGTACTGCATATTGCGGCAGTAATTTTTCCGGCGTTAAAAAGTAGTGGTAAACTGCCTTCGAATTTTATAACAACCTGCAAACACTTTTTCCGAAGTACCGGTATGATAGTGTAATATTTAACCATAAAAAAAAGCGACTTGCGCCGCTTTAAATGTATTCACAACGGAATAATCCTTATTGTGATTTGCTTTCAATACAGTAAAAATAATACTTAAAATTAAAAACCCAAATAAAATTATGAGCAAGATTCTTGGACTTGACTTAGGTACAAATTCTATTGGATGGGCATTGATAGAACAAAATGCCACAGAAAGAAAAGGAGAAATTATTGATATGGGGAGCAGGATTATTCCGATGTCTCAAGAGATATTGGGTGATTTTGATAAAGGCAATTCAATTTCTCAAACAGCTGAAAGAACCGGCTACCGAGGTGTTAGAAGACTAAGAGAAAGACAGTTACTTAGAAGGGAAAGATTACACCGGGTTTTAAATATCATTGGCTTTCTTCCTGAACATTATGCGGATCAAATAGATTTTGAAAAAAAGCCAGGTCAATTTATTAAGGAAACTGAACCTAAGTTAGCTTATAAATTTAATGATGAAACTAAACAAAACGAATTTCTCTTTAGGAAATCATTTGATGAGATGCTTAAAGACTTTGCCCAACATCAACCCGAATTAGTTTCTGAAAATAAAAAAGTACCTTTTGACTGGACAATATATTATTTGAGAAAGAAAGCACTTACAAGCAAGATCCAGAAAGAAGAATTGGCTTGGCTTTTACTCAATTTTAATCAAAAGAGAGGTTATTATCAATTACGTGGGGAAGATGAAGAAGATGATAATTGTAAATTAATTGAATTTCATTCTTTGAATGTAGTAGATGTTAAAGATAGTGGCGATAAAAAAGGGAAAGATGAAATTTGGTACAATGTAATTTTAGAAAATGGTTGGATATACAGGCGAACCAGTAAGACGCCATTAGATTGGATTGGGAAAACAAAAGAGTTTATAGTAACAACTGAACTAAATGAAGATGGAAGTATAAAGAAAGATAAAGACGGAAAAGAAAGAAGAAGTTTTAAAGCTGTTGATTCCGAAAAAGACTGGATAGCGATTAAAAAGAGTACAGAAGAAAAAATACAAAAATCCAATAAAACTGTTGGAAGTTATATTTATGATACGCTTTTAAAAAAGCCGGAACAAAAAATAAATGGGAATTTAGTACGCACTATTGAACGTAAATTCTACAAAGCTGAACTCCAAACTATTCTTAATAAACAAAAAGAATTTCATATTGAACTAAATAATGAAAATATTCTCGAAGCTTGCATAGAAGAGTTATATAGAAACAACGAAGCTCACAGAAATAACATCGGCAATAAAGATTTTACCTACCTATTTTTAAATGACATTATTTTCTATCAACGGCCATTAAAAAGTAAGAAATCACTTATTAGTAACTGCCGCTATGAAAGCAGAACTCATAAAAACAAAGAAGGAAAATTGGTAACTGAACCAATAAAAGCTATAGCTAAATCACATCCACTTTTCCAGGAGTTCCGGTTATGGCAATGGATGAAAAATCTTAAAGTATTTATCAGAGAGACAGACCAGGAAGTGACAACTAACTTTTTACAAAAAGACGAAGATTGGGTAAATCTTTTTGAATGGCTTAATGAAAGAAAAGAAGTTGACCAGAAAGCTTTTTTAAAATATCCAGCTTTTAACCTTAAAAAAGAAGTTGAAAAATACAGATGGAATTTTGTAGAAGATAAAAGCTACCCATGCAATGAAACACATTCACAAATAAAAACCCGGCTATCAAAAGTTGAAAATGTAGTCGCTAATTTCCTAACAAAAGAAATTGAAGAATCACTTTGGCATATCCTTTATTCAGTTGAAGATAAAAACGATATACAAAAGGCACTAACGTCCTTTGCAAAAAAACATGGACTAGACGAAGGCTTTGTTGAACAATTTAAAAAATACCCACGTATTGAAAAAGAGTATGGCTCTTACTCTGCAAAAGCAATTAAAAAGCTATTACCATTAATGAGGATGGGTAAATACTGGAATGAAACAAATGTTTTACAACACGTTAAAAGCTATCATGAAAATATAACGTCAGTAAAAGAAAAGATAAAACATAAAGCAAGCAATGAAAAAGGGATTAATACAAAGCTGCTTCAAAAACTGGAGAGTATCGATGATGACATTTCAGCCTACAAAGGTTTAGAATTATATATTGCCTGCTATGCGGCATATGGAAGACACTCAGAAGAAGGAGAAGTAAAAAAATGGTACACTGCAAATGAAATTCAACGCTTAGAACAACATTCGCTTCGTAACCCCATTGTGGAACAGGTAATAAATGAAACATTACAAGTAGTAAAAGACATTTGGAAAACCCACGGGCAAGGAAAAGAAAACTTCTTCGATGAAATTCATATTGAATTAGGCCGTGAGATGAAGAACCCTTCTGATAAGCGAAAACAA
Source organism: Chitinophagales bacterium (assembly GCA_038210625.1). Taxonomy (GTDB): domain Bacteria; phylum Bacteroidota; class Bacteroidia; order Chitinophagales; family Chitinophagaceae; genus Ferruginibacter. The sequence goes on along the minus strand of JBBQWL010000004.1, from coordinate 4,141 downwards.
ATGACTTCCCAGATAACAGAAAATGAAAACACTAACCTAAGAATAAAAGCACTGCTTGCAGAGCTAATGCATGACAATACTGTGGAGAATGTACGTCCCTATTCTCCAAGTCAGCAGGAAATTTTAAAAATATATGAAGAAGGAATTATAAATGCAGAAGATGAAATTCCAGAGGATATTTTAAAAATAAGCAAAACGGCGTTGCCTACTAAATCAGAACTTATACGTTATAAACTTTGGCTTCAGCAGGGTTATGCGTCGCCCTATACAGGAGCCATTATTCCTTTGAATAAATTATTTACACCAGCTTATGAAATAGAACATATTATTCCACAATCCCGATACTTTGATGATTCTTTCAGTAACAAAGTGATTTGCGAAGCTGAAGTAAATAAACTAAAAGATAACCAACTTGCATTTGAATTTATCAAGAATCACGGAGGCGAAAAAGTAACATTAAACTTTGGAAGAATTGTAGAAATAAAAAAGAAAGAAGATTTTGAAAGCCATGTAAAAAAATATTTTGCAAAGACCAAAGGCAAAATGAAAAAGTTACTCATGGAAGATATACCGGAAACATTTATACAAAGACAATTAAATGACAGCAGGTATATTAGTAAGGTAGTAAAAAATCTGTTATCTAATATTGTAAGGGAAGAAGGTGAACAGGAAACAACTTCCAAAAATGTAATTTCAAGCAATGGTTCTATCACCAGTACTTTAAAACAAGATTGGGGATTGAATGAAATTTGGAATGAGTTAATTGCTCCAAGATTTATCCGAATGAATGCATTAACCAACAGCACTAATTTTGGAGAACTAAATCCTGCCATAAATAAATTTTTGCCCCAGGTTCCCCTAGAATTACAAAAGGGATTTAATAAAAAAAGAATAGATCACCGGCATCATTCTTTGGATGCTTTAGTAATAGCATGCGCTACAAGAAGCCATATCAACTATCTTAACAACGAGTATGCCCTTTCTGATAAAAAGGATTTAAGGTTTGACCTGAGAAATAAAATTTGTTTTAAAAAATACAATACAGGAAATACCCAAAACTATAAGTGGACTTTCTTCCCTCCATGGGAAAACTTTACACTGCAGGCAAAAGAATCTTTGTTTACCACATTAGTAAGTTTCAAACAAAATCTCAGAGTTATAAATAAAACTATTAATCATTTTAAAAAATGGAAGAAAGATGAAGAAGGCCAACTTACTAAAGTACAAATGAAGCAGAGCAAGGGAGATAACTGGGCAATAAGAAAACCTTTACACAAAGAAACTGTGTATGGTGGGGTGTCTTTACATTTCAAGAAAACAGTAGTTCTCTCTCTCGGGTTAGATAATTGGGAGTCCTTAGTTGACAAAGCTTTAAAACAACAGGTCAAGTTACTAATCACTAAAGGATATGATAAGAAACAACTAATTAAATTTTTCAAAGAAAATGACAACAATTGGAACGATACAGATATTTCAAAAGTGGAGATCTATTATTTAGATACGAGTAATGTGGCTTCTAGAGAAAAAATTGATGAAAGTTTTAATCAAAAAAGAATTCAAACTATTACCGATACAGGTATCCAAAAAATATTATCAAATCATTTAAGGAACTATAACGAAATAAATGAAGATAAAATATCTGAGCACCCAGAATTAGCATTTTCAACAGATGGATTAGATGAATTGAATAAAAATATAAAAAAGCTGAACGGCGGAAAAGCGCATCACCCTATTTATAAAGTAAGGACATACGAACCGAAAGGAAACAAATTTAATGTAGGTGAAAGTGGAAATAAGAAAGATAAGTTTGTTGTAGCTGCGGATGGGACAAATCTATTTTTTGCGGTCTACATAGATAAAAAAGGTCATAGGAATTATGAAGCAATTCCTCTTAACATTATAATTGAAAACCAAAAGCAAGGGGCTATTGAAAACAAAAAGCCTAACGTGTGCTCTGTTCCTACAATTAATGAAACTGGTGACAAACTATTATTCTTTTTATCTCCAAATGATTTAGTGTATTTGCCTTCAGAAGAAGAGAGAGAAAATCCTGATTTATTGAGTCTTGAAAAAATAAATTCGCTTCAAGTTAAGCAAGTTTATAAATTTATAGATGGATCAGGAACTACTGCCAATTTTATTCCAAACTCATCTGCCACAACTATATTTAATTTGAATAAGAAGGAACAGGAAAAACGTGGATTAAATTATCCGATACAAAATGAATATGGAGTAGGAAGCCCGCAATCAAAAAATCAAAAATCACTTGATGGAATCATTATTAAAGAATTTTGCTGGAAGTTGGAAATTGGAAGGCTAGGGAACATAAAAAAGATTATCAAATGATAAAACGCACCATCTGCATCGAAAACGCTTGCTTATAGCAATGTAGCAGAAAATGTCTATCAAAAAGCCGGGTGATATAATAAGACAATCAGCTCATGAAATAAATTATACATTTTGTATAATGGCATTTACGATTTACAATTCTATATTGGGACGGTAAATTTCGAATGTGCTGGCTTCAGGCAATATGAGTAAAGTTTATGAGTTTAGACTAGATGATTTAGCATCAGAATTTTTTAATGAACCAGCAAAATGATTAAACGCACTATCTGCATAGAAAACGCCTGCTTCTTAAAATTTGCCAATGAGCAAATGGTGGTGAGCTACCGGCATATAAAAGGGATGGAAGATAAGGAAGACAGAACCGTTCCAATAGAAGACCTGGGCATGCTGGTGCTGGAACATCAGCAGATAAGCCTTACGCATTATTTACTTGATAAGTTAGTTTCGGCAAATGTGGCCGTTGTAACCTGCAACGATACCCACCACCCTACCGGACTGCTGATGCCGCTGGAAAGCAACACCCTGCAAAGCGAGCGGTTTAAATGGCAGATTGAAGCGACGGAGCCGTTGAAGAAACAGTTGTGGCAACAAACGGTAAAAGCTAAAATCAGCAACCAGGCGGCCATCCTGAAAAAATGGGAGGGCAAGTTTTATTTCCTGGAAAACCTAGCCGCCAAAGTAAAAAGCGGAGATGCGGATAACAGCGAAGCCGTGGCGGCGGCCCATTACTGGCAAAACCTGTTTCCACCGGCGTGGAATTTTTATAGAAAGCGAGATGGAGTGCCGCCCAATAATTTGCTCAACTATGGCTACGCCATTGTAAGGGCGGGTATGGCCAGGGCTATTGTGGGTGCAGGCTTGCTGCCCACGCTGGGTATTTTTCACCGCAACCGGTACAACGCTTACTGCCTTGCTGATGATATGATGGAACCCTACCGGCCTTATGTGGATATGGTGGTAAGGAGCATGATCGCCAAAACATCCTCGGTAGAAACATTAACGCAGGAGCTGAAAGTAGAGCTGTTAAAAATACCAACGCTGGATGTTATGCTGGCAGGCGACAAAAGCCCGCTAATGGTGGCCATGCAGCGCACAGCAGTATCCCTAGCCAGGTGCTATGCCGGTGAGCAACGCAAACTGTTGCTGCCGGAAATACCATGAAAGCCGAACGCCTAAATGCATACCGTATTATGTGGGTACTTGTATTTTACGATCTGCCGACCGAAACCAAAAAGGAGCGGAAGGTTGCCAGCGACTTTAGAAAAAAAATTATGGCTGATGGCTTTGCTATGTTCCAGTTTAGCCTTTACCTGCGCCACAGCGCCAGTATGGAAAATGCACAGGTACATGTGGCCAGGGTAAAAAAGATATTGCCCGAAAAAGGAAAGATTGGTATTATGACCATTACCGATAAACAATTTGGCATGATGGAAATATTTCACGGCCAGAAAATAGCGGAACAAGGCAATATTCCCCAGCAATTAGAGCTATTTTAGGAAATCAGAAATACAAAAAATGCCCTGATTTTGTACAAAATCAGGGCATTTAGGTTAGTTTTTTCTTTCTATTTTTGCTACAAATCCTTTCTGGCATTGACTTTCACCGTAAACTGTTGTTACCAAAAATAGAAAGAACTTAAGTTGAAAGCAAATCACAACTATATTTCTTGATGGGGAACTACACAATTGTTGTTACCAAAAATAGAAAGAACTTAAGTTGAAAGCAAATCACAACATGGAGCAGGCTGTAAAAAAAATTGAAATGTTGTTACCAAAAATAGAAAGAACTTAAG